>JBMLRK010000256.1:0-6569 GCA_049241065.1 Spirosomataceae bacterium
TTTAACGTTTCATCAAATGTATTATTTTTTAGGGAAAACAAAAAGAGAGGTTACTCTTTCGAATAACCTCTCTAGTTTGAGAATTAGTTTCTCTTAGAATTTGTAATTGATACTTGCGTTGAAGGTTGTACCTAATTGGCTGAATTGAGAACCGTTATAACCTAAGATTTGGTAACGTCCGTCAAATGTCAAACCACCTTCTAGCAATTGTTTTTGAGCCGGGTTATCTAATAATTTTTGGCCTGTTGAGTTCAAGGCAACTAATTTCCAAGATGGTAATACATTTAAGATATTATTTACAGTGAATGAAGCTGATAATTTATCTGTAAAGTTATAACCAACGTTTAAGTCCGTAACCACTGCTGGAGAGAATTCTTGTTTGATATACTCCATAGCATTAGTCCCTCCAGATGTATTAGCAACACCGTTTGCATCAAAGAAGAAGTAGCTATTGTCTAAATCTTGGAATTCAGTTTTACCGAATAATGTATTATTCAAATTGAATTGTACTTTTCCTATCATGTAATCAACTCCAAAGATTGCTTTATACATTGGACGACTTCTCGTCAATAATGACTTAATTTGCGTGCTTAGGATTGATGAACCTGCTGCTTTAATAGCCGCTGGAGTAGTTGGGTCTCCTACGATTTCGTTATTTAAAGTAAAGTTACCAGCTAAATTGAAGTTCATTTTTCCTTTACCTACTAATACGTTTTTGTAGCTAACAACATAGTCTAATCCTTGAGTATTTGTTTTGATACCGTTGATAAAGAACTGAACTGTTTTTAAGTTGTTAGATGTCAAAATTTGACCTAATACTGAACCAGCATCACTTGTTTTGATAGAAGAACTATATACAACTCTGTCAGAAATATCAATGTTGTAGTAATCTAAGGTAATGCTTAAATTTTTAACTGGTTGCAAGCCTAATCCTAAGGTAAAGTTTGTTGATTTTTCAGGTTTCAACGAAGGAATACCCAATGCTCTTGCTACTACACTTTTGTTGTTGAATAAACCAGATAAAGCGATTTGTCCTCCTACGAATGCTGCTTGAGTTGACTGTGCATAAATTTGGTGTAAAGTTGGAGCTCTAAAACCTGTTGAAGCAGAACCTCTTAATACGATTTTGTCATCAAGGATTTTATAACGAGTAGAAGCCTTCCAAACGAACGTTCCACCAAAATCACTATAGTTTTCACCACGTACTGTACCATTTACTAACCACTTGTCAGTAATGTCATAGCTTAAATCTAAGTATGCACCAAAGTTAAAACGAGTGTTTGTTTTAGCATTTTCTGCTCTAATACCTGGGAATGAGTTTGATCCTTCTCCAGAATACGAAGAAGTATCTCCTGCAATGATTTGATACGATTCAGAACGCATTTCAGAACCAAATGCTACGTTTAACTTTTCAGTTACCTGTTTCGATAAGTCGATGTTTCCTACCATGTGGCTGAAGTTATAACCACCAGTTTTGAATGAAATAGGACTTTTTCCTTTTAATGAGTGGTTAACTGTGTTATCAACCGAGTACAATTGTTGGTTACCACCAATTGTGAAACTTACGTCTTTTTTCCAGCCATTAGCATCGTCTTTTACACCAATTGTTGCATTGTAATCTGTCAAATCACCTTCAAAAGTAGGCTCATAACCAATGTACTCTGTTCCTGCAGCATGTAACAAACCATAATCTTGTTTCCAATATGGTTGACGATAATTGGCATTACTTAATACTTTTTTAGCAACGAAAGCAGCGTTTGCATATAATTGTGCCGTTGGACTAACTGGTACTCCTGCATTGATCAAGAATTTAGCTGCTGTAGTAGCACCTGTACCGTTTTTGTTATTACCTGTTGGGAAACGTTTCAAGTACGCTGCGATTTGAGCATTTGAAGTTGCATCTCCACCAAAAGCAAATTGTTCAGATACTAAATCAATATTTCCAGAACGAATGGCGTTGTCTTGTTGACTGAATCCTACGGTGTAGTTAACAAATCCTTTTTCAGCGAAGTTTGCTCCACCATTGAATGATAAACCATAAGAAGCTCCATCTCCTTTGCCTGTAATTCCTGAATTCACTGTTAATGACGAGTATTCGAATTTATCTTTTAAGATTACGTTCATTACCCCTGCAATCGCATCTGAACCATATTGTGCGGATGCACCATCACTTAAAACCTCTACACGCTTGATAGCATCTGTAGGAATTGACGAAAGGTCAACACCTGTTTCACCTCTACCCGGTGCAAATTGAACATACAATAACGAACTCAAGTTTTTACGTTTACCGTTAATCAAAATTAAGGTACGGCTTGGCCCAAGGTTACGAAGTTCGTAAGGGTCAAGTAACGTTGAAGCATCGTTTACTGGAGTGTTAACTGTGTTGAATGAAGGTACTCTGTATTGAAGGGCTTTGTCGAAAGATACTTGACCTGTACTTTTTAGATCGGAAGTAGAGAAAATGTTAATTGGAAGTGGTGAGTCTGTAATGGTTCTTTGTGAACTTCTACTACCTACTGAAACTACAACTTCGTCTAATTGGCTAATTGAAGCTGCTAAAGCAACGTTAACTGTACCTGATGCAGGAATTGCTACTTCTTGTGTCGTATAACCTACAGAAGAGAAGATTAATTTACTCACTGCCGAAGGTACTTTGATGCTGAAATGTCCCGTTCCATCAGTTACTGAGCCACCTTTAGCATATCTCACAGTTACGCCTGCTAGTGCCGCTCCATCTTTGGCATCTGTTACTGTTCCTGTGATTGTTTTGTCTTGAGCAAATGTGTTGGCAAGGAGTCCAAGCATAGCTAGGACCGTCAGAAGGAAATTTTTCTTCATAAAAGACGATATTTTAGTTTTTTGTGATGATTGAAAATGCAGAAGAATATTTGGTAATGATTACTTCTACGTCTAATTTGTTTCAAACTTAACATATAATGCCGAATTTATTACAACAAATGGTAAAAATAATTTATAATATGATAATATCTACTTAGTGCAGAGCAGGATAGAATTTTTGGTTTAAGTATTTTTACGAAAATGTCATTTTTTGAAAAAAAAAGACCATTTTTTAGAGTTACAATCTAATAAATGCCCTGTTTTATGAAAATTTTTCAATGATATTGAGCAATTGTTGAAAGGAGTAAGGTTGTCATCTTTGTAAAAACTTGAATACGAAGGATGTATTTACATACTTGATATATATCAATAAAAAAGAGGCTCAAAAATTAATTCGAGCCTCTTTGGGGAGTAAATTTATCAGGGATTAGTTTCCTAATGTTAGTTTTCCACTAGTATTGCCATAGATTAATTGGCTGTCTTGAGCATTGTACAAACATTTTGCTTGTGCCGAATCGGTATTGATATAAACTGTATCTGAACTACGAATGGTTACAAAGTCGTCTTGTTGAGGAATTCGACCTAAATTCCAAGTACTGGTGTCTTCCCAATTACCCGATTGGATACTTGTAATCGGATTCACCATGATTCGAGCAAAAGCCGAACTTACTTCTGGAGCAACTCCGTTTTTAACAATTGCTCTAAAATACGTGGTACTTGAAACCGTAGATACGACTTGTGTGGCAGTTGTATTTGTGATGTCAATAGGGCTTGTAAAAGTAGAATCATTGGCTGATTGCCACTTTAAGATAGTTCCTGTTTGGCTAGACAAGCTTAGTTGTACATTGATGTCTGTATTGGGACAAACACTGATGTTTCCCCCCGCAACTGTTCCTCCGACAGAAACAATTCGAGAAATCTGTACAGCATAATCTTCGCCTTCTCCATTTGAATGTGAACTACAAGCATCTGTTGCAGCAGCACCATAACGGCTACGTACTCGCATTCGAGTAGTTCCTATGCTTGCATTAGATGGTATCGTGAACGTTCCTGTGGCCGACAAACCAGAATCTGTTGATTGAAAAACCAGTTCGCCTGCATCCGCAAAACTATTGTTGTTGTTATAATCAATCCATACCGTGAAGTATTGCGGGTAATAATAACCATCAGAGCTAAGATACGCTTTTACAAAAAAGATATAAGTGCTGTCTCCTTTGAGTAGTGGTACCGGAAGTGCAGAAGAACTCGTAAAGTCACTAAATTCATACGTAGAACAATTTGAATTATCATTGTTCAATAAAAGCTGTCCGTTGGCTTTTTTGAGGGTTACTTGGTTAATAGCCATTTTGGTAGTTGTAGCCGTTGGGGAACAGTTATTTGTATATAACGGGATACAATAGGGGATAACGCTTACCGTTGCAGTACCTGCTGATATGGTTGCTGTTCCACAACCACCACTTGCCGTATTGAGCGTATAACTTGTTGTGGATGAAGGAGTAATGTTAATGTTGACAGACTGGCTCGTTATCCCAGATGCAGAACTCCCATTCGAGAGTGTATAACTATAAGGAGCTGCTCCCGTAAAAGTAAGGAGGAGGCTACTGCTCATTCCTGAATTAATAATATCTCGTCCTGATACGCTAATATTGGCTGTGGATTCTCCATATCCAAATCCACTGGTTTCACTACCAATGACAGCTGGAGAACTTGAATTTACTCTCAGCTTGTAGGAAGAGCCTGCTGGTGTATTCGTTGGAATGGTAACAAGGATGGGACTGTTAGTCCCAGAACCGACAGTAGTGGCATTGCTGAAATTTCCAGTTGCATCGGAGAGTTGTACCGTATAGAGATTGTCATTATTTGCGGTAAAATTACTTAAAAAGCTGACAGAGAGTGTATTGTTGCTTGAACATACGGTAGGAATACTAGTAGTAATACTGACAGAAGGATTCACATTTAACAAATAGTCTTCTGTTTCTCCCGTGCCAAATATGCCACAAGGGCTATCGACTAGACCTTCGCTTTTAATCCGACTTCTAATTCTTAACCGAATCGCTCCTGTGTTCGCAGAAGCAGGTACGGTGAACGAGCCACTTAATTCGGTCGTTCCACTCATCACGGTTCCTGAACTTTGAAAAACAAGCTCACCAGCATCAGAATAGCTATTATTCTGATTTGCATCAATCCATATACCAACATGTTCTGGAAAATAATATCCCGCTGAACTCAGGGCAGTATTCATGGTAAAGTTATAGGTTGTTCCTGCTTTTACGGAAGCAGGGCTTAGATTGGTGTAATCCCCAAAGTTATTCGCAGAACAGCCAGAACCAAGATTCGATAATAGCGTTGTTCCATTGCTGTTTGTTATTGAGAAATTGGTAATATTCGCATTTACCAAACATCCATTTGAATATTGAGGGCCACAGATAGCAGGAGTACTCACCGTAGGAATCGTCGTATTATAATTAGCTTTTGTGTTGGAGGCTTTTACACGATAATAATACGTCTGTTGTATCAACGTTTTCAAATCCTTAAAAGAGGTAACATTGGCATCGACACCGCCAATGGCAACGAAATTATCCGTAGGGCTTGTTGAACGTTCAATGATATAGCCTGTTTCATTACTCGAATTATCTGTCCATTGAATGAGGACACCTAATGAGACACTGTTGGAAATGAGCGATGCAGCAACGTTGCTTGGGGCATCTTGAGGAGTTTCAGCACAGTCTAAGGTATAACGAGTGGCAGGGTTTGAACTTGGAGTATTATTAATAGCCAAAGCGGTATTCATACGAGCGTATTGAAGTGGCGTAAAGTCGTAAGGCTGGCAAAAATAGTAATTCATTACATTATATGCCGATGGCACAAAAGGGTCATTATTGGCATCCAAAATGCTAATTCCTGTGCCAAGCGAATTACAACCTACTAATTTTCCACCACTTAAATTATAAGGGTCAGCGGGTGTATCGCAGAGGTAATCACCTGTACTGCTACAGTTTGCTGATAGGCGTGGTGATACCTCAGCAGGATTGCGAGTTACTCGTTCTCGGTCGTTTGGGTTGGTCGCTCCACTGTTGTTAAACGTATGAGCAAGATTGAAATAATGACCCAACTCATGGGCAAGAGTCTTATTGTCATCAGCCTGACTATTCAAAGAGAAGCTATTGTTATAAGCCCTGTTTTGGGTTGAACCATACGAAAAACCGCCTACACCGCCCAAACTATTACTGAAATAGATGTTATGAGCGTTGGTTACATTATTGGCACTCGTAACAGAATCTTGTTTAAAACCCGTAGTTTGCCAGTTGTACATGGCCGTAGAGTTGATGTAATTAGGGGTATTGGCAGGTGTACCACAAATATAAAATTGGATTCCTGCATTGATAAAATACTGATTACAAATGGCGATGGCATTGTTAAATGCAGCCATACTCATGTTGGTCACCCCTGCATCTGTAGTAACAAAGTGCGGTTTTACAGCGATGTACACAGGGTCAGAGCCATTGAATTGTTTATTGGTACTAAACTGTTTAATCAGTTGTTGTGCTATCTTTTCTTCCTCAGCAGAAATGTTACCAAAGCCACAGGGAAGTTGTGCGTAGCCAGCGAAATACAAAAAGAAAAACAGTACTAAGAGGAGGCATCGCTGTAAGGTTTTCATAAGATTATTTTGTTAAAAGTGCTTGTGGTAATTTTATGACCACAAGCAAGAATCAAGCCAAAATAATGGT
>JBMLRK010000257.1:0-3481 GCA_049241065.1 Spirosomataceae bacterium
GACTTAAGTCACCTGCTAAATGGAAGTGTTGGGGTTTTCCAAACTCACAGATTTATAGACTCTAGTAAAATAAAGTAGAAAATGGGAGAGGAGGATATTTGTGATTCCACTTAGCGGGTGACTTCAGTCGCCCGCTAAGTGGAAGGGAACTAATTTTTTATTCCTTTATCATTTTAAACGAACCTTCTTCTTGCTCGTTTTTGATATGGATTATATAAACACCTTTAGGTAAGTTACTGGTCGGAATCTGCGTTGTTTCTTGCGTGATTCCTTGTTGGATAACAGCTTGTCCAAAAGCATTGTATAGCGTTACGTTCGCATTTCTTTTCACCGTTGTTTTTAACTGAATCGTCACATAATCCGTTGCAGGATTTGGGAAAATACGGTAGAACGCATCTTCTTCTTTGGTACTTGCTAAAATCTTTTCAGGTAAGAAGCCAAAGTAAAAACGACTAGACACAGGATAGTGGTCAGACGTGCTATTCACATAGTTCGCCACGTAATTGATTGGGCGAGCCACGTTGATGGTATTGTCTAAATAGTACATTCCCGAAGTAGAAGCCGCAGGTTTTGCTTTGTCAATAGTGATTGTACCAAATTCGTTAGAAACCAATAAGTGATCAATAATATCAGGATACGATGCCGTACTAGATACGCCACACATACTCAAGGCTTTTGAGATAGGATTGTAATTTTTAGTATCCTTCACAAAAGGGGCGTAAGAAGACGCATTTCCAACAGCGATAGACGTATCTAAATCGTCGTTATAGTCGCCCAACATGATGATATTGGCAGTGGCGTAATTGGCATCTAGTTCAGTCTTTAAATCAAGAACATCTTGTTTTCTACGGTTATAATCCGTTAATGCCGACCCCGATTTTGCATGAAGACCTACGAAATGGATTTTTTTGCTCTTTCCGTTTAATACCGCATTCGCCACAAACAAATATGGTAAACGTCCCGATGCCCAGTTGTTAACAGTTGGGTAAGAATATTTTCCTGCTAACAAGGATTTACACTCTGCATCAATCGGTGTTACGACTGCTTTGTTGTAAACAAAACATACTTTCTGTGAATAGGTAGTTGCATCATTTGCTTTTTCTGGGGCATCAACTGAGTGCGAATAGAATTCTGTTTGACATTTTACACCGTAGTTCGGTAAATCTTTTGCTACACGAGCGATAAATTGCGTATGGTCACAAATTTCTTCCAAACAGAATACATCCGATTTTAAATTACTCAATACCGCTATTACATTCGTCATTTGTTGAGCATCATCAATAGGCCCTAAAGCACTTGGAGAAGTAGTGGTGTTTCCTAGCCACTCTGCATTCCAAGTGGTTACGTCTAAAGTTGAATCGGCACTGATTTCCGTACCTGCCAATGTACCACAGCTTGCCGCTGGCGTAATAACAGGGATAGAACAGCTAAACGTACTTTTAGCTAAATCGCCTAAAGCATTTGGGAATACTTGTAGAATATCTACCGTAGCACTGGTGTTGATATAATGCCCAACAACGCCCGTAATGGCCTGACTTACCGTAGGAATACTACTTCCGATAATGGTTGTAGCAGTGGCATCAATTCTGATTTCGCCATCGCCCAAGTTGTTACAAGCCGAAATACTGTAATTTCCAGTCGCAAAAGTACCCGAAGCCAAGAAGTTTACGCCCGTAAGCTGAATTAATTTTCCTTCGTTATTTTCTAAAAATGTAGGTAAGTTATTACCTGCAACAACTTTGCTCGCATCAAATACGACCGCTTTAGGAGCTACTGATGTACCCGCTACTTTGTTGATACACGTAGGGTTTAAGATTTCTGCTTCGCCATTGAAGCGTGCGGTTGCTCCTGTCACTTGCACCGAATCGCCTACGACGATACCGTCAAACAAGGTGCTTCCACTTGCTGAGAAAATAGCGATACCACCTGTGTTATCTTGAAGATAAAATTTGTTCGTTCCAAATTTACTAGCCACTCTACCTGCAAGCGTTACCGCAGTTCCTGTGTAAGTGTTTTGTGAGGGAATAGCTGCTCGTATTTTATTAATCGGACTCGTAATTCCACAAAGCCCTGTACCCACGGGGAATACTGTACCTTTGATAGTTGAACTAGCGGTTAGACTTCCACTTGTGAATGTGATGGTTGCTCCATTGTCACCAAGAATTGCTTTTGCCGAAGAACGCACCAAGACTGTACCGCCTTTTTTATCCATCGTAGAACCAGTACCCCATGTAACTCCGTTGTCTAAGCTGAATTCAAAATTGGCATTACTCGTGCTGAATGCTACCGAAATAGGAGCGGTTAAATCAGAAGCAATTACCTCAATTTTAGCACTGTTTGAAGCTGTTCCTAAATTGGTGTTTGGAACAGTGACGTTATTCACACTTAGTACAGGCTGACTCGCCAAAGAAGCAATACTCGTCCAAGTAGCTCCCACTCTAATACGGTCTAGGGTTAAGTTGGCTGCATTAGTAGCGTTTCCTTGTCTTAAAGCAATCATGCCCAAACTTGTAGCATCAGTTGGCGTATCAATGGCTGCTAACCAATCGCTTTTACTGGGTTCGGTATTGCTCGTGAATGAGTTATTAACGAACAATTCTGCTGTATCGTCCGTCGTTGAGCCTGTATTGAAGGTATATCTGACCACTACCAAATAGGTTGTATTGAGCGAATACGTTTTGCTTGTGTAAGCAATGGTTGCGGCTGCGGTAGAAGTTTTGGAAATCCCAAATTGGATTCCGTCTGTAACCGATTTTACGAAAATACGTGGGTAGAAAGTACCACTACTAGTAGTTCCTTGAATCAAGTGGATAAAGTAATCACCTGCGGTTTTTGCTGCACTGACATTTACTAAAAATGAAAGATAGACACTTCCAGAAGAATAGCTCGTACCTAATGATTTAGAAACATCCTCGCCTGAAGTATTCAGCACTACGGCATTGCCAGAGCCGTTTAATCCTGTCATGCTCAATCCAGTTGCACTGGTTGTCTGGGCACTTGTACCGCCCGCACTGTGAGCCGTCCATGAATTGGCGGTTAATGCACCACTAAAATTAAAGTCTTCCGAGAAGTCCTGTGCGGAAAGAGGATTCGTAACTAGGAATGATAAAAGAGTGGAGAGAAAAAGTACAATTTTCTTCATTTATTGTTTGTTTTGATTGAAATGTATCGGTAAAAGTATTAGATTTATCTAAAGAAACCGTCCTTTTTTAGAATAAATAATCGTTATCATTTTTGGGGCCTATGGGTTTTTAACCCGTAGAAATCAAGTAAGTTTATTCAATATTGGATAGGTTTTAATGGTGGCTTTAGTTATCACAAAACGGGTTAAGTAATATTTCAAAATTTAACATTAATAGTGTACGAAGGATTGAGAAATAGCAGTCTCTGACAAATTTTGTAAAATCCTTTTTTGACGATGGGCGTTACCCATCGCTGAGATATATCGCCCTTTCAGGGCTAAGACAGTACATTTTAGCCC
>JBMLRK010000258.1:0-5041 GCA_049241065.1 Spirosomataceae bacterium
AGCCGCTTCCACCACGATGGTCACATCGGCCATGCCTGCAATGATTCGATTGCGTTGCGGAAAATACCGTTGGTCAGGCTCTGTACCAAAAGGATATTCGCTCAACAAACCACCCTGTTCCATCATTTGTTCAGAGGTATTTTTATGCTGATATGGATAAATCAAATCTGTTCCACTTGCCATTACCCCAATAGTTGGTATGTTAAATTTTAGACAAGCTTTGTGAGCAGCAATATCAATCCCATAAGCAAGACCACTAATAATCAAGGGATTATATACTTGCAAATCGGCAATAATATCTTCTGTAATCTGTTTCCCATATTCGGTTGCCTGACGAGTGCCTACCATTGCAACGGTTTTGGTTGCATTTAAGTTGGCTTTCCCACGATAATAAAGCAACACGGGTGCGTCATAAAGTTGCTTCATCCGATTTGGATAGGCTTCATCGGTATAGAATAGCAATTCAGCACCCAGTTTATCACCTTCTTGAATGATATTCCATGCCTTTTCCAATACCGATTTATTACCGATATTGCCTGCAATGGTTTCGCCGATGTTGGGAATTTTAACTAATTTGGATGCTGGTGTATTAAACACTTGTTCGGCAGATCCACAATAGCTGATGAGTTGTCGAATTTTAACGTCACCAATTTTAGGAACAAGTGTTAAAGCTACTTGATATAGCTTTTCTTGAGATGCAGACATAATATTTTTATGGACAAATGTAAAACGAAGAGTCAGTGCCAAACACTATTCCTCTAAACTATCTCTTAATTCAATCATAAAACCTTTTAGACGAGTAAGAGAATCTACGATTTTTTTAGTTTCAATTTTATTTTTTCTGAATTTTTCCAACGCACGCTTTGCTCCTTCAATCGTGTAGCCATCGACATCAATGAGCTGTACAATTTCCTCTAAATGATTAATGTCCTCTGGGGTATATTTACGATCACCCGCTTTGTCTCGTTTGGGGTTTAGAGTAGGGAACTGTTCTTCCCAAAAACGTAACTTTGAAATATTTACGTCAAACATTTGGGCTACTTCAGAAATTGAATAATAACGTTTTGTAAGGTTTTCCATTAAAACGATGCTTCGGGTTAGTTAAAAAATCAGTAGTTAATACGCTTGTTTTACGAAAATAAGCAAGATTAACGAATATTTATACCTAGTTCTGCTACAATAAGTTAAAAATGATTTTACTTCGATGCGGTCTTCAAGAACAAATCAACTAATTTTGCAAGAAATTTGCTTTAGTAAGCATTAAATTTCATTGAAAGCAGAACGAAAGAAAAGGAGGACTAAGCAGGGTTTTAACTGTCCAACAACCAATTCTTTCTTCTTTTTATCTATATATACGAATGACTTCCAGAGAAATACGCCAACAGTTTTTAGACTTTTTCCAATCGAAAGGTCACTTAATTGTTCCTTCTGCTCCTTTAGTAGCAAAAAATGACCCAACCTTGATGTTCAATAACTCAGGGATGGCTCAGTTCAAAGACTTTTTCTTAGGTAATGGAACTCCTCCGTCTAAGCGTATTACCGATACACAAAAATGTTTACGTGTTTCGGGTAAGCATAATGACTTGGAGGATGTAGGTTTTGATACGTACCACCATACCATGTTTGAAATGTTGGGAAACTGGTCATTTGGTGATTATTTCAAAAAAGAAGCCTTAGCCTGGTCTTGGGAATTATTAACCGAAGTATATAAACTTCCTAAAGACCGTATTTATGTCTCTGTTTTTCAAGGAGATGAAAAAGATGGCGTTCCTTTTGACCAAGAAGCTTGGGATATTTGGGCTTCTATGGTAGGTGAAGACCGTATTATTTTAGGAAATAAAAAAGATAATTTCTGGGAAATGGGCGATACTGGCCCTTGTGGTCCTTGCTCTGAAATCCATATCGACTTACGTGATGAGGCTGAAATTGCTCTAAAATCAGGTAAGGAATTGGTGAATGCTGACCACCCGCAAGTGGTTGAAATCTGGAATAACGTATTCATGCAGTTTGAGCGTATGGCTGATGGTTCATTGGTATCGCTTCCGTCTAAACACGTAGATACAGGAATGGGCTTTGAACGTCTTTGTATGGCGATTCAAGGAAAACAATCGAACTACGATACCGACGTTTTCTCAAATACCATTAAATTTATCGGTGATAAAGCTGGTAAAACTTACGGCGAGGAGAAGTGGGCTGACATCGCTTTGCGTGTAATTTCTGACCACATCCGTGCCATTGCTTTTGCTATTGCAGACGGTCAGTTACCGTCTAATAACAAAGCGGGTTATGTAATTCGTCGTATTTTACGTCGTGCTGTTCGTTATGGTTATACCTATTTAGGTTTCCGTGAGCCATTTATGAACACGATTATCCCGATGTTGGCTGACCAATTCGACGGGGTTTTCCCAGAATTAAAAGCACAACAAGATTTTGTTCAGAAAGTAATTTTAGAAGAAGAAAACTCATTCTTGAGAACGCTTGAAAAAGGGCTTCAACGACTAGACGAAATAGCCCCCCTAACCCCCAAAGGGGGAGTGATAAGCGGAGACGTAGTGTTTGAGCTTTCAGACACCTTTGGTTTTCCCGTGGATTTAACGGCATTAATTGCTCGTGAAAAAGGCTTATCAATTGATGAAGAAGGCTTTAAAGTAGCCCTTCAAGCTCAAAAAGACCGTTCTCGTAAAGATTCATCGAAAGAAGCAACGGACTGGACAATTGTTTCGGAAGAAGATTTTGACTTTGAATTTGTAGGTTATGACGAAACAAGTTCTTCGGCAAGCATCATCAAATACCGTAAAGTAAAAACTAAAACAGGACAAGAGGTTCATATCGTCTTAGACAAAACGCCTTTCTACGCAGAAATGGGTGGACAAGTTGGCGACTCTGGAGTTTTAGAGGTAAGAGTTTCGAGTGATGAGTTAGTAAAAATAAAAATCACCGATACGAAGAAAGAAAATGACTTGTTCATTCATATTTCGACAGACAAGAACTTTGATCAATTTATCGCTGCTTACGAAGCAAATCCTAGTGCTTTAACAGCAAGTATTGACACGGATAGAAGAACAAAAATTACCTCAAATCACTCTGCTACTCACTTGATGTTGTCGGCAATGCGTGAGGTGTTGGGTTCACATATTTCTCAAAAAGGTTCGTACCAAAACGAAGACATTACTCGTTTTGACTTCTCTCATTTCTCGAAAGTAACGGAGGAAGAGTTAGGCAAAATTGAAGATATTGTCAATGCGAAAATTAGAGCGAATATTGCTTTAGACGAAAAACGTAATGTGCCTATTCAAGAAGCAATCAATGCAGGAGCAACGGCAACGTTTGGCGAAAAATACGGTGATTTCGTGCGTGTTATTACCTTTGACCCGAACTTCTCGGTAGAACTTTGTGGGGGTACACACGTACAATCGACAGGTGAGATTGGCTTGTTTAAATTTGTAGCAGAAAGCTCTGTTTCGGCAGGTGTGCGTCGTGTAGAAGCTTACACGGGTACAAAGGCATTAGCGATGTTTGAAGAGCAATTAGCGATTGTAAACGAGCTAAAAGGCTTATTCAAAGGACAGGCTGACGTTGTGAAGGCAGTGAAAGCCCTTATTGAAGAAAAAGCAGCGTTGACCAAGAAAATCGAAGGCTTTGAATTAGAAAAATTACAAGCGATTAAAGCCAACTTATTAACCAAAGTAAGTACGGTAAATGGCGTAAATATCATTGCTGAAGTGGTAGAAGTTGCTAATGCTGATGCCTTGAAGCAATTAGCGTACGACTTGAAAGCAAAAATTAGCGATTTGTATTGCGTACTAGCTGCTGAAATTGGTGGAAAACCACAATTGGCGGTAATGATTGCCGATAACTTAGTAGCTGATAAAGGTTTAGATGCAGGAAAAATTGTTCGTGAAATGGCAAAAGAAGTGAAAGGCGGCGGTGGCGGTCAGGCTTTCTTTGCAACAGCGGGCGGTTCGGATGTTTCGGGCTTGAGCAGAGCAGTAGAAAAAGGAAAACATGTTATTCAGTAGTGATGTGAAATTTTGAATTTTGAATTTTAAATTTCGTACTTCAAGTAGCATATTTTAGTAAGATATAGAGTGCGACATAACTTAGTAGAATTTTAATCCGTAAAAACCTTATAGGTTTTGAAAACCTATAAGGTTTCGTTCCAAGAAGTTCTGTCGCAGTCTATAACATAAATATTTTCAGCACGAGGCAACAAGTTTCGTGCTGATTTTGTTTTACCAGAGGGTGAATGGGTTTTAACCCGTTCTGTACACCAAACGGGTTAAAACCCGTTTACCCATTTCATTATTCAACACATTAAATCTCAACGGGTTGAAACCCATTGCCCCATTCGTCAATTGAATTATAAATCAACCATATTACCTAGCGAAGCTCAAGATGCCATCACGCAGATGAATGAGTTAGGCAAACAAGGTACGCCTTTTCTTTTCGTGATTGATTACGAAATGAAAAAGCCTATCGTCATTCCTTTAAGTGACCTTGACCAACACGAGATTTATTTCAAAATCAACGAGCTAAGTCATTTACCTATACCCGCTACGGTTATAGAAAAAAAAGTATCTTTTGAAAAACACCCCATTTCATTTGAAGAATATGCTGCCTCATTTCGAATTGTCAAAGATCATTTGCAACGAGGAAACAGCTTTTTAATCAACTTAACCAAGCCTACTCCTATTACGCTAAACCTGAGTTTATCCGAGATTTTTGAGCGGAGTCAGGCGAAGTACCAGTTGTTGTTTAAGGATGAGTTTGTTTTATTTTCACCCGAAACTTTTGTTAGAATTCAAGACGGCATTATTTCATCACATCCGATGAAAGGGACAATTGATGCAACCCTACCCAATGCCGAAGCGAATATTTTGGCAAACAAAAAAGAACTTGCCGAACACGCCACCATTGTCGATTTAATTAGAAACGACATCAGTATGGTTGCCGAAAAAGTATGGGTAGAACGTTTTAGATACATCGACCGTTTACGTACCAACGAAGGCGAGTTACTCCAAGTTAGCTCTGAAATTTGTGG
>JBMLRK010000259.1:0-8366 GCA_049241065.1 Spirosomataceae bacterium
CTGCTTTTTTGAATTACACTTCATCAACAAACTAAAAACCAAATAAAACTACTTTTTATTCGTAGTCAATCCGATAATTCAAGAATAAAGGTAATTAGGAAATCTTGATTTGCCAAATTGTTTACCTTTAAATTTCAGATAATTTGCTGTAGGAGAAGGACTCGAACCTCCACAGTGCAGTTAGGTATAGTACAAATCTGGTGGTCAACCCCAGTCTATCTTGCGATAGGCATTATGCTAACTTTATCCCTTATCACCACCCCCGAGACAGGAGGGCACGTCTGCCAAAATTTCATCATCCTACATTGTTGTGTCATTGTTTCTTTCAACTTGACAATGCAAAATTAATATACTTGATACTATTTTGCAAATATTTTAGTAAAAAAATATAAAATTTTAACTATTTTTAATAAATATCTATTTTTTTTGATAATTTCATAAAAAGGAACGTGTTCCATTTGTTTTTTTTGACAATTTCTTAATCGCTTTTTGTCGTGTTATCCCGAATACTTTCCTGAAATTAAGCCAAATTGTACTGTTAAAACGAAAAAAATGCTAGTCCTTATCAATTTTAAAACGAAATAAAATGGAAAAAAATATTGAAGTAGATGAAATTGATTTAAAAATTTTGGGACTCCTGATGAGTGATGCCAAAATGCCTTACACGGAAGTTGGGAAACGAATTAATGTTTCGGGAGGGACGGTGCATGTACGAATGAATAAAATGGAATCGTTGGGAATCGTTAAAGGTTCGCAGTTGATTGTCGATCATACCAAACTCGGCTGGGATATTTCTGCTTTTTTAGGCATTTATTTAGACAAAAGCTCTTTGTATGCAGATGTGGCCGAGCAAATGATGGCAATCCCAGAGGTGGTTAGTATTAACTACACTACAGGAATTTATTCCATTTTTGCTAAAATCGTTTGTCGGGACACCGTTCACTTGCGAGAGGTATTGCACGATAAAATTCAGAAAGTAGCTGGCATTCAACGAACGGAAACATTTATCTCTTTGGAGGAGTCTGTCAGTAGAAGTGTCCCTTTTGCCTAAGTAAATTTTACCTCCTTTTGCCTTTTTTGGAAAAATTCTAAATAAGCAGAACTATTGTACTGTTTTTTTAGTTAATTTTGTAGGATAATAAGGGCTACCGTCAATCAACACAGCCTTTTGATTAACGATCAATAAAAACATGGCAAAAGAAGAAATTGATATACTAGAGGAAATTACCAGTTCGGAATATAAATATGGTTTTGAAAGTCATTTCGAAACGGATGAAATTGCCGCTGGATTAAACGAAGATGTAATCAGACAGATTTCGGGTAAGAAAAACGAACCTGCTTGGTTATTGGAGTGGCGTTTAAAAGCTTTCCAAACATGGTTAACAATGGAAGAACCAAAGTGGTCTAATGTCCATTATAAACCTGTTGATTACCAATCAATCAAATATTATTCGGCTCCTGTTCAGAAAAAAACAGTGGAGTCGCTAGATGATATTGACCCAGAATTGCGTCGTACTTTTGAAAAACTAGGAATTTCATTAAACGAACAAAAACGTTTGTCAGGTGTAGCTGTTGATGCCGTTATTGACTCGGTTTCGGTAGCAACTACTTTCAAAAAGGATTTAGCTGAAAAAGGAATTATTTTCTGTTCAATCTCTGAGGCAGTACACGAGCATCCTGAATTAATCAAAAAATATTTAGGTTCTGTTGTTCCAGTAAAAGATAACTTCTTCTCTGCATTGAACGCAGCGGTATTTACAGATGGTTCATTCTGTTATATTCCAAAAGGTGTTCGTTGCCCAATGGAATTATCAACGTATTTCCGTATCAATGCGGCAGGTACAGGTCAGTTTGAGCGTACTTTGATTGTTGCAGATGAAGGTTCGTATGTAAGTTACTTAGAAGGTTGTACAGCACCAATGCGTGACGAAAACCAATTGCACGCAGCAGTTGTTGAAATTTTTGCTCATACAGATGCAGAAGTTAAATATTCGACTGTACAAAACTGGTATCCAGGTGACAAAGAAGGAAAAGGTGGGATTTACAACTTCGTAACAAAACGTGGTATTTGTGACGGAGCAAATTCTAAAATTTCTTGGACACAAGTTGAAACAGGTTCTGCAATCACGTGGAAGTATCCTTCAGTTATCTTAAAAGGAGATAACTCAATTGGAGAATTCTACTCGGTGGCGGTGACTAATAACATGCAACAAGCAGATACAGGTACTAAAATGATTCACATCGGGAAAAATACAAAATCTCGTATTGTATCAAAAGGTATTTCAGCAGGGAAATCACACAACTCTTATAGAGGGTTGGTAGAAATTATGAAGCGTGCCGATAACGCTCGTAACTTCTCTCAATGTGACTCTTTATTGATGGGAGACCGTTGCGGAGCGCATACGTTCCCTTATATCGAAGTTAAAAACAATACTGCTACAGTAGAACACGAAGCAACTACTTCTAAAATTGGAGAAGACCAAATTTTCTACTGTAACCAACGTGGTATTTCGTCTGAAGCAGCGGTTGCTCTAATCGTGAATGGTTATGCAAAAGAGGTATTAAATCAATTGCCAATGGAGTTTGCAGTAGAAGCTCAAAAGTTACTTGCTGTATCTTTAGAAGGTTCTGTTGGATAATACCTAGAAATCATACTGCTTCTATATTTCGAAAGGCTTCTGTTTGTCAAAACAGAAGCCTTTTACGTATATTTGTTAAATACCCCAATAACTATATAAAACGCATTATCTATGAAGCTATTTTTAACCACAATTTTTGCTGTTTTTTCATTTCTCTCATTTGGATTTACTCCCATCAAACTTTTTACAGGCTCTTATTCAGAAGCACTTGAGCTTGCTCAAAAAAGTAACAAATTAGTTTTAGTTGAATTGGCGGGTTCTTGGAGTAGTGCCACGAAGCGAATGGATTTAGGAGTCTTGAGTGACTCGCTAATTACTACCTACGCAGAGGAACATTTTATTATAATGCGATTGGATGCTAACACAGCACAAGCGATTGCGTTAGAACAGAAATTTGGACTTTTTGATGTACCTGCTTTTTTGGTACTCACGTCAACTGGCGAAGCTAGAAAACTACGCATTGGAGAAACAGGGAAAGATTCCTTTTTGACATTTTTGCAAGAAGCGGTTGCCGAACCGAATGGTTTGAAAACGTTAGAATCGGAGTCCTTACGTGGTTTTAATGCTTCTGCTAAAACACCTGCGGATTATACATGGTGTAGTTACAACTTTTTATATTTATTAGCAAAGCCTGAAATCGCTTATACCTTATGCTCTGAAAACCAGTATCGTCCAAGAGGAAGTCAGGCTAGAACTGAGGTTTTTAATATCTTGATGGCCTGTGCTAGAAATGCAGGAAAAACCAAAAATGATGCTTTATTAAACGAGTTGGGTCTATATACCGAAAAAATCAGTTTCGGCTCAAGAGAGCAAGCACTTTTAAAGGCTATTTATGCACTCGAAAGTAATGATGTTGCTGGAACAAAGAAGTACTTATCTGAAATTGCTGCAAGTAAAGACCGTTTTTCTGATTTTCAATTTACAGGCGTTTTGTTCGCTAAAATGGTACAATTATTACCAGAATTAGAAACTCGTTTGAACGATTATGAAGTGTGTTTACAGTTATTGGAAGGCTTACAAACCCAAAGTGGCTGGTTTGAGCGTGTCTATCCAGAACGAATTTATAAATACAACAAAGCTGTTTTATTAGAAAAGTTAGGACATCAGGCTGAAGCTAAAGTCTTAGCAAAAGAAATTTTGCCAAGTTACGAGTTTATTGCTGCAGATGCTGCTTACGACGAAGATTCAAAAGTAGTTTCGAGAATTTTAGAAGAAAGAGAATAGGATTATGGTTCAGTATAACCCCAAAGATTGGTTTACCTTTATTTTTCGATTGCATCGAGCTGATACTGTACGAAAACTAGCGCCGATGTTGCTTGGAATAGCCCTATATGTCGCAGTGGTTGTTTATACAGAGTTGGATATTTTTCATTTAACTGATGAAAGCCATCTTAAAAATATTACGATGATGCACAGCCTCTTAGGCTTTGTGATTTCGATGCTTCTTGTTTTCAGAACGAATACGGCGTATGACCGCTGGTGGGAAGGTCGAAAGCTCTGGGGAGGACTAACAAATAACGCTAGGAATCTTGCTTTGAAATTGACTGCAATCTTACCATCGGATGATGTAGAGAATAGGGCGTATTTCAAAGAATTAATCGTTGAGTATGCCTTTGCTCTAAAAAATCATTTACGTGGACATCATAAGGACAACGATTTATTTGTGTCTCAAATAAAGGTTGATGCAGGTTTCCATAAACCAAACCAAATTGCAAAATTACTATACGTACGTACACATGAATTAAATAAGGCGGGCATATTTTCGGGCGAACAAATCTTGTTTTTGAATGAGGAACTTCGCTCATTTACAGACATTTGCGGTGCTTGCGAACGGATTAAAAATACGCCTATTCCTTTTTCATATTCGGTGTTTTTGAAGAAATTTATTTTCTTTTACGTCATGACTTTACCCATTGGCAATGTCTTTGCCTTGGGCTATCTGAGCATACCTGTTGTCGTTTTTATTTTTTACGTATTGGCTAGTTTAGAGTTAATTGCCGAAGAAATTGAAAACCCTTTTGGGATTGATGCGAACGATTTACCACTTACTGGCATGTGTACTAATATTAAGAAACATCTTGATGAAGTATTATAGCCCCGAAGGAAGCATTAATTCTGTGCATCGCCCTTGCAATCCGCCTGTGTGAACGCAAACAATGGTGCTTCCTTTTTTAAAATAATCCTGTTGAATTAATTGAAAAATACCGTAGAGCAATTTACCCGTATAAACTTGCTCGAGTTGAATGGGAGGGAACTGTTGTTCGAACTGTTTAATAAAATCAATTAGTTCTGCCGTATATTTTGCATAACCACCAAAATGAAAATCTTCCTTTAATTCGAAGTTTTTTGCTAACATGTCATCGCCAATTAGGTCTTGAATATCTTGTCTCATTCCGAGAGCTGCTCCTTTTAGAGCCAAAAAACCAATCGCTTTGGTGTTTGGTTTTAGACCAGAAATAATCCCTGCAAGCGTACCACCAGTCCCCACCGAAGCACAAATATAATCGGGGTGAAGTACCGCATAAATTTCTTCTGCCATTTCACGTACTCCTTCAAGTGCTAGTTGACTGCTACCTCCTTCGGGTACAACATATAGATGCTTCGGAAATTGTTCAATTAACGCATTTTTATCTCGGTAGGCTGTTCTGGAAACAAATTGTAAGTCCATTCCACAAGACTTGGCAAAAGCTAGTGTAGGGCTGGAAGAGGGACTTAGTTCTTCTCCACGGATAATTCCATGCGTCTTGAACCCGAATACCTTACCAGCGGCCGCAGTGGCATAAATGTGATTCGAAAAAGCACCTCCAAATGTGACAAGGCTATCGTATCCATTTGTTCGGGCATCAATGAGATTATATTTGAGTTTTCGCCACTTATTCCCAGATATTTCAGGATGTAATAAATCGTCTCGTTTTAAGTAGAGTTTAATTTCTTTATCGAGCAGCAATGGCGATTCTAAGAGGGTTAATGGCGAAGGTGCGAGTGAAATCATCAGTAAATTCGTTATTTTTGCAAATGTATGTCAAGATAAAATAGATTTGCAAGATTTGATGGATAGAATGGTTCAATTTTGAGTCATAAAAAAACTATTTTTAGCAGACTACAATACAAAGCGTTTAATAAACACAAATACAGCATGTTAGAACACGGCGAACAGGAACACGAAGAAGAGGAAGATGAGTTATATGAACATCATCGCTTGGTGGTTGAGAAAGGACAAGTGCAGACTCGTTTAGATAAATATTTAATGATTCGTTTACCCAATGCGACAAGAACGAAACTTCAAAATGGTATTGATACAGCGGCGATTAAAGTAAATGACGAACCAACGAAGGCAAGTTATAAGATTAAACCCTTTGATGTAATTACGGTTTCGTTACCACATCCACCAAGAGATTATACCCTCATGCCCGAAAATATTCCATTGAATATTGTCTATGAGGATAATGAATTGATGGTCATCAATAAACCAGCAGGAATGGTTGTTCACCCTGCACATGGGCATTGGGAAGGTACGTTGGTCAACGCATTGGTGTATCACTTCCAGAATTTGCCGACACATCGAAACGGTGAAATTCGTCCAGGATTAGTACACCGAATTGATAAAGATACGTCTGGCTTGTTAGTAATTGCGAAAACCGATTACGCCATGACACATCTTGCCAAACAGTTTTTTGATCATACCATCGAAAGAACCTATTATGCCGTAGTTTGGGGTGAACCCAAAGAGGAAAAAGGCAGAATTGAAGGACATATTGGACGAAGTTTGAAAGATAGAAAAGTATCGGTTGTGTTTCCTGATGGCTCTATGGGCAAGGAGGCTGTGACACATTATAAGGTCTTGAAAAGCCTTCGCTATGTGTCCTTGGTTCAATGTAATTTAGAAACAGGACGTACTCACCAAATCAGGGTACACATGAAATACATAGGGCATCCACTCTTCAACGATTCTACTTATGGAGGCGATAAGCCTGTTCGTGGAACACTATACGCCAAGTATGAACAATTTGTCAAGAACTGCTTCAAGCTATGTCCAAGACAAGCCCTACATGCAAAGTCTCTAGGTTTTATCCATCCTAAAACAGGCGAATTTATGCAGTTTGATTCTGAAGTTCCAGAGGATATGGTAGCATTAATCAATAAATGGGATGCTTACGTCAACAACGAATAACACATAATAAAATGATTATTAGAAAAGCAGTTGCCAGTGATGTGCCAAGTATGTTTGCCTTAGTACAGGAATTGGCAGAATATGAAAAAGCACCAGAACAAGTGACCAATACCATAGAAATGATGTTGGAAGATGGCTTTGGTGAACGCCCTGTTTACGAGACCATCGTAGCTGAAGTAGCGGGAGAAGTGGTAGGAATGTCCTTATATTACTATCGTTATTCTACTTGGAAAGGGAAACGTATTTATTTGGAAGACTTAGTAGTCAAAGAAAAAATGCGTGGACAAGGACTAGGAGAGCAGTTATTAGAAGCTACTATTCAAGCGGCGAGAGATACAAATTGTACGGGTTTGATGTGGCAAGTCCTAGATTGGAATGAACCTGCTATTAATTTCTACAAGAAATTCAATGCTCGTTTTGATGGAGGTTGGTTAAACGTCCACATTGATTTTTAGTGAAATTTTGAGAGTCAGGAAGTCGTAATTTACTGACTCTCAAAATATAAATATCTTATAACGATTTCCGTTTGATGTAATTAGATTCATTGAAAACTCTCCCTTTTTCATGATTTAGAATCATCTGAGCCGCTCTTGTTCCCATTAATTCAAAATCGTTTGAAATGACGGATATTCCCTCTGCCAGAAGTGCCTTGATTGGGGTATCATCGTAGGATAGTAATCCAATATTTTGCCCTAGTTTCCATTCTTTTTTATTCGTCCAGTTGACAAAACGGACTAAATCGCTTTCTCTGAACACAAAATAGGCATGATTTGCTTGAAGTTGCTCTTCGCCCTCAAAATTTGGAATGATTTCAAAGGGAATATGATATTCTTCACAGAATTTCTCGAAGCCCTGAATGATTCCATCTGGCGTGTATTGGAAACTTTTGCTACTTAAAACTAAGGATAACGTTTCATACTTTTTAATATCGTCTATGGCCTGACAAAGTCCATTATAGATATTTTGCATAAAATTTTGACAAATAATTGCATAATCGTTGCCAAGGGTAGGAGCATCGATATCCAGAATCAATAATTTTTCTTTAGGTATTTCCTTTAATATTTTTGAAATATCCTGATTGAAATGGGGAATAACCACAAAGTGGTTATAATGCCCAAGATTATTTAAAATAAGATTTTCGAGTACACTTAGGTTATGGTTATGAAATGAAATGGTTGTTGTAACCTTTTCTCCAATCGCTTTCACAAAGGCATCGTACATTACTTCTTTGTACGGTGTAAGGGAGTCGAACAAAACAAATAAATTGAGTTGACTTCTTGTATCGGTACTGGTTACATAAAAGCCTTTCCCATGGTGAGAAACAATTAGTCCTTTTTCTTGGAGGTCATAATACGCCTTCGTAACGGTCATACGAGCCATTGAAAACTTGTTTGCAATTTCATTAATGGATGGTAATTGTTGCCCACGAGTTAACGTTCCATTTTCGATAGAAGAAACAATATAGTCAATAAGTTGCTGGTATTTCGGTTTACTCGAATTAGGATTTATTAAGGTGATTGGATTCATATTGTTACTGATGCTCATGAGTTCATTTT
>JBMLRK010000260.1:0-3263 GCA_049241065.1 Spirosomataceae bacterium
TGCGTTGCTGTGACCATATCTGCTTTAATCTCCTCAATCGTTAAGGCTCTATCACTCGAACCTACAATCTTAAACTTCTCCTTACCCTGAGGACTTTTAACCATCTCTATGCTAGAAAATTGTCGCTTTAGTTCTTCTGGGTCGCTGTTAAAGAAATACTTACTCTCATCTTCCTCTTCTTTGGTAAATAATCCACGTAGATCTAAGTGGAAAATATCGTCGAAAAGTGTTTTCCCTTTTCTAAGAATGTAAAACACATCAATTGTACAGAGCAGGAACAGGACTAATAAAACGATGTTCAAACAGAACAACATGATAGTAATCAAAATGGACTTCGTATGAAGTTGTTCCAAGCCCCATTCAATCGGAATGGTGGCAATAGCGGTGATAAGTCGTTGAATTGGACTTGTTGCCTTTTGTTCGGCATTGTTTGGATTTTGGACAGTATTTGTTAATTTTGTCCCCGTTGAAATAGTTGTCATAGACGTTTCGATGTTGCCCTGCAAATTCCCATTTTGCAGGGCTTTTGTTTTTAGTTAATGAAAGAATTAGATAAAGAAAGTGTTTGGACAAAACAGAAGTTGAGTTCGTCTAAATCGCTCACCTCAAATTCAGAATCGTCACTCATAATTGCCTGAAAAGTAGGCTTCTTCTTGCGTACGACAATTCCTCTGAGACCTCCCGTTTCTTTAGGAATAAAGGAGTAAATACTCGTTTCACTGTCGAAAGCAGCTTTCACATAAGCTACTGGTTTGCGTGCTAAAAACACGCTTAGTAAGGCTTCGTTGTTCATCTTATTAAAGGTTTACTATGTTATCACTTATTCTTGTTCACCATTGGCTAGGGTAGCTAACTGAGTGAGGTTATCAATTGAACCCTCTTCAATTGCGTCATTGTTACCTGCATACTGTAAGTCGGATTTTCTGACTCGGTATCGTCCGCTTAAAATTCTTCCTCTTAACTTTTTACTCAGTTTTGTTAGACCTTTCACAGATGCTTCATCTGCCTCTATTTGTCTTTGTATCCTAGTTTCTCTTTTCATGGTCTTTGCTATTATAATTCATTATTAATTTGGACTAAAATCTGATAGATAAAATCTCGCCAGTATGGGTCTTCTACGTTAATCTGATAATTATCTCCGATTTGGCGGTTTGTTACCACTGCCTTGAAAACCTGTGCATTTTCAACTCCTCGAATCGTCCTTCCCTTATTCAAGTTTTCGTAGCAAATGATGGTCGTAATTGGATTGTCAGAGAAGCGTCCTTTCTTCGCTCGGATGATTCTAGGAATTCGACCAAGTTCCATTTCCACAGGTTTATGCTGATACTCTTGATTTTCCTGCAAGAACTTCATACTGTGGTAAGTAGCGTTCGTAGTGCCTTTGGGACTATGCCATTTACGTTGATGATAAACCGCTACGACAAGGCGTGAATCTTGTAAGTCATGCTTTGGCTCTTGTACATACTGACAAGTAGAAGTAATGGGTGTTGTTTTGAATGATGTTTCCATAAGGTTGGTTCTTGATTATTAGCTAGTTAATTCATTTTAAAGGGAGTGTATTGACGAATTTGCTCCACGTCCTGAAGGATAATGCTTTTCCTGTCCTTGAAAAACACATACACCTCTGAATCTACCGCATGAATAGATTCGACCTCACATTGCTCTCGGTAGTCAAATTCCACGACATTGTTTTGATAAACAAAGCCCATATTCCGTTCTACGAGTAAGCCCATTACCTTGATAAATAGTTGATTTTCCATGTTTTACGATTGTTTATTTGATGATTCACTCTCTGGTTTTACCCATTTTAGCCCGCCACGGGCCCGCAACCCGATTTTTTAGTTCTAAAAAGAACTTTTCAGTACTTTTTTCTTCGCTCGCTTCATAAGCACCCATCAAGTCCATTCGCAGACTCAAGATTTTTCAACTTTTTAAACACTAAACCGCTTAAAAGTTCAATTCATGTTCTAATAAGTACTTTTAAAAAGTTCTAAATAGTTCTTTTAAAATACTTGTTGGGCAAAATGTCCACTTAGGTATTTAAAAAAAGCCGATTAGGGCTGAAACAAATTTTTCAATACCTCATTCATGACATTACCGACACTGCTGGCGTTGTGCTTGATACTTGCTTCTGTATCTCTTTGTCTGCGGTAAGGATTCATGGCCACTTCAAAAGGAATTCGATTCGTTGACACTTCAATTTGCTCTCTCGGAGGGGGGAGTGGCTTACTTTTTGGACTTGCCACCACAGAACTTCCTTGTTCGTGTGCCTTCTGATGAGCTTCACTTTTAAAGAAAATCACTGAAGGGTGTAAGGTTAAGGCGATACCATTTACGCCTATCTCTTCAATATGCGAGCGTTCCTTTTGGGTTACGAACTTAAAGGGTAGTTCCAAAAATCTAAGAATATGACGGATGACCGTTTTTACATTAGGAACTCGAAAGCCTTTACCTAAACTTTTGCAGAGATAGCTATAAGTAAATTTCACCGTGCAATTCTTTACTTCTCCAACCTCAAATTTTCGTACATATAGTAGCAGAATCTGTTTGGCTGTCTGCTCCATCGAAACAGCTAACTTTTTGACAGGCAGTTTCAGCGTATCAATCAACTGCGTATTTTTGGTAAGGATTTCCCCTAATTTCTGCTTCATTTTAGGATAATCCAGCTCAGGGCGTTTTATCGTTGTCAACAAATGCGATACGGGTGTAATTAGTCTTTCCATATTTTGAAAAGGGTGTTTTTTTTAAGCCTTATAGAATGCCTATAAGGAAGAATTTACTTAAATATGACTCGTACAGAGCTATTTATTGCTAACGCTAAGTCTATACGCTTGTGACAATTAAGGGAGTCGAACCCAAACAAAAAACCAGATTGTCCTAAAACTGAGTTTTAAAGATTGCTCAACCCAAAGAGTTGAGCAATAGTCATTTATCTACTTGTAACCTTATGAATACTCGGTAAAATTGGGCAATAGTATATCACCCCCGCAAAACGGGGTATTTTAAAAAAGCATAACGTATTAATTGTTAGTTTGCCAGTCAGGAAGCTCGAAGAACATTCCAAACGATTGATTAAAGAGAGAAATAAACCCTAAATGATACATCTAGGGTTATTTAAACCACTAAACCTAATTTAACTATATGAAACACTGATTGATTATATGAGATATATGTATAAGTCATTTTTGATAAAATTTGATAAAATCTCAAAATAAACAACACTTATCGTCAAAATACTACACTTTATAGAAATATTCGAAATA
>JBMLRK010000261.1:0-8342 GCA_049241065.1 Spirosomataceae bacterium
AATTAAAACGATGCTTACGAAAAGAATTATTCCCTGCTTAGATATAAAAGACGGACGTACGGTAAAAGGAACGAACTTCGTCAATTTACGAGATGCTGGCGACCCTGTTGAACTAGGGGCAATTTACGCAGAACAAGGAGCTGATGAATTGGTGTTTTTAGACATTACCGCCACTGTTGACAACCGTAAAACCTTGATTGACTTGGTCAGAAATGTGGCTCGTCATGTCAATATCCCTTTTACCGTTGGCGGAGGAATCTCGTCGATAGAGGATGTCTCTGCTTTATTGAATGCAGGAGCAGACAAAGTGTCGATTAACTCGTCTGCGGTTCGTCGTCCAGAATTGATTAATGAATTGGCTTTACAGTTTGGTTCTCAGTGTATTATTGTAGCGATTGATACCCGTTTTGTACCAACCGATAAAGGTATTTCTGAACACATTGTACACACACATGGCGGACGTAAACCTACCGAATTGCGTACGATTCAGTGGGCTAAAGAAGTAGAAGACAGAGGTGCTGGCGAAATTTTGTTAACTTCGATGGATACCGACGGCACAAAAGCAGGTTTTGCCAACGAACTTACTTCGCTCATTTCAACCAACTCGTCTATCCCGATTATTGCTTCGGGTGGTGCTGGAACGATGGAACATTTTAAAGAGGTATTTACAACAGGAAAAGCCGATGCTGGACTTGCCGCTAGTATTTTCCACTTTAAAGAAATTGATATTATCGATTTAAAAACATACTTAAAAGCAGAAGGTATTTCGATGCGACTTTAATGCTCGTCAATGAATTTAGAAAACCTGATAGCAAATATAACAATGAACATAGATTTTGAAAAACAAGGCGGTTTAGTACCAGCCATCATCCAAGATGCCAAAACAGACAAAGTTTTAATGCTTGGATATATGAATCAAGAAGCGTTGACAAAAACGCAGGCGGAGGGAGTTGTCACGTTTTATAGCCGTTCAAAAGAACGTTTGTGGACAAAAGGCGAAACGTCTAATAACTTTTTACACGTAGTAGAAATTTTGTTAGATTGTGACCAAGATGCACTTTTGATTAAAGTAAACCCTGCTGGCCCAACGTGTCATACAGGAACAGATACGTGTTGGCAAGAAACCAACGACCCAGGACAAGCAGGTTGGTTAAACCACTTAAAAGCGGTTATTCGTAGCCGCAAGAATAACCCTACAGATAAGTCTTATACATCTAGCCTTTTCAAAAAAGGAACGAACAAGATTGCTCAGAAAGTAGGAGAGGAAGCCGTAGAGTTAGTAATTGAAGCAATGGATTCAAACGATACCTTGTTTAAAGAGGAGGCTTCGGATTTACTTTTCCACTATTTAGTTTTATTAGAACAACGAGGTATTGACTTTGATGAAATCATTGACGTACTTCGTGCAAGAAACGCTAAATAATATTTCTTATGAACTTCATTATTAAATACTTACTTCTTGCCGTAGCCATCATGTTTGGGGCTAGATATCTAACAGGGATAAAAGTCGATACTTTTCAGACTTCACTGTTAGTTGCTTTGGCTATGGGTTTTGTGAATACCTTTATAAAGCCTGTTGTAAAGCTATTGAGCTTCCCAATTACGTTAATGACCTTAGGGTTGTTTTCCCTAGTAATCAACATCATATTCGTGTATGTGGTTGCACATTTTGTACCAGGGTTTACGGTAACGGGCTTTGTTCCACCGTTGTTATTTAGCTTTGGAATTTCGGTTGTATCAACAGTATTAGGCTGGTTTCTAGACTAATAACAGAAGTATTAATTTAAAAATAAAGGGTATGGTCAATTTTTAATTGGCCATACCCTTTATTTTTAACATGATTTTGTAAAAATATTGCTCTATTCACCTAATGTGGGATGTTCAAGTAACAAGACGTTAATTGTATGTCTATTGTTGTAAGTAGCTTAAAGACAATTAGTTAAGAGGTGTGTTCAATGAAAAAATATAAGGAACTAAATCTTTTTACTTACTTATTTGAAAATATAAAATTATTATTTTGATATTTATTCTACAAATAATTACATTTGTATAAAAATCACTTAGTTGGCATAATTTTTGCTACGATAAGCATTACACTAGGTCCGCTAACTAGTAGCTAATCTTTACTAGAACTCTTTTGCTTTGACGAATCCGCCATCGTGTCGAATAAAAGGAAGTTCCTCTTGTTCAATCATGTTTCATGCTCCTAAGTGGTTAATTTACCGAATCTAACATGAAACTTAATCGTTAAAAAAATGCACAAATTTATCAACTTGGGCCTTTTACTACTATTGGCTCAAGCTTCTATGGCACAAAAGAGTGCTATTGCTCCATTTCATCTAAATTCTCACGATAAAGAACTTATTGCAAGTATTATCGAAATTCCTCAAAAAGCTGACTTCTTGGAAGAGCTTGATAAAGGGAAAGCGGATCGATTCAAAAACATGATTGTTGATGCGGATGCCATTTACAAAGATGTTGAAGTACAAGCAACCTTTTCTTTGAAATCTACCGAATTAAAACGCTTTCTAAAACAGCATTTAGTGAAGCCCAAAGGCTCAGAAGGTGAAGTAGTCTTGGTTCGTTTTTTAGTAGATAGAACAGGTGAAATTAATAATATTCATGTATTGGCAAGTGGTGCGGATCCACAGTTAGCAACCGAGGCAGTTAACGTTGTCAAGAAGATGAATAAGTGGATTCCTGCTCAAATACATCAAATAAATGTGGCTTCTTATTATGTGTTACCAATTAGTTTCTAAGATATAAATAGTAATAAAAAACCCGTAAACAACTGTTGTCTGTTTACGGGTTTTTAGTTTACCATGAAACGGTAACAGCCCCTTTGGTAACTTTTATATTGTTTGAATTGTCTGGATATTCAGGCTTATAGCTTATTATCCAAGCATAACTGTTGGGTGGTGCTAAGATTCCATTGATTTTACCATCCCAAAATTCAGTTTTATCTCTCGTCGAAAATACGACCTCTCCCCAGCGATTATACACAATGAATTGAAAATTAGTGGAAGAAATGTATTCCGTGAAAATTTCTAACTTATCATTTACCCCATCCTTATTAGGGGTAAAAATCGTAGGAACAAGAATACTTGGGCGGCAGTAATCCGTTAGTTTGGTACTCGCAACAGCAGAACACCCTGCTCCGTTGGTGGCTACTACCGAGTAAGTCCCAATGGTAGAAACATTAATACTTTGCGTCTTGCTATTATCAGGTAACCAAAGCCATTTATAACTCTGTGTATTGCCACTAACACGAGGAGAAAGCGTTATAAAAGCAGGAGATAAATCGGCTAGACAAATGGTCGTTTCTGGTTTTAATATAATATTCGGGCTATTAATAAGCGTTACTCGCACAACGGTATCTACCGAACAATTACCATTTGTAGCACTTAACTTATAAGTCCCCGAGCGGTCAGGTAAGATACTAGAAGTGGTTGCTCCTGTGTTCCAACGGTAGGATACTCCTGTTTCTGTTGGTACCCCAATAGGGCTAATATTGTTTTGGCAAAACTCAAAGGTTGGTTCTATATCCAAGTTTGGAGTCGGACGATACGCTACAGTGGTGCTTTTGCTATCAATACATTTTCCATCGTTGGATACCACGGTGACATCATAAGTTCCTGCTTTGACGACTTTGATAGTAGGTGTTGATTCTCCCGTGTTCCAAATAATACTTCCCGCAGGTAAGCTAGGACTTAACAAAATTGGCGTGCCTTCGCACAAATTAGACGGTGTCGTGAAAAAGTTAATCGTATTTCTAGGAATGGCATTAAGAGTAATTTCATTACTCGAAATTTGACAGCCCTCCACGTTGGTAATATCAATAATATAGCTACCTGTTCCCAAGGAAGCAATGCGATAATTATTACTTGACACAAATATGGAAGCCATTGGTCCTGTTCTTACCACAGTACTTGGGCTTGTACTTGTCCGTAGGGTATAATTGGCTGGTGTAAAAATAGGATTTGGTGGACTTTGTACTAGACTAAAGTTGATAACCCCATCTTTTACACAAGTAACATCGGTTTTACTAATGGTAAAAGTCGCTTGTGGTACTGCCAGAGGGCTGAGGCTTACGTTGATTATCTCATCGCAAGTTTGCCCACTTTTGGCAATAATTTGATAGTTACCTACGTCCAATCCTGTTTGTCTATTTGTGGTAGCCCCCACGATTTCTACCCCATTTTTATACCATGTGTAAGTATAAGCTGTAATGGGAGAGCTTGGGTTAATTGTAATTGCTCCGTCGTTTCCTCTACAAGCACTTGGCTGAGTTAGTGATGTCGTGTAAACCATTTTGGAGTTTACTTTCACTTCAATCTGGTCTGTTGTTGTACAGATTGCTCCACCTGTAATTGTTGTTCTGATTGTTACAGAGTACGTTCCAGAAGTTGTAACTGTAATGTTAGAAGCAGTGCTACCTGTTGACCATAAGAACGTGCTGTTTGCATCACCTGCACTGGTTGCGTCTAAAAGAATACTCTGTCCAGCACAAAGCGTCGTATCACTAGGTAATTTTAAGGCTTTTGCTTGACCTAATACTACTTTTTGAGTAGCCGTACCCAAACAACCAAGGCGATCTACAAGTACTTTGTAGGTTCCAGACTCTGTTACGGTAATCGTTCGTTGGTCTTGACTTGGAATAACGATTCCATCTTTATACCAAGTGTACGTACTTTTATCTAAAGGATTGATGGTCACCAATGTAGTGTTAGCTGCACATAAACTAAGGTCTGTTCCCAAGGTTGGCGTTGGTACTGGTTTGACCTCAAAAGCCTGCGGAGGCAAAGCCGTATCGGGTTTACAACGGTTTCCCATCGTTACAATTACATAGTATTTTCCTGCATTCGGAAAGGTATAACTCGTTGTCAATCCTTTATCACCGTCGCCACCTTGAATACTAGCAACGAGTGGACCATTAGGCTGTCCATTAGCAGGAATGTCCCCCCGATAGAAAGCCCAATTGGTTTTGAAGTTTTTGAGTTTGTCACCACAGAGGTGATTGGTTTGGAAATTGGTGGGCGAACCAAAACAGGTATCGGCAACCGACACACCAACCCCTTCGCTTTGAGGAGTCACTTTGGCTCCCGAAGCGGGTAATCCAAGCTGACTGAGTTTCCCATTTAAGCTAAATCCATTTCGTTCATAGGCAATTGAGTCTTGTTTGACATTTGTCAAAGTCCATACGCTCGTTGCTGTTTTGGCTAAAGCAGTATTAGGTTGTCCGATAACCGCAAGAGAATCTAGCCCTTGAATCGCCATATAAATCTTACCATCTGGAGCAAGTTGTACAGCTCCCCATGCTCGTTTATTCGTAGAGTCAATCGTCACCCTCGATTTACTGATACCATCTGCATCCGTGGGCGTTAAGTCAAAATATATCAATTTAGAATAATCTGTTGTGGTATTGAGCGTTTCGGCTTTAAGGGTCACATAAAGTCCATTCCCATTAGGTGAAAACTCAACGCCATACGCTTTGGGAGGGGTAGCCCCCAAGTCAATCGTTTTCTCATTAGTTATTTTACCTGTTTCTGGGTCAAAATCATAGAGTTGTACATAGTTTCTCGTTCCGCCAGGGATGATGTACGCTAATTTTCTACCATCAGAAGAAAACTTTAATGTTCCTTCTCCCTTTGCTAAGGAATCAATAGGTAATCCAATGGCTTCGGTTTTGTCCACACTAATGCCATTTTTAGTGACCTGATACATCCGAAAGGTATTACTTCCATAATCGTGTGAAACGACCCAGTAAGTAGAATCCTTCTCAATAAAAACCGAGGCTAGGCTTTCGGTACTAGTAGTACTTTCGTTTAATAATACATTTTTTTCGACAACTTTTCCCTTTCCTCCATTTTGGCGAATGTCCACAAGGCTATAGCTTAATTGCTTTGTGCCATTAATATCGGTAGTAGTGAAAATATAATACTCCGATTGACACCCTTGACAAGAGGGTTTGGGGACAATAATTACCGATTGGGTGGAGTTTGTACTTCCCCCCGAACTTGTAGGGCTGCTGCTTACACTTTGCATTAACGTTCCATCTTTGTAATAAACAGTAGTTCCATCAGTATAAAAGAGCATATTTCCATTTGGGTCATTGACCGTTGCAATACCCTCAAGGCTTGTTAATTTACCTTGGTCGTCCACTGTAGCTGCTCCATTACTAAACTTGATACCTGCATTTGTACCAAAATACCAAAATTCATTAGTTGGTTTAGGAGGCGGAGGAGGGCAAGGTGTAATCGTTAATTTATTTTCGTAAGTACAGCCAGTTAAAGTGTCTCTAACCAACACCGAATAACATTGCGTGGAATCAACTCGGATGTTTAATGCCTGTAGTGTATCGCCTTGTGGATACCAACGATATTTATATTGAGGTTCAGCACCGCCATTTTTATAAGGATCTAGTGTGATAAAATCTGATTTACAAAGCGTTGTATCCGTTTGTTCGGGTGCATTTCCTAAATAAAAATTACGAGGTAAATCGTTGATGGTAATAGTTTGTGTATAAGTTTTCGGAACTCCCGCCTCTGTTCGGATGAGTGTAACCGTTTTAGTCCCTGCTGTTGTATAAAGGTGGCTTGGGTTTTGTAGGGTCGAAGTATTTCTTGTACCACTTCCCACATCTCCAAAATTCCAAGACCATGCAGTGGCAGGCGTAGGAGTGATGTCTTTAAAGCGAGTTGCCCCGACGGTGTCTGTACATTCGGTTAAACACGTTCTAGTAACCGTAAATTGAGCTACGGAACGTTCGCTCACACCTAGCCAACCCATCGTGAAAACGGCTAGGGTTAAAAATATACGATATAACTTACTAAAGTGTGCCATTTGTTCGTTATCTAGTTCATAAACACTTGTATTGAAATAGAAAGAGTGCCTGTAAGGATATAGACCATTTCATGCTTCAAAAGGTTGTAAGAAAGTAGAAAATAATTCTGAGAACTATAGACTGTGACAGAACTTCTTGGAATGAAACCTTGTAGGTTTTCAAAATCTATAAGGTTTTTGCGGATTAAAATTCTACTAAGTTATGTCGCACGCTATATATTGAGTTCATTTAATGCTTCAGACTTTAAAATAAACGAAATTTACGAGTAAAAATTTCCAATTATACCGTAATTTGTATTTATACAAGTATTTATTTTACATTAAAGGAGAAACCAGATGATTCAATACTCGTTCTGGTAAAGGATTAATGATATTCTAACACAAGCACAATACTTAACCATATCAATAAGGCATTGATGTCGTATTGAATAAACGAATCTTATTCATGTTGAAAAAAGGTGTACTACTAATTACGATACTATTGGTTTGGGTGATGAAAGCCGAGGCTCAAGACCCCCAATTGTCCCAGTTTTATGCGGCTCCTTTGTATTTGAATCCCGCATTCGCTGGTTCGGCAATGGCTCCGAGAGTCAATTTTACTCACCGAAATCAGTGGCCTTCACTAAGTGCAAACTTCGTAACCTCTTCGTTGTCAGCAGATATGCATCTTAGTAAGTTGAACAGCGGGGTGGGTATTTTGTTTACAAGTGACCGTCAGTTTTCTAATTTTACTACGATGGACATTGGGGCGGTGTATTCGTATCACCTAAAATTATCCGATAATTTATCGGCACAAATGGGGGTGCAAGGAACGTATGAAACAAGGGGTTTAAATTATTCGGAATATACTTTTGGCGATCAGATAAAACAATATTTACAAGGCTTAGGCTATGGCTCAACCACTGACCCCATCGGAACGGGTTCGCCTCAATTGCGTTATTGGGATTTTTCTACGGGTGGAATTATCTACTCAGAACAGTTTTGGGTAGGCGTTTCGGTACACCATTTGAACCGACCAAATCAATCCTTTAGCAATCAAGAAGCTCGTTTACCCATGAAATTTGGTTTGCAAGCAGGTTTCCGAATTCCAATCGCCGATTATGAATTGGGGAATAATTTAGGAGGAAATATCGACCGTGAAAAAAGCATTACCCCCGTTATCCATTACAAACACCAAGGAACAGCCGACCAATTGGACATAGGGGCATACCTAACTTATTCGCCATTGGTTTTTGGAGCTTGGTATCGAGGACTTCCAATCAAAAATTATAGTAACGGCTCTGGCACCATTATCAATCACGATGCTGCCGTTTTATTGTTAGGTTATCGTCAAGATAATTTTTCGATTGGTTATAGCTACGATGCAACCATCTCCGCTTTAAGTGGTACAGGAGGAGCTCACGAGTTAACCCTGTCTTATACCTTCACCGATTGGATAGACAACAGCCCACGCAATCGAAAAAGAAAAGGCGAACTTAAATGTCCGAAGTTTTAGAAAT
>JBMLRK010000262.1:0-1310 GCA_049241065.1 Spirosomataceae bacterium
TTTAATTGGTAAGTCATTTTCGTTAGTTTATAATTCGTTTTATTCCTTGTTTTAAGATTTAAAAGGCACACCCTACTCCCAATACCCAAAATGCCGCATCATGGGTTCGTTCACGGTTCTGATACGTTCTATTTGTGCTGGGGTCAATTCTTCCTTCCATCGCCCAACTTGACCCTTGAAGAAAAAATTAGAAGTTGGTATTGCTTTTTCTTTAAACCCCTTTTCTTGTTCTTTTTTCTGTAATTTTTCAAACTCTGTAGCCTCAATAGCTCCTTGAATTTGCTCATCAGTTACCTCCATCCCTATCGCTTCTACTGCTGCTTTAAACGTTTCAAAAGGCTTTACTTTCATGTCTTCATACCGCATAAAATGGACAGGAAAACGGGGCTTTGTTAACCAACTCTCTACGTGCATTGACCATGTACCCAAAGGTTGATTAAATTGATTGTTAGAAGAATTTTTCTTTTCTCCAAAATAACCATTTACATCATTTATATAACTATCAATAACATAATCCGTATCTTTTCCTTGATGATTCATTAAAGAAAGTGCTACATCCAATGGATTTCGTACAAAATAAATGGCAAGTTTTGATGGTTCTTCGGGAATCAAGGGATACTTATCCTCGACGGAAAATGTAAAAGCATCATGAATTTTCACAAAAAAGTTTTCGCTGGCATTCTCAGATAGATAGGTATATACTAATCTCCGATAACGTTGGATTTGATTGTCACTTAAATAAAAGCTATCCAAATCTAATACGCTCTCCAACCAAAGTTTACTTGAGAAAACTGCATCCATTTTAAGTTGATTCAAATCGTCTATCTCTTTTCCACTTTGTAAAGCTGTTAAAAAAGAACGGAACCATGTATTACCTGATTTAGGATAAGAAGCTAACCATACAATACGTCCTTCTTCAGCTACAGATAAAGCGTTTGTCTTTATGTTATTTACTCTTGCCATCATCATTATTTACTGTATTAGTACGTCTTGCAGTGTTAATTCCTGGATAATCTGCTCTTCAATACTCGTGGCAAAGCTTTCAAAGGTTAATGCACCTTTTGGACGTACAGCCTTCCATGCAGGTATAGCATTAGCAAAAGCTGTCAACTGCTTAAATTGCAATAACTGTTTTTTCATCCCGTTCAACCATTGTCTTCGGTAAATGTTTATTCCTAACAGTTGCATGGTAGATTTTGGTTTCAACTTTTCTATCGTTATTTCAGTCCCTGCTTCTTCCAAAAAAACAATTCCAGCCACTTTTACATCTTCTTCTACAAATTGCTCGTGAAAAGCAAAACCGTATTTAT
>JBMLRK010000263.1:0-2912 GCA_049241065.1 Spirosomataceae bacterium
TTGAGTTATCTGCGTGAGAACCACCGTTCAAGATGTTCATCATTGGTACTGGCAATGTGTTTGCGTTTGTACCACCTACGTAACGATATAAAGAAAGACCTGATTCTTGAGCTGCTGCTTTCGCTACTGCCAAAGAAACACCTAAGATTGCGTTAGCACCTAATTTACCTTTGTTAGCAGTACCATCAAGTTCGATCATCAAACGGTCGATTAGGTTTTGCTCAGTAACTTCGATTCCTAAGATTTCAGATGCGATTGCTTCGTTAACGTTTTCAACTGCTTTCAAAACACCTTTACCAACGTAAACTGACTTATCTTCGTCACGTAATTCAACAGCTTCATGGATACCTGTTGATGCTCCTGATGGAACAGCAGCACGACCAAATGCACCTGTTTCTGTGCGAATATCTACTTCAATTGTTGGATTACCACGTGAATCCAAGATTTGTCTTGCATGAACATACTGAATAGCACTCATTTGCGTAATTGTTGTTTTTGGTTAAAAAACTTATTTAGAATAATTGGGATTGCTAACCCTAACACTATCTTGCAACTTCTTAAAAACCCTAGCGAAAATTCGCTAGTAAAATCTGTCATAAATTGCAAATAATTATAGCACAAAAATAAACGTTTTTTCAAGATTCCTTGTACTTTTCTAATTCTTTCATAATCCCATAACATTAATAAAAAGAAAAATGAAACATTATATGTCAAAAATCATATTAACCCTAGCCATAGCTACGGTATTTTACGGCAAGGGCTTATCACAAGTTTTGCCAGTTGACGAATTTGACAAAACATATTCGGCAACAAGCACTCCTATCCTCCTAGATGTTCGTACCCCTGATGAATTTTCAAAAGGACATTTGGTAAAGGCTCAAAATATTGATTACCGTAACCCTAATTTCCAAGCACAAATTAAGGAACTTGATAAAACAAAACCTGTTTTTGTGTATTGCCTTGCAGGGGCTCGTAGTGCAGCAGCGGTAGAAATTTTACGTCAAAATGGATTCAACACCGTTTATGATTTAAAAGGAGGTTACTTACAATGGACAGCCAAACAAAAGCCTATCGAAGCCCCTACTACCCCAACTCAACAAGGTTTTACAGCAGCAGACATTGAAAAATTGGTTAGTACTCATAAAATCGTAGTACTTGATTTTTATGCGAAATGGTGCGGACCATGTATCAAAATGATGCCAACCATCGAAAAGCTTTCGGAAGAACTGAAAGGCAAAGTACTATTCGTAAAAGTGGATGCCGACCAAAACAAAGCGTTAATGGCAAGTTACGCTATTGACGAAATCCCAACGTTCTTAATCTTCAAAAACGGCAAACCTTCTATGCGAAGTATTGGTTATCAAGAAGAAAAAGCATTGAGAGAATTAGTAGCAGAATAAAGGATTACAATCCTAGAATTGTCAATGTTTGAATAGTTGGCAATTCTTATACTAACTTTGACACTAGAAGTTAAATCAGGATAGCCTATTGTAAATCACTCACTTATCTTAGTACACATCTTCCTCTGTACCGCTGCAATAATTACAAACGTTTGCAATAAAAATAGATTGTTCGAAACATTTATATCATATTATTTATATCTATTATTGTAAAAAAAAGAATCAAACAGCCATCCAACAAGATGAATACACAATTTAACGAGAAGGAAATTTCTCCCTTAGCAAGCATTGAAGAATGGGAAGATGATGTATTACAACGCTACCCAGATCCAGAAGCGACTGACAAATCAAAAGAAGAATACCGTAACTATACCGATTCAGAACGTGTAGATACCGTAAGAGAATTTTATCGTCTGAACCATACGTATCAAACGTATGATTTTGTGGTAGAAAAAGAGCGTGAGTTTTTGGCTTTCAACAAAAGAGAAATGTCAATTTGGGACGCTGTTGACTTCCTAAATACCTTAATAGATGATTCTGACCCTGATACGAGTTTAGATCAGTTACAACACTTAATGCAAACTTCAGAGGCAATCCGTGCGGATGGTCATCCAGATTGGTTTGTATTAACAGGCTTTATACACGATTTAGGTAAAGTATTATGTCTATTCGGCGAGCCTCAGTGGGCTGTTGTGGGCGATACCTTCCCAGTAGGTTGTAAGCATTCAGATAAAATTGTTTATCCTGAATTCTTTGAAGCAAATCCAGATAGCCAAGACGAACGTTATAACACAAAATACGGTGTTTACGAGCCAAATTGTGGGTTGAAAAATGTAAAAATGTCATGGGGACACGATGAATATTTATACCAAATCATGAAGCCTTATTTACCAGAAGAGGCTTTATACATGATTCGTTATCACTCATTCTATTCACAACACCGTGAAAATGCGTATGACCATTTAATGTCAGAACATGACCACAAAATGTTTGAATGGGTAGATAAATTCAACCCTTATGACCTTTATTCAAAAGTTCCCGTACCACCAGATGCAAAAGCATTGCGTCCATATTACGAGGAATTAGTGGCTAAATACCTACCTGCTACCATCCGTTTCTAAATAAAAGACCTCTGACTAATTGTGTAGTCAGAGGTCTTTTTATTTATCCTAATTATTGACTTTAAACGCATATTTGTTACCTCCACACCGATTGATTTCAATTTACTCGCTACTTTTTGTTCCCATAATTCATGACGGATTTACCTTTCATGAACTTTTAAACTTGTTTTTGTAGAAGCAACCTTACTACTAATCAAACCTAAATCAATGGCATCATTCCTACGCCTCTGGATTTCTATGATAAAAGAAAAATTACCGAAATTTTCATATTTTTGTTTCCTTTGCACAACAGACATCACACGCTGTACGCCCGTGGTCAGGAGACGCACCTAAGGAACACCAACCAACCAAGGGAAATGAAACTTTTCTAGTTTTAAGACATTTTAATTAT
>JBMLRK010000264.1:0-1136 GCA_049241065.1 Spirosomataceae bacterium
ATACAACTTCTTCGCCTCTTCCAAACGATACTGAATGGTTTTTCGTAATCGTTCGGGTTGTAAAACCTCCATAGCTTCGCCAAAACCGAGTATTTCTCGTTCCAATTCAAAGTTGTGTTGTACTTTTAGTTCAATCACAATGCCGTCGTGTCGGCGTTCAATCACGTGTTGCGAATGGTGCAACGGTTTGGTTTCTACATAAGGGGCATGGTAGCGATTCACCCAAATCTGTACCTTACTGTTTCGTAGCGTAGGGCTTACTGTCGCTCCAATGACATGATGATAATAGAGTTCGGGACTGTACCGTAAGTTTTCGATATAGGGTACTTCGTCGTTTACTTGTAAGTCGATAATACGGTCGAGAGCTAAGGTCGAAATACTGTCTTTCATACTGCGTACTCCCACCGCAAACCAGCGATTTTTATATTCTTTCAGCCACCAAACATGAAAAGGAAACGTTCTCGCTTCTTTTGCCTTAAAGGATTGATAGGTTAACTGAATGCTCTTTTTCTGAATAATCGACTGGTAAAGAGAATCTAAATAGGATAAGCCCTTGAGGTTTTCATTCTTCTCAAAATCAATAACCGAGGCTCTTTTTTCTCGACTACTCGAAATGTGTTCTTCCAATTTACTGACCACTTCGTTTAATTCGTCGAAATGAGAAAATCCTCTAAATTGTTTAAGCATATCCAATGCCTCGTTCATTCTTCCCAAATCGGCGACGGTCAAAGGCGTTTTGGTAATACTAAATTTAGGGTCTTCGTACGTATAAAATCGTTTGTCGATAACTACAATAGGGGCTTCGTAACCTAGTTTATCACTCCTCATCATCTGAATGTCTGCCTGAATAGTTCTACGACTAATGCCTTTATCAATACCTTCGTATTCATAAAGAGCATCCGATACTTTCTCAATTAAGTCTTCAAGCGTCCATTTTCGTTGCCTATTTTGCAAACAAGCATCAATGGTTTTATAACGAATAAGGGCATTTCTGTTAGCAGGCATTTTTTTAGGTATGATGTTTAAGGTAGTAGGTAGGTTGAAATGTGACCAATTAGTTAGTAAAATAAGGTAATTTTTGTAAAATAATTTCAATTACGCAAAAAGACTGCGTACTAAGTCGCAAACTTTGTCCT
>JBMLRK010000265.1:0-3350 GCA_049241065.1 Spirosomataceae bacterium
AATGATAAAAAGAATCCTTTGATTCGTCTTATTTTTTTACGTGTCATTATGTGGAATGATTAGAACTTTATTTTACTATTTTTGAAGTAAGTCATATTGATAATAAGCTTTAAATCAAATGCTTTCGTATAGTTGATGCCATCAATTGAAACCTCAAGCCTTCCTAAGTCGGGTTGCTTTACATAGCGTCTTGTTTTATTATAACGTTATTTTGAAATTTTATAAAATGAAACGACGTTATCTTGAGTCAATTTCAAGACATAATTTCCACTTTTAAGTTGCGATAAATTCAAATTGATAACTTCTTCAGGATTGATAAACTGTTTTTGATAAACCATTTTGCCATCTATGCTTATAATTTGTACTTCTGTTTTCAATGAAGTAGTGCGCAACTGTATCGTTAAGGTATCCAGAAAAGGATTTGGATATACTTTTACATCTGCTACTGTTGGCTCACTGGATAATACCGTTGCTAATGGCTGAGGTATAGGGGATTCTAAACGTAAATAATCATACTGAATATCTCCTCCAGCTTTTCGTTGAGTAAAGCTTATTACGTTATCTCCTATATTTAAGAGACTCGAAGGAAAGGTAAATCGCAGTTCCCCAAAAGCACCATGTATCCCTTTCCGAATAGTTGCATTTGAAGGATTCGGGAAAGTAGCTCCAGTAGTAGGACTTGTAATATTAACCCCATTGATTTTCACAATAAGAGGAGCGGAATACGATGATGCAACCGCCACATAAACGGAGGAGTTAGAACCTGTTGTTGGTTTTGTTGCTAGTTTAAAATTGACTTTCCATTCGGGAGCAATGGTTTGGGCAGTACCAACAACGTTATAGGGTTGAACAAAATTCCAATCCGTCGCCCAGTTGCTTTGTCCAATAGTAAAATTCACTTCGTTTGGAAACTCACTTGTATAGTTCATGAATTTTGCCCAGTTGGGGTCAGGATAAGTTCCTCCTACCCAATAGTCATCTCCATGTTTAAATTCTTTTGCTGTTCGGTCAGGAATCCCAATTTCCCAAACCGTTGGAGCAATGCGAAATGGAGTCCATTCCACTATACCCAAATTCGTTTCTAGTCCTGCCACCACGGTTAGATAGGCATTTTTGGTCATTTGTCCCGCAATACCTGCCCCAAATGCGTACAAATTATGTACGCCAGGTAATACATTGGGAATGGTAAAGTTGCCTTGACTATCCGTTTTAACCCAAAATTGATAATTTTTACACCACAACTGAAAATCCGTAGCTCCCGTAGTTGAAGAAGGGGGAATGGCAACACCAATCCACATATTAGCAGCAGGTACAGCCGATAATGTTGGGTCTTTGATAATAAGTTTACCCTTCACAGTTCCTCGCTGATTCGCTTTCAAGTAGGTAGAATCCGAAAACCAAGCATAAGGCCATTTCCCTTTTTCTAGTTTGGTCTGAGCTTTGGCATCATCCCATAATGCTTTAGGGGTATTCGTAGTACCAGTAGGTACTTTGTTGGCATAAATTAAAAATGGACCGTATATTTTTTCCCATTTTTCGCCACTGTCAATGCCGCCATCGCCACCCATTCCGTAATGCGTTCCTCCAAACATATTTAAGATAACAGGAGCAGCATGGCACATCAATTCTCGTTTCATGGGACCACCTGGGTAATATTCCAAACTTGGAATCGTCATCCAGATTCCTCTATTCGTACTTGTACTTACCCATCCCCATGTGTCTGTTTCTCCGTAATCGGCACTATAATCATATTTACACTCATAATGATTGACAAAAGGAGCAGGAGAAGTAATTTGGGTCACTTCTTTGGGTGCACCAGCCACTGCAACCTGAGTTGCCGTCCAAGTAGGAATTCGCATATTTCGAGTGCTATCAACGACCATCCAATCGAATTGACTACCCACATAACCAGCCATTCGCCACTCACCACCTGGATTGAAAGGATAAGACGCAGGGTGACTGAGTTTTCCCGCAGCATAAAGTCCTGATACCCCTTCTTTTATCCCATAGTAAATGTCCACATCTTGAGCTGCCGTAGTCGAGTCTTTATTCCAAGTCATGTGGAGCTTTATTTCTGCATAATCATAGTTATTCGTCTTGGGGTCAACCGTAAGCTGATAGCTACAACTTGCTGGGTTTTGATAATTGGGCATATTCCAACTCCAGTACAATAACCCTCCAGAATAGCCTCCTGTTAAGAGATTTGTACCGTCAAAAACATAGGAAGTTATTTTCCCACTTTCTTTCGTTATAGTTACATTAACATACTGATTTTTTAAAGTAACGGTAGTGCCATTATCAACTACAGACACACTGCCTGCAATGGCAGCCTGTTTCGTTTTTGGTGTTTTAGCAGCAATATTCAAAGCACGTATAGAAAAGCCTATACAACTGAAAAGTAGTCCTAAAAATAAACGTATTACATATTTTTTTTTCATAATCAGGCAATAGCTATATTGTATTATTACAAGTGATTTGGTTAATTACATGGAACAAACAGTTATCAAATCTTAATGTTCTGTTTGTATTGGCAAAAGTACCTACGTATCCGAAAATCCGTCTATTCAAATCAAGTCAAAACTATTCATTTTGAAGCATTCAAGCGATTATAATACTATTTTTACTACGTTACGTTAAAAAAATAGCTGTTATTCGAGCAAAAATCGAATAACAGCTATGAGTATTATGTAATAGTTTATGTTTTTTATTTTCTAATCGACTCCATGTATTTGGAAGGACTTAGCCCAAAATGACGGGTGAACGTTCGGGTAAAATTACTCGACATACTGTAACCCACCTTATGAGCTGTTTCTGAAATATTATAGTTGCCACTGAGCAAGTATTCTAACGCTTTATTCATACGAATGGTTGTTACAAAATCGAGTAAGGATTGGTTGGTAAGTGCTTTAATTTTCCGATAAAACTGTGAACGGCTCATGTTAAGAATTTCGGCGAGGGCATTGATATTAAACTCTTCACCCTCCAAATTTTCATGAATATGTTTGATCACTTTGGTAAGAAAAGCTTCATCGGTAATGTTGATAGCTATTGTCTTTATATCCATAGCTGAACCCTTTGAAAATAGCTCTCGTAAGCGTTGTCGTTGGTCAAGTAAATTCCGTACTTGAGCGTGTAGCACATTGCTGTTGAAAGGTTTGGTGACATAGGCATCGGCTCCTGTCTCGAACCCTTCCAATTTTGATTCGTCCGACTGCCGTGCTGTAAGTAAAATTACAGGAATATGGCTGGTACGCTCATCGGTTTTTAGCTTACGGCATAATTCCAAACCATCCATATCAGGCATCATAACATCACTGATAACAAGGTCAGGAATTGTTTTTGTTGCTTGT
>JBMLRK010000265.1:3450-7177 GCA_049241065.1 Spirosomataceae bacterium
CAAAACCCTCAAAACCAGTGTTAGCTGAGATAATTCGATATGCTTGATTGAAGTTTAAAGCGATGTAGTTTCGAATATCGGCATTATCGTCAACCACTAAAAGTAAAGGTAAATCAGCAGTCGAATCAAGTCTTTGCGTATTATTTATCAAAAGTCTTTCTTCTTGAACCAATAACTCTTGAAAAATAACCGCATCGTTCTTTTCATCGGTAGTAATAGGTAAAAAAATCGAAAACGTTGACCCTTTACCGAAGTTACTTTCTAAAGCAATTTGTCCGCCATGAAGTTGTACTAACTCTTTGGTTAGTGCCAATCCAATACCCGAACCTTCTTGTAGAGAAGGCGAATGAGGAGATTGATAAAAAATATCAAATACTTTTTCTTGTTCATCTGCCGATATACCCACTCCCGTATCCTGTACTTTAATCACCAGCATCTGATTGTCTTGCTTTAATACATCAATACAGACGATAATTTCTCCTTGGTCGGGGGTAAATTTAAAGGCATTGGATAAGAGGTTATTCAAGACGATATTCATTTTAGCGGCATCAAAATGCGTATTGAGGCTCGTTATTGTTGATTGAACTATCAAATGAATCTTTCGATCTTTTGCCCTTGACTCAAACGAAGTGGCAATTGTTCTGACAAAAGCGACTATATCCGACTGTTGCATCGTTAAGGTAAGATGTCCTGACTCTAATTTCCGAAAATCCAATAATTGATTAATCAACAAAAGTAATTGCTTTGCATTTCGGTGCATTAAACTATGGTATTGATGGATGGTATCTGTATCCAATTTTTCGGAAATAAGTTTTTCTAAAGGGTCAATAATCAACGTAAGTGGAGTCCGAAACTCATGCGAAATTCCTGTGAAAAATTTAAGTTTTGATTGATGAATTTCTTCATTTTTAGCAAACTCAATACGTGCCACACTATACTGATACACCAAAAAAAGTATCGAACAAGCAATAGCGACATAGACGGTAATTGCCCACCAAGTAAACCACCAAGGAGGAAGAATATTGATTCGAAGTGTAGCGGGTTTATCACTCCAAACGCCATCGCTATTGGCTCCGTAAACCTGAAAAATATAAGTCCCTGACGGAAGATGCGAGTAAGAGGCTGTTCGCATAGAAGCATCCGTATAAATCCATTCATTATCCATTCCATTCAGTTTGTATTTATATTTATTGCCTTGTGGATTGGCATAATGCAACGCTGCAAATTCTAAGCTAAATGTTCTATCCCACCAACTTAGGGTAATTTCGTTCGTACAAAGTAGTGATTTTTCAAGGATAACTCGGTCATTTACCTTCGAACCTACCTGTATTACCTGATTCATAACCGTTAGGCGTGTGAACACCATTGGGGGTTTGTACCGATTAATTTTTATACTATCAGGGAAAAAAGAGTTCATACCGTTCTGTCCACCAAAAAACATTTCCCCTGTTGTCTTATCTCGAAAACAAGCATTCTGATTGAACTCGTTACTCTGTAATCCATCGTTTACATTAAAGTTTTGGAGTTGAAACGTTCTGGTATTCATTCGGGTTATTCCCTTTTTGTGGCTTATCCAAATCGATTCTTTTCCATCAAATAACAGCCCCATGATGATTTCATCGGGTAATCCATCCTTAATAAAAAAATGTTTACAGGTATTATTTTTAGGATTCAAACGACTTAGTCCTAAATTAGTAGCAATCCATAACATTCCAGTTTTATCTTCTGCCAAAGAATAAAGCCGATTAGAGATAAGCGTACGACTATCTCCTTCTTTATGAACATATCGTATTGCTTTAAATGGAGTACTATTATCGGTAGTCTCTGGACGGATTAATTTGGTCAGTCCTCCATCTTCCATAGCTACCCAAAGGTTCTTTTGGGAATCTTCAAGAATAGCCCTGATTTGTACACCTCCTGTAATAACCGGTGATACATACACAAACTTATCATTTTTTCTATCGTATTTTGCTAAACCGCCATACGTTCCAATCCAGAGCACTCCCTCATGGTCTTCTGTCATCGCAAAAATAATAGGACTCGTAAGGCTTCCTGCTTTTTTGCTGTCAGCAGCATAGTGTTTCACTAGTTTTGTACGGGGGTCATACCTGTCTAGTCCTCCTTTAGTCCCGATCCAAACTAAGCCAAATTTATCACAATAAAGCGAACGAATCCTCCTGCTATCAATGCTTTTGCCACGATTGAAATAAGTAGAATAATTTCCTTTAGGACTATGCTCAATCATAGTTACGCCCATGTCTTCTGAGCCAACCCAAAGCCTTCCCATATTATCTTTACAGATGGTCCTGACTTCATTACTAATAAGCCCTCTATCCACTTTGTCGGCATGATAATAAGTAAAAGGCTTAACATTCAGGTTTGCATGATTCACCCCCCCCTTTCGAGTACCTATCCACAGGTTGTCGGCATCGTCGATATAGCTCATATAAACGGCTGAGTCTGAGATAGCAAAAGGGTCGTTTAAATTTACCTGATACCGTGTTTAAAGACCAGGAACCGTATTTTATTTTTTTTATACTGATGCAGTAGTTATAAATCTAAATTGAGCATTTTCGACTACGGTTGGGTGAGTAATACGACTACGTAGATAAGGAGCTACCTGCTTGATTGAAAAGCGTTTAAACGTCTCGTACTCATAATTATATTGATACAAACAGTCTGGTTCACCTGTCTTTATCCAGACATTTTGTAGGGAGTCCGTTGTAATAACCTCAATCATATTATCTGAAAATGCGGTCGAATCATTATCATTTGCTCTAAAAACCTTGAAAGAATATCCATCATATCGGCATACGCCACACCATGTTCCAAACCACATAAACCCATATTTATCTCTAGCGATGGAATGTATTGAATTTTGGGGTAATCCATCATTTACCATTAAATGGTTAAATTTCAATGAATTAATCTGAGCATTAAGTCTAAATACTGATTGAAGCAATAGGAAAAGGGCAAGTATTATCTTGATGTGCTTATTAGAAATGCACACATAGCTATCTATCATGGAGGATATTATTTTGAATATAAAATCGCAACAATTATACTGTTGGCATAAATCAAAAGAGCAATGTTGGAAATCGAAATGGAGCTTCTTTTGAAACATGTTAAGGTACTAGTAGTCTTTATTTCTACCATTTATTTTCAAAGTTACTATTTATATAGCATTTTTTAACTCCTAATTTTTCCGTATTTTCCTGCATAAAAATCACGATACGCATCCGCAATTTCGTCATGAGTATTCAGAATAGTGTCGTCTAACTGCCAATTACCTTTCTTTTATTCCCATCTGGAGTGTATGGAAATAATTTCCATGCACTCCAAGATACTTCAATCTAATTGAGAAAGCTCACTCAGTAAAATCATATCATCTCTTTCTAATTCTTTTAAAATATTGACAATCTGTCTTTGCTTTAATAATACTTTACCTAAATTTTTCTCATTGGATAAGGAAAGTATGCCGTAGGGTGGCAATTAAGCGAGAGGCTATTTCTGTAAAAGCTATCATAGAAATTATCGCTTGCGATATCAGAAACTTATTTTGAAGGATTCTGGGGTTTATCCATTTAACAAGGGAACTATGTTTTCAAGAAACTCAACACTTGGTCAAGAGTTAAAAAAATGTCCGTTTTCTTTACTTTCTCACTCCATTCTAAAAAAATAAAAAATCATAACTTTTGAGTAAATAAATTAGGTTAATAATTCAAAG
>JBMLRK010000266.1:0-1466 GCA_049241065.1 Spirosomataceae bacterium
ATAGCTGCGTTAATCGCCCCTTTTCGATGAGTTTTGCCGCAGAGGATGCCGATGGCGACAGCCTTGCTTATTCGCTTGTTACTCCTCTAAACGGTTATACAACAAGAACATATAGTAACCCCACGTACCCCACAGGAAGTAGCGACTACCCGCTTGTTCAGTGGGCAAACGGCATTAATTTGAACAATGTAATTCCGGGTAGTTCTCCTTTAAAAGTAAACCCTAAAACAGGTTTATTAACCCTCACTGCTAGTACTATCGGTCTCTATGTCTTTTGTGTTCAAGTGGATGAATATCGAAAGGGCAAGAAAATAGGAACCGTTCGTCGTGATTTCCAGCTAAAAGTAATTGATTGTACTGCAAACGACGCTCCAGTGAGTGCCATTAGAGAACAGGGAAAGACAAGCAACTATGTAGAAGGAAACATCATTAGGATTAAAAACGGGCAATCTCCTAAATGTATCAATCTATTTACCACCGATAAAAATATTGGACAAAACGTATCCATCAAGATAAAACCCGTCAACTTTACGGATTCAACGCTCAATGCAAGTCCCAATAGCTATACTGTTAAAACAGCTAAGGATACGTTGCAAACAAGCATCTGTTTTAATGAGTGTAATGTTAGTTGGGATGGAAAGCCTTTAATTTTTGATGTCATTACTACGGACGACGGTTGTCCGCAAGGACTAAGTTCTACTATCCGAGTGAGCGTTATTATAGAACCAAACCCTAGTAGTTTACCCAAAATACGCACCGATTTGGGAGCAACAAGTGCTAGTATTTTTATAGGCAATACGCTTAAATTCAACGTAATTGGAACTGATTCACTCAAAAATCTAATTAAAGTTACGGCTCTTGGCAGAGGTTTTAACCTTGCTCAAGCAGGAATGACTTTCGTAGAAACAAGCGGTAACGCTCTAGTTTCCGTTCCGTTTACGTGGTCTCCTACCTGCTCTGTGTTTCGGAAAGAAGAGTACCTTGTGGATTTTATCGTCTCCAAACAATACTGTAACAAAACGTTAACTGATACCATTACGGTACGATTAAAAACCTTGATTCTTGACAACAAAAGACCTAAAATAAGTACGACTTTAGCTCAAAACACCTTCGAATACTTGGTTTCAGTAGCGAACCCTAGTAGCATTAGTTTTGACGTGATTGGAGAAGATACTGATATAAATGATGTATTAAAACTGACGGCAATACCCAACGGATTCAACATGAAAAATGTTGGAATGAACTGGACAGACCAAACAGCGAAAGGAACTGTTAGAGGATCATTTCAGTGGACACCCACTTGCTTACTTTTAGAGAATAAAGAATCCATGAGTTTCCCCATTCTATTTAAGGTAGAAGATAACTCTTGTAGTAGTAATAAGACCGACTCTGTAACTGTAAAGATTACCCTGAAAAATAAGATTGCCGACTATACGATTAACGCTCCTAATGTTTTCACACCAAAT
>JBMLRK010000267.1:0-3253 GCA_049241065.1 Spirosomataceae bacterium
AGTAAACAAAACGTATTTCGTTTTCAAAGTTTATAAAAAACTCCCCCAAATGTGACAAGCCTTTGGGGGAGTTTTTGTTTTTAGCGTTATCCTTTAAAAACAGCTCTAAAGGTCAGGTACTTCACCGCTGACAGGGTCGTTGACCGCTGACAGGGTTATCTCATCGGTTAATTGATGAAATAACTTTTACTTTGCACGGTTCTGAACCTTTCTTTTCTAAAAAATGTAAGACTAATAATCCATACTTAACTTGTAGTGTGTAGCATCAGTCTAATGTTTTCAACATGAAAAAACTTATTTCCCGAATTATGATTGCTCTACTAAGCATCGTTGCCTTATTCGCAGTAGCTGTATATTTCTTTCTTCAGCAACCCATGTTTGGGAAAATTCCTTCGGGCGAACGGTTAGCTCGTATTCAAAAATCGCCCAATTTTAGAGATGGCTCTTTTCAAAACTTGAATCCTACTCCCGATTTGACGGAAGGAGTTACTTATTATGCGGTTATGAAAGAGTTTTTTTTCGGGGAGAAAAAACGAGTTATTCCAACCGATGTGATTCCTTCTACCAAAATAGATTTATTGCATTTAGACCCTTCCGAAGATATAGTAGTTTGGTTTGGACATTCCTCTTATTTCCTCCAGATAGACGGTAAAAAGATATTGGTTGACCCCGTTTTGAGCGGGGCTGCATCGCCTATTTCGTTTACGACTAGGGCTTTTAAAGGTACAGATGTTTACACAGTAGCAGATTTACCTGCTATTGACTATTTGTTCATTTCGCATGACCATTGGGATCACTTAGATTATGAGACAGTCTTGAAATTAAAGTCAAAGGTCGGAAAAGTGATTTGTGGTTTGGGAACGGGAGAGCATTTTGAGTCATGGGGATTTGATACCAATAAGATTATCGAGAAGGATTGGAATGAAGAAGTTATCCTTGATAATGGATTCATCGTTCATACCGCTCCTGCTAGGCATTTTTCGGGTAGGGGTATGTTACGTAATCGGGCTTTATGGACTTCATTTGCCTTGAAAACACCCACGACTAGTATTTTTATTGGTGGCGATAGTGGCTATGATACGCACTTTGCTGAAATTGGTAAGCACTACGGCCCTTTTGATGTAGCTATTTTAGAAAATGGTCAGTATGACAAAAGTTGGAAATATATTCACATGATGCCAGAGGAGGTATTGCAGGCAGCCAAAGATTTAAGAGCCAAACGTTTGTTTCCTGTACACTCTTCCAAATTTGCTTTAGGAAATCATGCTTGGGATGAACCCTTGAAACGCATTACCGCAGCAAATAAATCGGCAAACATACCTTTGATTACACCAATCATTGGAGAAAAAGTGTCTCTGAAAGATACGACACAAAGCTTTAAGCAATGGTGGGTAGGCGTGGAGTAATAACTATTAATACGACACAGTCGCAAAGCCATTTATACACTGATTGCAAATTAGTACAAGCCTTACCAAGCTACCAACTTCATAATGCCAGCCTGTTCTTCATTCATTACTCGTAAGAAATAAATACCTTTTTGAAGGTTTTCTGTTGGAATCGTCATGGAGCTACTACTAAGTGTTCCTGACCAAAGGGTATTCCCTAAAACGTTCATCAAAACAAGCTGATAGGGTTTGCCTTCGTAACCCGCTAGTGTCAAGGTGATTGTTTCTTGAAAAGGATTTGGACTTACTTGAAAGAAGTTCGTCTCGGTCGGTTCATTCCCAAGTATAATGGGTGTTGTTGTATCGAGATTGGTGCCAAAAGGAATCCCATAACCATATTCTGGGGTTGGCGATGTGTAACGATTACCTGCTTGGCGAAGATTAGAGATTACCTGCATTGCAGTTAAACTAGGATTTTGTTGCCAGTAACAAGCCGCCATCCCACACAAGATAGGAGAGGCAAACGATGTTCCGTTGGAATAGGTGATTGTTCCTGTAGCACTAATCACGACCGATGATTGCCCCATTGCCATTAAATCTGGTTTTATTCTACCATGGGCAGAAGGCCCAAAGGAACTAAAGGACGCTTTCACTTCTGTTGAGGTTACTGCTCCTACTGTCAGCACCGAGTCGGCATCTGCGGGGGTCGCAATGTATTTCCATGCTTTATTTCCGTCATTTCCTGCCGCAACACAGATTACGATACCTGTAGCCGCTGCCCAGTCCGCTGCTCGTGCTGCAATGGTCGTTTTGCCGTCCATGTTTTGATAGGTATAATTCAGCTTCACGTCGTCAAACAGACTGTAACCTAATGACGAATTGATTAAATCAACGCCTACACTGTCGGCATATTCGGCAGCTATGAGCCAGTTGGCCTCTTCGATAGGATATTCCGTATCGGCATCTTCACTTCTTAATAACAAAAACGAAGCCTTTGGACTTGTGCCAATAAAACTTCCCGTAACATTTGCTCCCATGCACGACAACACCATTGTTCCGTGGTCATCGTCGTCATAGACCGCTTGGTTATTTTTGACAAAATCGTAGGTACCGATGATTCTTTTTTCATCAAATAAAGGTTTTAAATTAGCGATGCTATTCGCATTTTTAAAGCCCGCATCAAACACCCCAATGAGCATTCCTTCGCCCTGAAACCCCAAGTTGTGTAATTTGGTTGCTCCAATCATTTTGGCTTGAGTTAGCCCGTTTCCATAACTAGCATCATCTACCGTTTGGGCAAATTTGGAACGAGTGGCACTTGTTCTAGCCGAAAGGGTTGTACTTGGGGCAGAAAGGGCGTGATTGCCTTCAATACCTTTTACGAAAGATAATTGTTGCACTTTTTGTAAAGTACTGTTATCTGTTTCTACATAGACCGCATTGAGCCAACGAGAACTGTACCAAACTTTTGCCCCCGTTTGTCGGATTGCCGTTACATAACTTGGGTTTACGGGTAAATCTCGGGTATTGATAGCGATGCCTTGTTTGGTTCTTCTGCTGATGGAGCGTGTCGAAAGAAAGGCTTCTGGTTTCGTAGTGCTGTAGGGCGATGCAGCTTTATCTTTGAGCAAGACCAAATATTTGGCATAGCTCTGTGCCATTGCCTGTGAGTCAAGCAAGCAAAGCCCGATGATTACCGATACCCCCAAAACTAGACAACTACTTTTGGGGGTATCGGTAATCAAGCAAGCAAAGCCCGATGATTACCGATACCCCCAAAAGTAGTTGTCTAGTTTTCAATTCCATACGTCCTTAACGTGATAAATTTTCGTTTGCCATAATCAATACTCGCTTTGCCCAAACAAGCG
>JBMLRK010000268.1:0-4156 GCA_049241065.1 Spirosomataceae bacterium
AATGGCCGTATTGATGGCAATAACTCCCAAACGACGAATTACTTCGGCAGCGTTACTAATGTTTTGAGGACGCAATAAGATTTTATCTTTATAAAAATCAAAATTTCCCAAAATACGCTCGTAGCAAGGTTCTGAAACCGTGATTGAAGATGCCGAAGCAAAGGTTAATTTTCCTGCATCAATCAAGTCGAAGGTACTGTCTTGAAGTACTTCCGAATACATCGTTAAGTTATGAAATTCACTATCGACAAAGCTTTCAAAAATGGCATTAGCCACTTTCCCAATTCCTGCTTGTAGGGGTAATAGCGAGTTAGTCAGTCTTCCTTCCTTTACTTCTGCACGAAGAAAATCTAATAAATAGCCTGCAATTGCATTGGTTTTTGAGTCGGGTTCGGCAATTGAAGCGGGGCTGTCGGGCATATCAGTAATCACAATGCCAATGACTTTGTTGGGGTCTAAAGGAATGCTAGTTTGTCCGATAATACTACTAGCTTCGGTGATGGGAATAATTGAACGGTTGGGGTAATCATTCGGGTAAAATACATCGTGAATGCCTTCAATACAGACAGGAATATTGAGGTTGATTTCCAGAATAACGTGTTTGGCTTTCTGGGCAAATGTTGCCGAATTACCAATAGAAGTCGTAGGGACAATACTGCCATCTGCTTTAATGAGGGCGACCTCCAGCACGGCAATATCCATGTCAGGAGTTTGTTTATTGTTGATAAACTCGGCCGTTTCGCCAAGGTGTTGGTCGATAAACATCACCTCACCCGAGTTGACATGTTTACGAAGTGTTGCATCGCTTTGGAAAGGCATACGTTTGGCTAAAACGCCTGCTTCTGCTAATTGACCGTCGAGGTCATGTCCTAAAGAAGCTCCCGTAATCAGAGTGATTTGTAGTCCGTTTTTATCCTTTCGTTCGGCAAGAGCTTTTAGCACCGCTTTGCTGTCGCCAGCCCGAGTAAAACCACTTGAACCGACGAGCATACCGTCTGTGAAAAATTGAGCGGCTTCTTCTGCCGTAATGATTTTTTGAAGTAAACTAGCTTGTTGAATTCGATCTTGGTACATGTTCTTAGGGGGATAAGTTAACCGTTGCCAAGTTGCTGTGAATCAGGACTAGATAGAATGATAATAGTTAGTTATTAAAATGATAAATGAGGGAGGTGTATAAATAGGGGTAAGTTTTGAGTTAAGGCGGAGACTAACCCTGACAGCGGTCGCAGACCCTGTCAGGGTTGGATGGGTGAGGGTTAATGGCTTTTGAAAAGTTACTGTGCGTTATAAAGCTGATAACTCTATTTTATCTACTTTTTACTTCCAAGACTTATCATGCAAGTCAAATGTTCTAGGCTTCAATGGTTTTGCGTTTTTTAATAATTCTTTCTCTTGCATCGCTTTTACTTGATTTTCGAGATTCGTTAAGGTGTTTTTCAGTGTTTCGATATCACTTCTAAGAGATGAGTTATGACTGTTGGAACTGACAGACTGAACCATATTTCTAATTATATCGACATCACTTCGTAAGTATTCAACATCATAATTAAATGAATTTAGCCTTGCCTTTATACTGGCAAGTTGCCATCCTTGAACAAAAATTACTAGTACAAAAAAATAACTTTTCTTTTCGAAGATAAACTGTACGATTTGTTTCATTACTTATTTTCAGAGTTAATAATTGGTAAAGGTTTTAGGTAACTACCCATTAAGTTGGTGTACTCTTATTTTAATTGTAGTTTTTAGATTCTCATGTAAGACGGAATTACAACGCTCGCCTAGCGTCACAACTCACATCATCCCCCTAAATTTGTGCAACAATAAACGGCTGAATACTAAAATTTACCCATATATTTTCTTGAAGATAGGGTTCATTATCCATCCAATCTTGCAGTTGGCTTTCATTTTCAAATTGCAGAACCATCGTAGAGCCAATTATCTTGCCTTCGTTGTCTAACATTGCTCCACCAAGGATGAAATGACCTTCTTTTTTTAGTTTTTTTGCCCCTTCTAAATGAAAAGGTCGTACTGCCATCCGTCTTGCTAAAGCATGTTCATCCGTGGCATCGTAAGCGGTTATTAAGTATTGTTTCATGATTTGTCAATTGTGTTAAGTCCTCCGACGTATTTCACCACATAGTACCATAGAAGACATAGCCGTGTCTTCATACTTATTTACGCCTATAAAGGTACAATTTAAAGGAACATACAGCTTGCAAATCTGTTCCCATGTCGGACGAGATTACAAATCTCGCCCAGCATCAGAATCTCGTCCAGCGTCCTCCCCCTAACAGGGTCGTTGACCGCTGTCAGGGGGAGAACACTGGACGACACGTCTATTGCAGTACTTTGGTCAAGAACTCGTCGATGTATTTAATCGTCGGTTCAAACCACGGATTGAATAAACAAAAGGAGTGAGGGGCATCGGAGAAGGTGTGTACTTCTGAGTAGATATGGTGTTGCTCCAATACTTTTCTGAAGTCGTCTCTGCCTGCGTGCATACGATCAACCGAACTGTTTAAGAATAAGGTCGGAGGCGTTTTTGCTCCTACGTAGGTAAGAGGGGAAGCCTCGTTCCAACGTTCAAAATTATCCTTTCTCGAATAGCCAAACCAATATGTTCCCGCAGAAATGCGTTTGCTGTCGTCACCTTCGCCTGTTTCTGGATGTATAAACGAGAGTGTTCCGTCAATATCCACAATTGCATTTACATTGGTGCTAGTTTTGGTAGTGCCAACTGAGCCTTCAAACGTAGGGTTTTGGGCAGTTACACCCAATAAAGATGCTAGTTGTCCTCCTGCCGAAAAGCCCATTACGGCAATTTTGCTGGTGTCAACTTTGTAGGTGCTTGCATTGGCACGAATCCAGCGTAAAGCCGCTTTTAAATCATGAATGGCCGCAGGGTATAAGGCTTCGGTAGAAAGACGATAGGCAGGAGTGAAGCACACATAACCCAATGCTGCTAAACGTCTTGCTAGTTGATAATGTTGCGTTCTATTACCCGAACGCCAGCCACCTCCGTGAATAATCATGATGGCTTTGGCTAGTTTACCTCCTGTTTTTTTCGGTGAAAAAACATCTAATAATAAGGCTTTGTCGCCCACTTTCGCATACGTAATTTCTTTGGCTTCGTTGACGTTTGGAAGGGAGGTTTCAAGGACTTTTTCGGTAACAGGATGCGATTTTTTGCTGTTCAGATACGCTGTATAATTGTTGTACGAAGTATCCACTTTGTAGGTAAGTCCAATTAACGAGGGTTGTTGCCAGAAGGTATTCAAACGGGGCTTGATACTTCCTGCAAAAATCTTTTCGGTGCTATAGTTGGCTGCTTCATCGTCGCTTAATAGATGAGCCCATTTTACTCTTTCTGCTGTATTGCCGCCTAGTCCTGTGCTTTTGTATTCGCCATAATAGGTTGTTTTTTCGTTTTCTACTTTCGACCAATTATCCCAACCTTTGGCAACGATATGCTCGCCCATTTCGCAGTTTAGAAAAACCGTTTTGGCATAACTTCGCCACGGACGACCAAGGTAAACGCTTTTTACAGAAGCATCTGCGGTTAGTTTACAGTTCTTAAATACGTATCCATATTCTACCCATTCTGGTGTAGAAGCTGCCGTTACATAACCGTTTGCTTTGCTATGTAGCGTACAGTTTTCAAATAAGACCGTAGATGAACCAAAGATAAAATCGACTGTTCCTTCGATGTAGCAGTTGACAAAATGCTGTCTTGAGTTTTCGCCAGAAGCAAAAATAGTATCCTGATTTCCTAACAATTTACAACGACGAATGACACAACGGTCGCCCTCAATGTGTAGGGCAACGGCTTGCCCGACTCTGCCTGCGGTGTTTTCGATGATTAAGTTTTCGAGGGTTATGTCATTGCCCATAACTTTCACCGTATAGGAATCGAAGGTTTCCATTTTCCCTTTTCCAGAAAAATCATCGTAGCTAATGACAGTACTGTCTTCGCCCACAAAACTGATGTTGGTAAGGGTACTCGGAATAACGATTTTTTCTTTATAAACGCCTTTTTTGATACGCACCGTAATGTGCTTGGGTAAATATACCCGAATCGCATCAATGGCATCTTGAATGTAGCGGAAGTCGCCAGAGCCATCTTTTGCCACCACTAAATCGTGTTGTACTTTGAGTG
>JBMLRK010000269.1:0-3203 GCA_049241065.1 Spirosomataceae bacterium
TGTTGTAAAAATAAAACCTGAGGAGTCGGTGGATTGGTATTGTTTGTGAGGAGGGGATATAGATTTCAACGAACACCCACAAAAAAAGACTACCCGATTGAGGTAGTCTTTTTCATGTAAACCCGTATTGCTTATTCTACTGGGAAAGGATAATTTTCCTCCTGATATACATCTAAATATGCTTCTGAAGCATCTGGGAAAGGAGATTCTTCTGCGAATTTAACCGCTTCTTCTACTCTCACTTTGATTGCTGCATCAATGGCTAATAAATCTTCTTCTGTAGCGATTCCGTTGTCTAAGATTGTTTTCTTAACTTGCTCGATTGGGTCACGCATTTTGTACGCTTCAACTTCTTCTTTCGTACGGTATTTCTGAGGGTCAGACATTGAGTGACCTCTGTAACGATACGTTTTGAATTCTAAGAACGTTGGGCCTTCACCTGCTCTTGCACGAGCCGCAGCACGTGACATTGCTTCGTGAACCGCTTCTACGTTCATGGCATCTACTGCTTCAGAAGGCATATCATACGCCTCACCGATTGTGTATAAGTCAGTTACGTTTGACGTACGAGAAACCGAAGTACCCATTGCATAACCGTTGTTTTCTACAATAAAGATTGCAGGTAACTTCCAAGTCATTGCCATGTTGAAGGCTTCGTGTAATGCTCCTTGACGAACCGCACCGTCACCAAAATAGGTTACCGAAAGGTTGCCCGTTTTGTTATATTTTTCTGCAAATGCCAAACCAGCACCCATCGGGATTTGAGCCCCTACGATACCGTGTCCACCTACAAAACCTACTGATTTATCAAAAATGTGCATAGAGCCACCTTTTCCTTTTGAGATACCAGTTGCTTTACCGTACATTTCAGCCATGATTGTTTTTGGATCAGAACCCAAAGCTAATGGGATACCGTGGTCACGGTAGGCAGTAATGTATTTGTCGCCATCACGTAAGGCAGATCTTGCTCCAGAAGAACAAGCTTCTTGACCGATGTATAGGTGACAAAATCCTTTGATTTTTTGTTGCCCATACAACTGACCTGTACGTTCTTCAAATTTACGTTGAAGTACCATCGACTCGTACCAATACATGTACGTCTCTTTCGAGTATTTTACTTTGTTTTCTTCTTTCTTTGCCATCTTACCTTATAGAGAATGGAGTGTTTTTGAGTGGAGTGAAAATAATTTTTCACATTAACTTCTACCATTCGGAGAATTAAAAATGGGGATATTCCGAATGACACCTGTTCTAAATTTGAAATACGAATGAACAGTAGTTAATTTGTAGTACGAAATTAGTACAAAACCAAGAACAGACAAAACGTTTTTTACTAATTGATGGTATTTTCTATTTTCACATTTCCAAAATTATATTTTTTTAAATTCTCCTATGTATTTACAGCATATAAACCTTGCCTTTTTTAAGAGTTATGAACTCGATTCTTTCGACTTCTCGGCTCGTATTAATTGCATCGTGGGGGAAAATGGAAGTGGTAAAACAAACTTACTTGATGCAATCTATTTTTTGGCTTTAACCAAAAGTTCGATTAGCTCGCAAGACAGTGCTTGTGTACAGCATGAGGCTGATTACTTGATGGTTGAAGGGAAATTCGTTAACCCAAACCCCGAAGAAAATACCTCCACCTTGATTACTTGTTCGTTCCAGAAAGGACAAAAAAAGGCGGTTTTACACGATAAAAAAGCCTACGAAAAACTGTCTGACCACATTGGCAAATTCCCTGTAGTGTTAATCTCGCCAAACGATACGGACATTATCCGAGATGGTAGCGAAGAACGACGTAAGTTTTTTGATGGAGTCATGGCTCAATTAGATTCTAGCTATCTCGAAAACCTTATCCACTATAATCGGCTGTTATTGCAACGAAATTCTTTGTTGAAACAGTTTGCCGAGCGTAATTATGTGGATAACCTCCTCCTTGATATTTATTCTGACCCTTTGGTAGAATGTGCCGAAAAGATTTGTTCGGCTCGTGCGGGTTTCATTCAAGAATATTTACCCCTTTTTCAAAAACATTATGCGAATCTCTCTGAAAGTAGGGAAGAAGTGACACTTTCTTATGAAACAGAGGTGGACAAAGAGGCATTTGACATTGCCTTTAGGAATGCCCGTCCTCGTGATTTGGCGGCACAACGAACAACGATGGGAACTCATAAAGACGACTTTTCGTTTCTAATAGACCAACGTGTTCTTAAAAGATACGGTTCGCAAGGACAACAGAAGTCATTTTTGATTGCCTTAAAATTGGCTCAGTTTGAATTGTTAGCACTGAAAAAAGGCTTTCCTCCAATTTTATTATTGGATGATATTTTTGATAAACTAGACGACCGCCGAATCCAACAATTAATTGACATGATGGCGGACGGAACGTTTCAGCAGGTATTTTTAACAGATGCTCGCCCCGAACGAACAAGGGAACTGTTGGGGAATTTAAGTGTAGAAGTAAACTATTTTGAAATACAAAAACAACAAAATAATGGAAGGAGTTAAGCCTTTAATTACGATTGATGTCGTGTCGGATGTCGTTTGTCCGTGGTGTTATATCGGTAAAAAACGCCTAGAAGAAGGCATTCAAGAAATTCAAAAAACGCATGATGTAGCTATCACTTATCATCCTTTTCAGTTGGATGCGAACTTACCGAAAGAAGGAGTAGATTACAAGAGTTACATGGAGCGTAAGTTTGGGGCAGATTTTGGTTCTAAGTTCGAGCAAGTAGAACAGGTGGCTCAACACGAGGGATTGGATTTTGATATGCAAGCGATTCCAAAGGCAATCAATACCTTTACATTACACCGAATTTTGACCTTGGCTTTACAAGAAGATATTCAAAAGGAAGTGAAAGAGGCTTTAATGAAAGCGTACTTCGTAGATCGTTTGGACTTGACTCAGGATGCTACCTTGGTGGAAGTAATGAAACCTTTTGGCTGGTCTGAAGAACAAACGTTGAATTTCATTCACTCGGATATTATTACTGACGAAGTAAATGAGGAGTTAGAACACATGAGTAAAATCGGGGTAACGGGTGTTCCTTTCTTTATCATTAATAAAAAATATGGTTTCTCTGGAGCTCAACCTGCTACGGTTTTCGCAGACGTGATGAATCAGGTAGCGGATGAAATGGTTAAGGAAAGTATGCCTCAAAGTGCAGATACTTGTGACCCTAATGGTGGGTGTTGTTAGG
>JBMLRK010000270.1:0-1869 GCA_049241065.1 Spirosomataceae bacterium
GACCGATGGTGTAATGGTAACACTACGGTTTTTGGTACCGTCATTCATGGTTCGAGTCCATGTCGGTTGACAAAGTTTAAGCGTTATCGGGAGGTAACGCTTAAATCAACTCTTAAAAAGTCAGTAAGTTTGATTCTATAAATTGACCGATGGTGTAATGGTAACACTACGGTTTTTGGTACCGTCATTCATGGTTCGAGTCCATGTCGGTTGACAAAAAAGCCTTCAAATCGAAAGATTTGAAGGCTTTTTTATTGCAACTGTTCCTGTTTTTTTAGCTTATGTAGCATTGTAATATATTGCCACTTGTAGCATCAAAAAAACATTGACCACTTAATGAAAATTGCGTAAGAAATTAGCGAATCTTTCGTTAAATTTACACTCACGTTTTATGTCATAAAACGGAAATAACGGATTTACATTCATATTAAAATAACATTAGGACGTGACCCTCATAAAATCTATCTCAGGCATCAGAGGAACTATCGGAGGAAAGCCAGGGGATTCCCTGACTCCCATAGATGTAGTAAAATTTTCGGCAGCATTTGGTACGTGGTTAAAGCGAAATAACCCTACGTCATCTAAGATTGTCTTAGGGCGTGATGCACGTCTTTCGGGAGATATGGTCTCTAAGTTAGTTTGTGGTACGCTACAAAGCTTAGGATTGGATGTATTGGACTTAGGTTTATCTACTACTCCAACCGTAGAGATGGCCGTTCCTGCTGAACAAGCAATCGGCGGAATTATCCTGACAGCAAGTCATAACCCAGCTCAATGGAATGCTCTTAAATTGTTGAATTCAACAGGTGAGTTCATTTCAGGAAAAGATGGAGAAGAAATGCTTGCCATTGCAGAAGCAGAAGACTTTGACTTTGTGGATGTGAAAAAGTTAGGTTCTTATACTGAGGATAACACATGGATTAAAAAGCACATTGATTTAATCTTAGCATTACCTTTGGTAAATGTAGAAGCAATCAAAAATCGTAATTTCAAGGTAATTGTTGATGCAGTTAACTCAACAGGTGGTATTGCAGTTCCTATGATGTTAGAAGCATTAGGTGTGACGCAAATTACTAAATTACATTGCGAGCCAACAGGTCATTTTGCTCATAATCCTGAGCCACTTCCTGAAAACTTGACGGATATAACGAAGGCTATCGAAAAAGAAAAATTCGATTTGGGTATCGTTGTTGACCCTGATGTTGATCGTTTGTGCTTTATGTGCGAAGATGGTTCGCCTTTTGGAGAAGAATATACACTGGTTGCTGTTGCAGACTATATTTTGCAGAACAAAGTAGGTAATACGGTTTCTAACCTTTCTTCAACTCGTGCGTTGCGTGATGTGACTGAAAAGGTTGGAGGTAAATATTATGCCTCTGCGGTTGGTGAAGTGAATGTGGTATCTTTAATGAAATCGACGAATGCCGTAATTGGTGGAGAAGGTAACGGAGGAATTATTTATCCAGATTTACACTTTGGTCGTGATGCTTTGGTGGGTATTGCTTTGTTCTTAACACATTTGGCTAATACAGGTAAGAAAATATCTGCTTTACGTAAAAGCTATCCAGAATATTATATCTCGAAAAATAAGATAGAATTGACTCCTGATATTGATGTGGATGGTGTTTTAGAAGCGATTAAACAGCGATATTCAAAACAACCAATTAATACCATTGATGGGGTGAAAATTGAGTTTGAAAAGGAGTGGTTACACTTACGTAAATCAAACACAGAGCCTATCATTAGAATTTACTCAGAATCAGATTCGATGACTAAGGCAGATAACTTAGCTAAGAAAATTATCAGTGATATAAAAGAAGTTGTAGCAAATCGCTTATAATGCTTGAAATTAAAGGTGTGTGAAAAGTT
>JBMLRK010000270.1:1969-10565 GCA_049241065.1 Spirosomataceae bacterium
ACAGCAGCATCTAATTTTTCGATTAGTTTATCGCTAAAATCGCTAACTGTGTAATTGCGTACAGGAAGTTTCTTACGGATTGTTGGTAGCGTTATAAGCGTTTGTTTCTTTTCGTTATAACTGTTCCATGTTGCTTCTACTGTACCTGTTGATAGGTTATAACTACCTGTACCAGAGCCATCATTTACTGCATTTCCAAATTGCTCGTTATCATAGCCAATTACTTTTAGTTGCTTCAAGGCTTTGTCGTAGCGAAATTTAAAGGTATTCACCCCTCTCATGTAGGTACTTGTCAAGATTACAACTTTATTTTTAAGGCTAAGTTCATTGGTTTGTCCTCCGAGTGTAACCACTTGGCTCTCATAAGATTTTCCTTTTTGAGAAGATAAACTATAGACAATTTTGTAGTTAAACTCACCCTCTGTTTTTAGTACTACTTTATCTTTTTGACCATCTTCATCTAAGTCTGTACTAAGGCTAGTCGTCTGTGCCAAGCTGCTCAAAGAGAAAAGCAAGCATAAGAATAATAAGTTCGTTTTCATGTGTTTGTGTTAAAATTATTTGGAATGAATGATATGAAATAACGGTTTTATACCGTGTATAAGTAATCAATGGCAATATTATCAATTTTTTCGAGTTTGCCAATGACTTGTGCTTCAATGCTTTTACGAAATTCTATTTCCATAAGGCATTGATTATCGTAGGTTTGGTTTCGTATTTTTAGGTTAAATTCCTTTACAACCTTCATGACATCATTCATTTGAACAAATTCATATTGAACGGAATATACATCATTCACTGTTTTTTCTAATACTTCTGCAACAGCAAGGGCTTCGGCAGTGGCAGATTTATAGGCATTAATCAATCCTGGAACACCTAAGAGCGTGCCACCAAAATAACGGACAACGACCACCAAAATATTAGTAATATCTTGTGAAAGTAGGGTATTGAGAATTGGTTTTCCAGCCGTTCCAGAAGGTTCGCCATCGTCATTTACACGGAAATTATTTTTATCAATGCCTAAACGGTAAGCATAACAGTGATGAACCGCTTTGAAATGCTCTTTCTTTAAGGGTTCTAACAATACTTTTACCTCAGACTCATGCTCAATTGGATAGGCATAAGCAAAGAATTTACTTCCTTTATCTTTAAATAATCCTTCTACTGGTGCTTTAATTGTCTTGTATGTATCCTGACTTGACATTTTGTGTTTTATTTTAAATTCACTATCTTAGCAACACTTTAATCAAAATTATACATTGATAATCAGTTGATTATTAATAATCTTTAATCCTTTTATCAGAAAATGCTAAAACTTAAATATTTTGTCGAGCATCACGTTTTTGGAGTTTGCTCGCATATTGGAGAAAAGTTTGGGATTAATACAGGGAGTATTCGTCTTTACTTCATTTATCTTTCATTCCTTACAATGGGTTCACCCATTTTGATTTACTTAGTGTTGGCATTTTGGATGAATATCCGTAAATACCTTCGTCAGCAAAATAATCCAAGTGTGTGGGAGTTCTAGTTATTACCAATTTTCTTGTCGTGTATTAACTAGCTAAAGTTGTTTTAGCTCGCTGCTTTTCTTTTTGCCTTTGCCAAAATATTCCCAAACGATGCTCTTGGGATAAATCATCGAAACAGCTTTTGTTTTGATGATTGCATTCCTTTTATTTCTCCAGTTGCTGATGTTTCCGTAAAAGTTAAAATGAGCTTTTAGAATTGCCATACAGTCTTGAATATTACCAGACAATACAAATTTTACACCAGCAATTCCATCTAAAATTAACCGAGTTAAAATCGTACCTACAAGCCCTTTATCGGGATGATTTTTGTAGAGCATTGCCAATCCATTTCTAAAGTTCAAGAACGTTTTTCTCGGATTTGATTTATGTAATGTTCCGCCACCCACATGATAAACAGTCGATTCTCCACAAGTATAAACTCGATAACCTTTGTGTTTCATTCGCCAGCAAAGGTCAATTTCTTCCATGTGGGCAAAGAAATCTTCGTCAAAGCCTCCTAATTCATGAAAAATCGGAGCTTTTACAAACATACAAGCACCCGTTGCCCAAAAGACTTCTCGATTATCGTTATATTGTCCTAAGTCCTCTTCAAGCGTATCAAACATTCGTCCACGGCAATACGGATAACCCAAATAATCAATAAAACCACCTGCTGCTCCTGCATATTCAAAAGAAGCTTTTTGATGAAATGCTCTGATTTTAGGTTGACAAGCAGCAATGTTCGCATCGCTTTCCATCAGGGCAATAACAGGTTCAAGCCAATTTTCCGAAACTTCTACATCCGAATTTAACAGCACATAATAATCTGCCTTGATTTGTTTCAGAGCATCATTATATCCCTTTGCATAACCTCCATTTTGAGGTAATTGAATCAGGGATATGGAAGGATAATGATTTTGCAAAAATGGAACAGAATCGTCCGTAGAAGCATTGTCTGCCACATAGATAGATGCTCCTTGCGAATGTGTAATTACCGAAGGCAAGAAATCAGAAAGGAATTGTTTACCGTTATAATTTAGGATAACGACAGCGATATTTTGCATGAGAAAACTGGGTTTATAGCTCACAAAAGTAATGCTTTTTCCCAAAAATTGGGTAAATAGCGGTTATTCTGAGGATTTTCATTTAACTTAGTTCTTACCTAATCAGAGCAAGGTTCGTAGAATCACGAAATCTTATCTCTTATTTACCCACAAATCCCTAGATTTTTGGGAATCATCATCAAATACAATTATAATTTATGGCAAACAATTCTATTTTTCGCAGGAAATCCATTAATCACGTTTTAGCCAGTACAGGAGGAGAACAGGGGGCAGGCTTACACAAAGTACTGGGCGTTCGAGATTTGACTTCTTTTGGTATTGCTGCAATCATTGGAGCAGGAATTTTTAGCACCATTGGTCGTGCTAGTTTTGAGGGAGGCCCTGCGGTGTCATTACTCTTTATTTTTGTAGCGATTGCTTGTGTTTTTACAGCTCTTTGCTACGCTCAATTTGCTTCGATGGTACCTGTTTCGGGAAGTGCCTACACGTATGCTTATGTATCATTTGGTGAAATTTTCGCTTGGGTAATTGGCTGGGCTTTGATTCTCGAATATGCCGTTTCTAATATGGTCGTCGCTATTTCATGGTCAGAATATTTTATCGGAATGCTCACAGGTTTTGGAATTCCTTTCCCCGATTATTTGACGATTGACTACGGTACGGCTCACAAAGGCTATTTGGCCCTTCAAAATCATGAGCCTTTGACAGATAGTTTGAAAATTGCTTCCGATGCTTATCTTCATGCTCCTGTGTTGGGTGGTGTGAAAATCTTAATGGATTTACCTGCTGGCGTGATTACGCTGCTAGTAACCTCGTTGGTCTATATTGGTATTCGTGAGTCAAGAACGGCAAGTAATATGCTGGTTGTCTTGAAGTTAATTGTAATTGGTCTAGTGATTTCAGTAGGTGTATTTTATATAAAGCCCGAAAACTGGTCGCCTTTCGCACCCAATGGAGCAAAAGGAGTATTAGGAGGAGTGGCTTCGGTGTTTTTTGCCTTTATTGGCTTTGATTCCATTTCTACTACCGCCGAAGAGTGTAAGAACCCGCAACGAGATTTACCTAAAGCCATGTTGTATTGTTTGGCGATTTGTACGGTTTTGTATGTGTTAATTACTTTGGTACTGACAGGGATGGTAAATTATACGGAATTAAAGGTAGATGATCCTTTAGCCTATGTTTTCCAAAAAATTGGCTTTAATTTTGCAGCAGGAGTGATTTCTGTGTCGGCAGTAGTGGCTATTACGAGTGCATTATTGGTATATCAGATGGGGCAACCTCGTATCTGGATGTCGATGAGTCGTGATGGATTGCTTTGGAAACGTTTTGCTAAAATTCACCCGAAATTTCAAACACCAAGCTTCGCTACGATTATTACGGGCTTAGTGGTTGCCATCCCATCCTTGTTTTTGGATATGGGTTTCTTTGTTGATTTAACCAGTGTCGGTACATTCTTTGCCTTTATTTTGGTATGTGCAGGTATTTTGTACTTAGATTATCAAGGTTTGTCGAAAGATGCGAAATTTAAAGTGCCTTATCTGAACGGACAGTACATTGTAGGAACAGTCTTTGTGTTGGTATTTGGTTATGTGCTTTCAACAGGAACGTTAATCAGCCAAATAGAAGAGAAGCCGTTATTGCTCATTTTTTGGTTAGTATGGATTGCTCTTTCGGTATTGGCTTACTTACATAAATGCTCTATTTTGCCAATTTTAGGGATTCTAACCAATCTTTATTTAATGACAGAATTGGGTGTTACCAACTGGACAATTTTTATAATTTGGTTACTGATTGGTTTGGCTATTTATGGTGGTTATGGCTATAGACATAGTAAACTGAGAGAAGTGTAATAGCTTTCTTTTCAATAGGTTATCGTTTAGCATATTATTTTTACAATACGGCATTTATACGTAATACAGCTTTCAGGTTGGCTTACGTATAAGTGCCGATTGCATTTGCAATACAATTACATTTTCATCAATAATCCCAATCGGAGGTCAGTCAAGGCTTCTACAATTAATTAGACCATTACCATGATAAAATCTCGTGTTTATTTAGACAATGCTGCCACAACACCCCTTGACAAAGAAGTGCTAGCAGCTATGTTACCCATATTAGAAACCACCTTTGGAAATCCTTCGTCAATTCATGCTCACGGGCGAGAAGCACGTAATTTGATTGAACGTTCTCGAAAAACAGTTGCTAATTTGTTGAATACTTCCCCAGCCGAAATCTTCTTTACGTCGGGTGGAACAGAAGCTGACAACACTGCTATTACTTCTGCCATTGAAACGTATCAATTAACACACGCTATTACTTCTAAAGTAGAACATCATGCGGTCTTGCATACGCTTGAACATTTGGCGAAGGCGGGAACAATTCGTTTGAGTTATGTAAATTTGGATGAGAAAGGGAATGTTGATTTGACCCATTTAGAAGAATTATTGAAAACCAATCCACCGACTTTAGTGTCTTTGATGCACGCTAATAACGAGATTGGAAACGTACTAGATTTAGAAGCTGCTGGAACTATTTGTCGTGCTTATGGGGCGATTTTCCACTCAGATACCGTGCAAACAATGGGACATTTTCGTCATGATTTACAGAAATTACCTGTTGATTTTATCGTAGGAGCAGGGCATAAATTTCATGGGCCTAAAGGCGTAGGATTCTTGTATATAAATGCTGACAAACGTATCAATCCTTTGATTCATGGAGGTTCACAAGAGCGTAATATGCGTGGAGGAACAGAAAATATCTATGGAATTATCGGTATTGCCAAAGCCATGGAAATTGCGTATGCTCAAATGGATGAACATCGTCAGCATATTGAAGGCTTAAAAAGTCGCATGATAGAGAAATTAAGTCAGTTTGAAGGCGTATCGTTTAATGGCGAATCGGGTAATTTAGAGAAAAGTCTTTATACGGTTTTGAATGTAAACTTCCCGCCGTCAGCAGAAGCAGATATGTTCTTGTTTAACTTAGATATTAATAAAATCTCGGCTTCGGGTGGTAGTGCTTGTACGAGTGGAACAAACATCGGTTCACACGTCTTGACGGAATTACACACAGACCCGAATAGTCCTGCGGTGCGTTTTTCTTTTTCGAAATACAACACCATGGAAGAAATTGATTATGTTATCGAAAAACTAACGACTATCCTGAAAGGTTAGGATTACTTGTTTTAGATGCTGTATGAAAACGGAGGTGTGTGAAAAGTTAAAAGTTTATAAGATTAAAGCTGAAAACAGGAATAGTATCTGGTACAGAATGCTTTAAACGTTAAACGCTATACTTTTTACACACCTTCTTTTTTGAGGAAGTCTCTTGTTTTCAGCATACTAAGTCATACCTATTGACCGTTCCTCATAAACTTATTGCCCTTCCCGCTATTTTTTCCGAAATTGAAGGCTAATTAAATACCCTTACTACATTATATTCTGATGAACGTAAGTAGAAAAACCATTAAACAGGTAACACTATGTCCGTGATAGACAGCATTAAAAAGATATTTACCCGAAAAAAATCAACTCCTGCATCCGAAAGTGTGCTAGATATACCTCTTGAAATTGCTTCTGAAAATACAGATTCCACTATGGTTTATGAAGATTTGGTAGTGGATGCCCAGCGGACTTCTAACGCACAGGATAACATACCCGATTGGTTGATAAACGAAGATATTTTAAGAGATGAAGGCGTAATCTTTGGACTTTCTGGCTCACATCCAGAAGAAAAATTGTCCATTATTCGTAACTATTTCGTTAAGCAAACGGCTGCCGTAGAAAAGGTAATTGAGTATGAAGAAGAAAAAATTGGAGAACTAAATTATTGGATTGAGGAAAAAGAACGCTTGGTGACGAACCTTGAAAAGAAAATTGAAGACCTTAAAAATTTAGAATTTACCCAACAACATCAATTACCTCGTACCATTGTAGGCTTATGTTTGGCTATTGGCGTAGCCGTGGGTAATTATTACCTAATCGAAGTGTCTCTGAAAGGACAATTTGAACAGCATGAACTGATTGCAATGGGTGTGTTTGGGGCAGGGATGTTTAGCTTGTTCGGACGAGTTTCTTTTTTACACGATGAAGAAAAGAGCAGTTCTTGGCGAAAAGTATTAGAAGAAATAGGAATGCCCTTTGCGGCTGCCTTTTTTGTGTTTGCTCAAATCTTCCCGAAACAACCAGCGTTGAATGCTTGGGCGTTATTTGCCTTTATTTTCTTCTTGTTTCTGTTTGCTGGAAAGTTATTACTAGGAAATTTAACGCTATTGAAAGACGATTTGACGATTTACCAAAAACGGAATCAGTTAGCGAAAGATAAAATTAAAAAAGTGAAAGAGTGGGAGGAGGAGATTGGAAAGCATAAAGCTGAAATTGATAAATTCAGAAAGGAAAAATACGAAGTACTTCCTGTATTGACAAAAGCCATTGCCGAACGAACCCGTCATCATGCACAACGAGATATGCTTATCAAAATCTTTGAAAGTGAATATTACTTAGCGGTCAAATATCGAACAAAACTTGGTCCTAAAGATTTAGAGATGTTGAATATTATGAGGGGAGGGGAGTAAAAACGCTACGTTTAAAGAGAGGTGTAAATGGGTAGCTTGAATACAAAAAGCTAAATTATTATGGAAAATCAAGAAAAAAAACATACGGAATTCAATGACTTTCAACACGGTTATACGAGTGGTTTAGAAGACGTTGAAAAAGATAACTACGAAGGGTATGTTCGCAGTCAGGTGAAATTTGAATGGCTAGGGCGTTTACTTGACGAAAAGAAAGGGGAACTTTCGGAAGTTAAAAACCTTATTGAATGGGTAAAAGGGCAACAAAAAACGGCTTTTGATTCCCTTCAAGTACGTTTAGGGAATTTTGAAATTGCTCAAAAAAATAAACTTCGTCTCGATGAACAAGCGGCTGATTTTCAAGAAAAAATCACGTATCTGAACGAAAAGCGAAAAACCACAGCTCAGAAGTATTCGCTCTTGGCAGGGATTATCTATTTCTTTGCGGGTATTGCCTTTGTGGCAGGTGATTTAATCATTTCGCATGAAATTGTGGCGTATGCCTTGAACATTCGTAACGATGTAGAATCGTGGTCATTTGCCGTAGGATTAGCGATGATTTCAGTCTTGTTGAAACCTGCTTACGAACGCTTGATAGAAAGCCCTTATGCTGAAAATCCAAGTCCTCGTTCTAAAAAAGTATATGCTTGGTTTAAGGGAACAATGGTGTTGTTTGCAACCTTGACCTTATTCATTTTGGGTTGGTTCCGTTATGAAGCGTACAAAACGGAAAAAATGAAAGAGGCGATAAACAAGTCGATTAAGAATATTCAGAACGAAGCTTTTGATCCGCTTAATCCGACTGCTCCCCAATCGCCACAAGTGACCCAGCAAATTGATGCCAAACTGAAAACTTTTGACGGACTAACGCTTGATTTGGTTAATAGCCCTTGGGCTTTGGCTTCTTTTGTGTTATCGGGTATTTTGTTTGCTCTTGCTGGAGCGGTGTGTTTAGGGATTTCGTTTCCGATTTTGCAAGCATATTGGTCTCGCTGGGTGCAGATTGACCCACGTATTAAGCGATATACCAAAGCAAAAAGCAAATTGATACCTGCTTTAGAAGAAGCAGAAAAGGCATTTTCTGACCAGTTAACACAAAAGACGGTCTTGGAAAATGAAATCAAGTTATTACCTCCCTTGACCGATTTAGAAGAGCAAAAACACTACCTATTGAAAGAAATTGAAGCGATTCAAGAAGATATGTTACTTGCCGAAACCGATGCCAGAACCAAGGCATTTAAGGACGGATATAGCAAAGGAGAAGTGGTAAAAAATGTGATGGAAAAAGACGAGCTCAATCAGTTTGTACGAGATACTTATTTTACGAGTTCGTCCTTAGCTGCCAAAGCAAACGGCTCTTCTGCGGATAAATCCATATCAAGTAAACGCCCGCCTTTACGCCCTTATCAACAGCTTCGGAAACTAATTTCTGAGGATTTTGAAGGAGGGAAAGA
>JBMLRK010000271.1:0-40151 GCA_049241065.1 Spirosomataceae bacterium
CCATGCGTTTAATCTTCGTGAACAGTTCGGGCGAAGACATCACTCTGCCAGGTTCATACGTATCAATTGCAATTTCAAAAGGCATAACCCCTTTAAAGTTTTTCTCTACAAATTTCAAATCTGTTAAAATAGGGTTGTCTTCCGCCAAATCATCGACGATGTAGCCAATGGATTTGATTTTGAGCATTCCTACAATAGAACTAACAATAATCACAATGATAATCCCATAAATAACTGGTCTGTGATTATGGACTAATTTGTCAATTCCTAACAAAATTTTAGTTACTCGTTTGCTTTCTAAGTGAGCGGTTTGCTTCGCAGAAGGGGCTTCTAAATAGCTGAATACAATCGGAATGAAGGTCAACGATACCAAGTAAGTTAGCATGACGTTAATGGCGGCTACAATCCCAAAATCAGATAAAAAGGCACTACCCGTAAAGGCAAAAACGCCAAAACCAATACTCGTTGTTAGGTTGGCAAGTATCAGCGTAGGCCCTACCTTTTCGATACTTTTATGCAAAGCCAAGAGTTTATCGCCATGATTGGCATATTCTTCGTGGTATTTGTTCAGTAAGAAAATGGTATTGGGTACACCAATCACCACAATCAGCGGAGGAATCAATCCTGAAATTACCGTGATTTTGAAGCCAAATAACACGATAATGCCTAGCGAAGAAACAATACCGATTAAGACCACAACCATTGCAAAAAGCATCACCTTCACATTGCGGAAGAAGAATATCAAAATCAGGGAGGTAACCAAAATTGAAAGTCCCAAGAAAACTCCTAACTCATTGGAAATCTGAGCTGTCATTTCGGTACGAATAAAAGGCATACCTGATAAATGAAGGTTGACTTTATTCTTTTCCTCAAACGTTTGAGAAAGTTCTTTAATTTTCTTAACGAGTGTAACCCTTGATTTATCGTTGATAGATTTCTGATTAAAGGTAATCATCATCAAGTGGGCATCTCCTTGTTCCGTAACAATTAAGCCTTGATAAGCAGGGAGTCTGCTCAATTTCGCTTTTACCGAATCGACCTCCGCTTGAGAAACCGCACGATGGTCAATTAATGGCTGAATATCAAAGCGTTTAGCGGTATCATTTTTACTAATAAGGGGTACGTTCCCTGCGTAAACAACGGCTTTGATACCGTCCATCCCTTTAATTGCTGTTGCTAAATCTTGCCATTGTTGGAAGAAAGAAAGCGTAAATAATTGCTTATTTTCAACGCCAATAACCATGACGCTCCCGTCTTCTCCGAATCGTTTTTTGAAAGCTTCATATAACTGAAAGCGTTCATCCGATTTGGGAAGAATTTTGGGTAATTCGCTTGAAATTTGAATTCTACTGGCTGAAATAGTCATGAAGATGGCTAAAATGACTACGCCAGCTAAGTAGGCGATTCGGTTTTTAAGAATGCTGTTGGCTACGTTTTTCCAGAAGTGTTTCATTAGTGAATTTTTGACGCAAGAATTTCTGCCCAAAGTAAATCTTCGGGAGTCGTAATTTTAATATTTTCGTATGAACCTTCGATTAAATGAATATTAAATCCTGCTGCTTCTGCCACGCTGGCATCATCAGTGAAGGTACTTAACTCTTCAGTTTCAAATGCTTTTTTGATAACTGCAACTTGAAAAGTCTGTGGAGTTTGAATAAGTCGAACCGTTGAACGGTCGATTGCACGATTAGCGATACCGTCGATTAATCGTACAGAATCTTTTGAAGGCACACTCACTACCGCAGTTCCTTTCTGCTGGGCTACCTCAAAACTTTCAAGAATGGTTGTGGTCGAAACAAAAGGGCGAACGCCATCGTGAATGGCCACTAGCCCTTCATTACCGATAGCTGCCAAACCATTTTTACCTGATTGGAAACGGCTATTTCCTCCCTTTACAAGTGTATGAGGAACTTCTTTTGCCAGTACTTCATGCTTACTTAAAAGAGTTTGCCAATAATCAAATTGTGTTTCGGGTAATACCAGCACGAGTTCAATACTTGAATCAGCTTCTTTGAACCGTTTGAGCGTGTGCAACAAAATAGGAACGCCTCGTACTTCAATAAATTGTTTGGGAATGTCGCTTTTCATGCGGCTACCGCTTCCTCCTGCCACAATAATGGCATATTTGGGTTGCGACACACTAGCTGATTTCGTTGAGTGCATAGGGGAGGGTCAGGTCAACAAAAGAATAAGTCGGTATTGATTTTGTGCCAATACCGACTTATGGAATCAATGAATATTAGATAATTAACATGGCATCGCCATAACTAAAGAACTTATATTTTTCTTTGATAGCAATTTCGTACGCTTCTTTAATCAGGTCGTAACCTCCAAATGCAGCCGTCATCATAATCAAAATAGATTCAGGCAAATGCAAATTCGTTAATAGAGCATTTGGAATTCTAAAGTCATAAGGAGGGAAGATAAATTTATCTGTCCAGCCTTCAATTGGTTTTAAGTGACCATCTGCCGATACCGAAGATTCTAAGGCTTTCAAAACGGTTGTACCTACAGCACAAACACGTTTTCCATTATCGATTGCGTCGTTTACTTTATCGCAACAGCTTTCATTAATCAGGAAATTCTCAGAATCAGTTTTGTGTTTGGTCAAATCCTCCACATCCACTTGGCGGAACGTTCCTAAACCTACGTGAAGCGTCAATGGCGAAAAGTCGATACCTTTCAACTCCATACGTTTCATGATGATCTTGTTGAAGTGTGTACCCGCTGTTGGAGCAGCTACCGCACCTACGTGTTCAGCATAAATGGTCTGATAACGCTCTTCGTCAGAAGCTTCTACCTTACGTTTAAAGCGGATTTCGTCAGGAAGTGGCGTCTCACCTAATTCGTGGATGGCTTTCATCAAAGCATCATGGTCGCCATCATACAAGAAACGAATTGTACGTCCACGAGAAGTTGTGTTATCAATTACCTCTGCTACTAGGTCGCTATCGCCAAAGTACAATTTATTACCCACACGAATTTTACGAGCAGGATCAACCAAAACATCCCAAAGACGGTGTTCACGGTTCAATTCACGAAGTAAAAATACTTCGATTTTTGCACCTGTTTTCTCTTTTTGACCAAATAAACGAGCAGGGAATACCTTCGTGTTGTTGGTGACCATTACATCTCCGTCATCAAAATAATCTAAAATGTCAGAGAACATTTTATGCTCAATCTGTTTGGTCTTGCGGTTAACGACCATCAATCGAGATTCGCCACGGTGTTCCGGTGGATACAGGGCTATTAGGCTTTGAGGAAGGTCAAATCTAAATTCCGAAAGTTTCATTCTTATTGTTGTTGCTGTTTTATTCTCTATCAAAGGAGTGTCTGTTAAAGGGTGGATACTGGATAATATACCAAGCCCAACGTCCTTCGACAAATGACCTCAATACGATTCTTGCAAAGATACAATTTCAAAGGGGGGCTTGTCAACCCCAAAGACAAATAAAAAGGTCAAGTATGGCTCTATTTGCTCGAAAAGATGTTTTTATTTCAAATTATTTTTCTTATTTTGCTGATTTTCCTTTCTTTAAAGAAAAAATCCTCCAATTTCAAGTTATATAACCTTTTTAATTCATCGTAGCTCATCCGTTTTGATGTTGGTCACTCAACAAATAATATCCTATTTTTTGAATAAATAGCCGTTCAGAAAATCTAATTTTTAAACCATCACTTAATACCAGAATTTAATCTTTTGTTATTTTAATTATCAAACAATTTCACTTTTGAATAGTTATTTTACGGTTAGGTGGTAGTCACTAAGGGTATGTAACTTTGTAGTGTTCAACGCCGATTAATAAACATTTATCAAGACCTTATGTCAAAAATTGTTCTTTTCTGGTTTCGACGAGATTTACGTCTATCAGATAATGCGGGTTTATATCATGCTTTGAAAAGTGGTTTACCTGTTCTGCCCATTTTCATCTTCGATAAAAATATCTTAGACAAAATTCAAGATAAAAATGACTTACGAGTCCAATTCATTCACCAGACCTTAGCAGCCCTGAAAGCTGAACTAGAGTCGTTGGGTTCAACATTGTCAGTTTTTTATGGAACGCCAGAAACCGTATTTCCAAAATTGATAGAAGACAATGCTATTGAAGCGATTTATACCAATAATGATTATGAACGATATGCTCTTGAACGAGATGATATGGTTCAAGAATATGTCCGAAGTGAAGGAGTTGACTTCAAAAGCTTTAAGGATCAAGTTATTTTTGAGAAAAAAGAAATTCTTTCAAATTCCAGTGTACCCTATTCGGTGTTTACTCCGTATATGAAAAAATGGAAAGCACAATTGACAGACGATGATAAAAAGTCATACCCTACCGAGTTGTATTTTTCTAAGTTTGTGCAAGCCTCCGAAGTAGTTACTTTTCCAGTACCAAGTTTAGCTCAAATGGGTTTTGAAGCCTCAGATTTTGTTTACCCTTCGATAGATGTACAAGAAAAACTGCTAGTAGCTTATGCCGAGAAAAGGGACTTTCCTTCGGTAGCAGGAACGTCACGATTATCGGTACATTTACGGTTTGGAACGGTAAGTATTCGTGCCTTAGCACAAAAAGCGTTAGTCCTTTCAGAGAGTTGGTTAAATGAGTTAATCTGGAGAGATTTTTACTTTAGTATCGCTTATAATTTTCCTCATGTGTGCGAAGGAAAGGCTTTTCGCCCCGTATATGACCAAATGGAATGGCGTAATGATGAGACAGAATTTAAGGCTTGGTGCGAAGGCAAGACAGGTTACCCGATTGTAGATGCTGGTATGCGAGAACTGAATGCGACAGGCTTTATGCACAACCGAGTTAGGATGATTGTTGCGAGCTTTTTAGTGAAACATTTAGTCATTGATTGGCGTTGGGGAGAAGCCTATTTCGCTGAAAAATTGCTCGATTTTGACTTCGCTGCAAACAATGGAGGCTGGCAATGGGCATCTGGAAGTGGTTGCGATGCGGCTCCATATTTTAGGGTGTTTAATCCGACGCTCCAAACAGAGAAATTTGACAAACAATTAGCATATATTAAAAAGTGGGTACCAGAACTGAACTCTTTGAGGTATCCTCAACCAATCGTAAATCATGAGTTTGCAAGGAAACGGATATTGGCTTTGTATAAAAAAATATTGCTATAATTTTAAAATATAAGATTTTCTTTTTTTTTCTCCTTTTTTCTTCTTTTTTAACATGATAATATGTAACATTGTCTGAAAATTATGTTAGTTCAATATAAAGTTTGACATCTTCTTAAATACACATTTACCTTACTAGTTAAAAAACTTATCCTTACTTATGTATTTGTAGAAGGGGCAAATTAATACAATTTCCTTTAAATTATGAATCTATACACGACTTCAAAAAGTTACATTACACCTGATTTTCTTAACCTCATTTCAGAATATGTAGGCGAAGATTTTAATTACGTACAACAAATTATAGAAGGAACACTTCCTGTTGTATTGCTAGGTTTAACACATAAGTTGAAAACTGAAGAAAGTACTGAAGAACTTCTTTCTTTCTTTAAGGAACACTCATTAGGAAAAGTTGATTTGAGCAACTTATATACTATTTTTGCTAATCAAGAAGCCTTAAAAAGGTATCAGCAAGATGGTGCAGAATCGCTTTTATTCCTCTTTGGTGATCGAATTAATGTTAATATTTCTTTTGACTTTTCTATGGCCTTTCCAGTAGATGCTAGTAGTGCAATTTCACTAATGAATTTAGCTTCTCCAATTCTTTTAGGGGTAATAGCGAAAGTACTTACTCAAAAAGGGGAGACTGTTAGTACCCTCCAAAATCTCCTAGAAGGACATTTTGAAATTGGGAAAACGAATTTGCCACAAGGCGTTGCATATTCTTTGAAACCGATTCTTGAACCAAACAATCATACATCCATTCTTCAAAAAGGTAAGAAAAAAAGTAAAGAAACGAACGCTTCTTCTTTTTATGAAGAAATTAAGATGAAGATCCCAAAATGGGTCACCTCATTTTAAACTTTTCTAAGTCAAGAGTATCCATATTATAGTACTTTTGCTTTAAAGGGAATCTCACTCGATACAGAGTAAGATTCCCTTTTTTGTTATCTATCCTAATTTTCCGCAGAACTAGTTCAAATTTTGATACCCAATTATATTTTTTATTTCACAATGATTTAATGTGACTTTATCTTTTTTCTTGTGTCTGAAAACTAGTTTAGAAGACTGAAAGATTTAAACATTAAACAAAATCATACTGATCATGAATTTATTAGACGTAATTAAGAGCTATTTGACTCCTGAGTTAATTTCACAAGCATCCAAATTGATTGGGGAGGACAAAGAAAAAACAGGTAAGGCTTTAAAAAGTGTACTTCCTGTTGTTTTAGGAGGATTAGCAACTAAAACATCAGAACCTATTGGTGCTGGGCAATTAGTAACGTTGTTGCAAAATGGTGGCCATGATGGCAGTTTATTGACAAATCTATCAGAATCCCTGTCAAGTAAGGAGTCTTCTAATGGCATCTTAGAAGCTGGTTCTGGTATTATCTCTTCTTTATTCGGAACGAAAGGTGGAGCTATCGCTTCTGCAATTTCAACTGTTTCTGGAGTGAAATCTAGCTCAGTAACGTCATTAATGAATTTAGTAGCACCTATTGTTATGGGAGCTGTTGGTAAGGAAGCTGCTGCTAAAGGAGGTTTAACAGCATCGGGTTTAACATCGTTATTAGCTTCTCAAAAAGATAGTATCCTTTCCGCTTTACCTGCTGGTTTAGGTACCTTGTTAGGCGGTTCATTAGGATTAGGTTCGCTTGCAGGAGGATTTTCAAACCTTAGCTCAGGTTTTGGAGGAAATGAGAATGGAAACAATTCAGGGGGTGGTTTACCAAAATGGTTATTGCCTGTATTAATTGGTTTAGGGATACTTGGTTTTGCTTTATATATGATGAAGGGTTGTGGTAATAAGGTAAAAGACGATGCTATGGCTACAATCGATTCTACTGCTAACCTAGCTGGCTCAACGGTTAACGGAGCGATGGGTGCAGTTGATTCAGCAGCCAATGCCGTAGAAGGAGCTGCTTCTGGTGTTGCTTCAGCAGCAGGAACAGCAGTTGATGCCGTGAAAAAGATGTTTAAGTTGAAATTACCAAATGGGTCTGAAATTGAAGTGCCAGAAGGTTCATTGGAAGATCAAATCGTAAAATTCATTCAAGATAAAGACAAAGCTGTTGATAAAACCTTATGGTTTAATTTTGATCGTTTGCTGTTTGATACTGGGAAAACAACCTTGAAACCAGCGTCAATGGAGCAAGTAGAGAAAACGATTGCGATTTTAAATGCTTTTCCGTCTGTTAAAATCAAAATTGGAGGTTATACCGACAATAAAGGAGATGCAAAAGCGAATATGAAATTATCGGCAGATAGAGCGAATGTAGTGATGAATGCGTTAATAAAGGGTGGTATTGATAAAGCTCGTTTAGCTGCTGAAGGTTATGGCGATCAGCATCCAGTAGCAAGTAATGATACAGAAGAGGGTAGAAGCCAAAATCGTCGTATTGCAATTCGAGTAACGGAGAAATAAGAATTAGTTAATTCGTAAGTACTCGTTGGCATTTTTGAGCCTTAAACTTTTAAACTTACGACTACCTAGTAATAAAGGTCAGAGAGATAATTCTTTCTGACCTTTTATTTTTTTGAAAAAAATAAAAATTACGCAACCTTTAGCCTTCAGTTAGCGTATAGGTCTTGCATGGGAAATAAACAACTCATAAATAATCCTGAACAATTATTACAGGAAAGCCTTCGTGGAAATCGGCAGAGCCAAGAAATGCTCTATCGGAGCCATTATGGCTATGCTATGAGTATCTGTTTGCGTTATGCCCAACATAAAGAAGAAGCCCTCGAAATCGTTAACGATGGTTTTATGAAGGTATTTACAAAAGGCGAGCAGTATAATCCCAAATACCCGTTTAAGGTTTGGTTACGTAAAATTATTATTAATACGGCACTTGATTATTATCGCTCAAACCACAAACATTCTTTTCACGAAGATATGTCAGAGGCCTTCTCTATAGAATCTCCTTACGCTTCTCCTATTGACGAGTTAAACCATGAAGCTTTATTGAAAATGGTTCAGCAACTTTCACCTGCATATCGTATGGTGTTTAATTTGTTTGTCATAGAAGGGTATTCTCACGAAGAAATAGCTGAACGATTGGAGATAACGATAGGTGGATCAAAATCAAATTTATCTCGAGCTCGTGAAAGTCTTCGAAATATGATTCAGGATAAAACGGTTGAGTTTAAAGGGAGACCCGTGCATAAAATATAAGTATAATACACCCATTTTGGTTGAGGTAAAATAGATGGATAATCGTAAAAATCACATATCAGACGAAGAACTAGACGAACTTTTTAAAAGTATGTCTGAAGGTCTTTCTGTTGATTTTGAGCCAGAAGCATGGCAAAAGCTTGATGCTATGCTGCTGGCCAATACGCCTATGCCTTCGGAGCAGTTTTGGAAAAATCCACGAATCCTTCTATCTCTTTTATTATTACTATTTGTAGGAGCTATTTATTGGTTCATTCATCAATCAACACAGCAAGAGACAATAGCTAAAATTAAAGCTCAAACTCAGAAACAAATTATCCAGAAGCAAGGTTCTATTCGTATTGTTCAAAAGCAGGCAAAAGGAATAGCAGTGGATCGTCGTGCATCAGATTTTACTCGTATTGATAATGCTGCGAAAGGTGAAGGTATTCTGCAAAAAAGTAATTCAAATAAACAGGAGATAGGAGTTCCCAAAGTTATTAACGGTGAGCAACAATTGAATAGACTATCGAATCAGGATGTAGATGGCGTGGTAACAAAGAAGGAGAAAGCGTTATCGAATCAAGCAACATTATATCGCTCAGATTATACTGACGAGCGTACTAATGTAGAGAAGCCAATTCGTGACACGTTAAACGCTTTTATAAACCGTGCTGATGGTAGGGCATTTTTGAGTGCCAGATTCCTTGATACTAGTTTGACAATCGCTTTGCCAAAGGTTAATGTTAGTTCCTTGTATTCTGCTCAAAAGGTTGACAATAAGTTTCTTTCTAAAAGTCCTTTTATGAAACGTGGACTTGTGGTAGGGCTGTATTTCTCTCCAGATCTCACAACGATTGCGAATAATCGTATTGAGAAAATTGGTACTAATTATGCTGTCCAATTAGAATATCGCTTTTCATCAAGGTGGAGTGTTCAAACGGGAGTAATTCGCTCAAAGAAGGTCTATGATGCGTATGGTGACCAATATAAAATTCCTTTGAAGTGGAATGCAGGAGTGATGCCTCAGCGTGTAGATGCCGTCTGCGATATGCTTGATATTCCCTTGAATATTCGGTATGATATAACGCAGCATCCTGAGAAAAGGGTATTTGTGACTACGGGTTTAACGAGCTATGTAATGTTGAAGGAGGCCTATTACTATACATATGATACTAAAATAGCAGGAACTCATGACTCTTGGATTGGAACGTCTGGTCCTTTTTTAATAAGCAACCTAAATTTTTCAATTGGCTATGAAGCTCGTATTACCAATCGTTTAACATGGCAAGCAGAACCATTTGTACGAGTGCCAATTTCGTCAATAGGTTGGAGCAACGTTAATTTATTTACTCTAGGCAGTTTTGTATCCATCAAATATAGATTCAAGTAACGAGTGATTAAATAATTCTAAAAAAACATCGAACATTATGAAAAATGAACAAATTTCAAGAGGACAGTTTTTAAAAGACTTAGGGTTAGGAGGGGCTGCATTGATGGCATTTTATTGCTTAGGTGGAGTATCTGCTTGTAAAAGTAGCTCAGACCCAACACCAAGTACAACTACAGGTAATAACAATACCAATACAGGTATAGATTTTACCCTAGATCTTACCTCGGCAGATTATAAGGGACTAAAGACAGCGGGGGGCTTCGTTTATAAGGATGATATAATTATTGCGAACGCTAACGGAACATACGTGGCACTATCAAAGGTATGTACTCACCAAGGAACAACCGTTAGCTACCGTAGTACTAGTAACGATATGTACTGTTCAAGCCATGGCTCTCAATTTAATGTAGATGGTTCTGTCAAAACAGGCCCTGCGGCTTCGGGACTTAAAGTTTATAAAACGACGTTATCTACAGATGGTAACAGGTTACAGATTACTGCCTAACTACTTTATATAATTATCAATATTCTATAATCTTTAGGTAAATTAAGAAGGATGACCCTTGGCGGAGGGTCTCCTTTTTTTATGCTTAAAAGAACTTTAAATCATTTTTTAGTCCTGAATATTTTTTCAAGTCTAAAGCGATAGAACCAATTTTTAATTCAATCTGAGCCTTTACTGGAATTTTATTAGTATCGTCCGTAACCCACATCGTTACGGATTCTTCTTCGGTAAAGAAATTGTTTTTTGGCAACATTGGTGTGATTTTAAAGGTATTTATTCTTCCAAATTTTGTCTGAATAATCTCTTTTCCCTTTAATCGCATACGCATATTGTAGATTTCATTATCGAAAAAGAAAACTACAGGCACACTTTCGCCCACCTTCATTTTGGCAAAATTGATTGTTCTTAAATAATAATATCCACTAACAATATCCTGTACATTATCTGGCACATTGAATATTTTCTTCTCGTGGTCGTCATCTAATTCAACCGATTTGGCTGTATTGTTGTCATGATTAAAAATTACCTTGTCTTCCGTCTTGTATCCACCTTCTTGTTTTTTCATGTAGAAGATTTGAGGACGAACAACTTCTGCATCTATGTAAGAAACCCATGTGTCTCGTACTCTCGTAACCCAATCAGTAACCCCTGTTGTACGTCCAGCTACCACCACTTTATAGCATGGTTTGCCATTGGCATTTTGCAATTTATCGTCCACATCCACATACGCTTCAGCAGCATTTACAAAGCCATAGTGAACACGATATTCAATGTGTTCTCCTGTGGTAAAGCTCATGTTTTCTTTGATATTGCTTGTATCAAATGAAGATTTAAAGCTCATTCCTGATAGTAAAAATGCGAGTGCAACAATTACTTTTTTCATGCTAATGTTTTATGTTAACTTATTTTTCTTTGTTAAATTTATGTTTCATTCCCACCAAAAAAAGCTCATAGTTACCCTTGTAAGCATCATCAAATAGCCTTTCAAACTCGTTTTGCTTAGAATTATAGGTTTTAAAACCAATGAAATAAGCATTGTTTGGTAAATCTTTTTGGGCAATATTGGTTCTTTTTACAAAGGGCTTATCTTGGTTGAATCTAGCTAAAATAGTGTCCTTGTTCAGAACAATTTGTTCAATTAACGCATATTTAGCTGAATCCTTATCTTTAGACGTTAAATTTTGAGAAAAGCTACGGTAAAGGCTATCTAATTTTAGCGAACCTCTATTTAAATGCTTTACAAGAGCTTTTCTAATCAATTTTGCTTGAACAAACCTCTTATATTCTTTCGATTCATTACCGTATTTAAAGGCTAGAAAACGTTTAGCTCCATAATCTCCAATGAAATTAGCCAAATTTTCACTCGTTTCATGGTCATTTTTAATAAAGATAGTTCCATGTACCATTTCATGGATGATTAAACTAGCTAATTTACCATCCGAATAATATAACATATTGGATAGAATGGGTTCTGGTAGCCAACCCAATGTTGAATATGCAATGCCTTCACCTATATCAGTATCATAACCTTTTAATTTCCATTGAAGTTCTTCTTGATGAATCATTGTTGAATCAAAGAAACCTTTATATGCAAAGGTGCCAATAATCGGAAAATGAAAAGACACCCCTTTTAGTTGATACGCTTCTGCAACAGTCAATAAATACACAAGTGGTTTTCCCTTTTGGTCGTACAAGGTTTGATATACCTCCTTATTATCTTGTAACCCAAGCGAATCAATAGCGTATTTACGAATTTCACCAATAAACAAAATTCGCTTTTTGAGGGAATCAGGTATGTTTGGGTCTTTTAATACGTTATCTAAAGGGCGAGTATTGAACGCAACATTAAGCCCTCCCTTAGCTTGTTGACTAAAATAGCTAATGTTTTTGCACTGCCAGATTCCTAAACAGCACAAGAACAGTAACAAACCGACTAAATACTTCATTTTCTTTTTTGACATATTGGGTTTTAGTAGTGTATTATTAATCTTCAATTTAATCAATTGAGTTTCTGTAAATGATTAAATCGTACAAAATGGAATGAACAAATAAAAACAAATTTTGTCAGCGGATAGCAACTAATTTGAATAAATAATTCCTTAAATAAATTGGCAATAATTGCATAAAAAAGTGTAATTTCACTTATTAAAATTCTCTATTTTGAGATAGGTTTTCACCTAATATAGTCGATGCAATATACTAAGTAGTTGGTGCTTCATCAATTACGAGTAATCAAATTTAACAACAATAATGGCAAAGCAACAAGCAGAGGCGGCGAATCCCGCAGCCGAAAAATTAAAAGCTCTTCAGACCACACTCGAAAAATTAGACAAGGCTTACGGAAAAGGAACGGTAATGCGTTTGTCAGATCGTAAAGTGTTAGATGTTCCAGTAATCTCTACGGGTTCATTGGGTTTAGACCTAGCCTTGGGTATTGGAGGTGTGCCTCGTGGTCGTGTCGTTGAAATCTACGGTCCAGAATCATCAGGTAAAACAACCTTAACACTTCACTGTATTGCAGAAGCACAAAAGGCAGGAGGTTTAGCTGCATTCATTGATGCTGAACATGCTTTTGACCGTGCTTATGCAGAAAAATTAGGAATTGACACAAGCCAGTTATTAATTTCTCAACCTGATAACGGAGAGCAAGCCCTAGAAATTGCCGAACAATTAATTAGTTCTGGAGCAATTGATATTTGTGTAATTGACTCGGTGGCGGCACTTGTTCCGAAAGCGGAATTAGAAGGTGATATGGGTGATTCTAAAATGGGTCTTCAAGCTCGTTTGATGTCACAAGCACTTCGTAAATTAACAGGGGTAATCAATAAAACAGGTTGTTGTTGTATCTTTATTAATCAATTACGTGATAAAATTGGGGTAATGTTCGGAAGTCCAGAAACAACAACAGGGGGTAATGCCTTGAAATTCTATGCTTCAGTTCGTTTAGATATTCGTCGTATCGGTCAAATCAAAGAAGGTGCAGATAGCATTTTAGGTAACCGTACTCGTGTGAAGGTCGTTAAAAACAAATTAGCACCTCCATTCAAAGTGGTAGAATTTGACATCATGTATGGCGAAGGTATTTCTAAAGCAGGAGAAGTGTTAGACTTAGCGGTTGAACTAGAAATTGTTAAAAAATCAGGTTCATGGTTTAGCTATGAGACTAACCGTTTAGGACAAGGCCGTGATGCAGTAAAAGATTTAATTAAAGATAATCCAGAATTGATGGATCGTTTGGAAGCACAAATTAAAGAGAAAATCAAAGGAGACGAAGATGTTCTTTTGGATACTCTTGAGCCAAACATCGAAGAAGATGACGTTTTAGAAGAATAGTCAGTCAATAGGCACATAACAAAAAAGCTCCTTCTTAATGTGAGGAGCTTTTTTTGTTATCGGTGGTTTCTCTGCCTTTTTCTCTAACCCTATTAAAGGATTTATATAAGGCATCAACGTGTTTTTCTACTTCTTTATCGTTCTCGATAGATACGCTAATGGTTTGTACTGCGTGAATTACTGTACTATGGTCACGTCCTCCGAAATGATACCCAATTGATTTGAGCGGTAAATCGGTAAACTCTTTCATTAAGTACATGGCTACCTGTCTCGGGAATACCATTTCTTTCTTTCTACTCTTTCCTTTTAAGTCGGCTAGTGCTATGGAGAAGTGATTTACGATGGTATCAATAATACTATCTGCTGTAATTTCCTTTTCAGTATCTACCACGATATTTTTTAGCGTTGCTCGTGCCAAATCCATATCAATTTCTCTACGATTGAGCGACGCATGAGCCATTAAGGAAACAATGACCCCTTCGATTTCACGAACATTGGTATCAATACTATGGGCTAAATATTCGATTACTTCATCTTTGATATAAATACCATCCGCTTGTAATTTCTTTTGAATAATAGCGATACGGGTCTCAAAATCAGGCTGTTGTACATCGGCTGAAAGTCCCCATTTAAAACGAGATAACAAACGGTCTTGCATACCCGATAGCTCACGAGGAGGACGGTCAGAAGACATGATAATTTGTTTACCAGACTGATGTAAATGGTTGAAAATATGGAAGAATGACTCTTGAGTCTTTTCTTTACCAGCCAGAAATTGCACGTCATCAATAATCAATACATCTACGTGCATGTAAAAATTAGTGAATGCTTGCAGCGTATTGTTTCGGATGGCGTTTATAAACTGATTGACAAATTTTTCAGAAGAAACATACAAGACAAATTTATTTGCTTGTGTGTTTTTAATATAGTTACCAATCGCTTGAATCAAGTGTGTTTTCCCAAGTCCTACACCACCATAAATCATCAAAGGGTTAAATGATGTTACTCCAGGGCGTTGAGCTACGGCAAAGCCAGCAGAACGGCCTAAACGGTTACAGTCGCCTTCAATATAATTTTCAAATGTATAATGCGGATTTAAGTATGAATCAAGTTCTAAAGAATCTAAGTCTTTTAAATTAAACGGACTTTGATAGATGGTTGGTTCTGGTTGTTTTGCTGTTGGGGGTGGAGTAGATGGTTTCTGATTCGGAACATTTAACGCAATAGGAGGATTCTGACGATTCCCTCTATCAACAATAATTGAATATTCAAGCATCCCATTTCTACCGAGCGTATAATCAATTGCCTTACGAAGTACATGGACATAGTTCTCCTCAAGCCATTCATAAAAGAATTGGCTTGGCACTTGAATCATCAGCGTATTGTTTGCAACTCTTACAGGAACGATTGGCTCGAACCAAGTTTTGAAACTCTGCTCATTGATTTCGTGACGAATTATGTCAAGGCATTTAGCCCATACTAACCTTGGGTCGGATTGCATGGTTGGAATTTAAATAATAAAATAAAGTGGATTCTACGAAAAATTCTGTAGCAAATGTATAAAACTAGTTGCTGACCATGTTTGTAAAAGTAAATCCTAAAATCTACTTTTTACTTGTAGCAAGCCACAAAAGTAGTGAAATTTCTTCGTGCTTGAAAGATTCAAAGAGAAACAATCGTGCAAAAGTGAAATAATTTTTCCTGTTGTTAATTTTTCAAAATAGGATAAATCGTTTTTATTAGACTTAAGTATTCACAATGAGATAGTTGCATTTTTTGTCTTGCGAAAAGATGAAAAATAAAAAAATAACCTCTTTGATTTATCTGTTCTTTAACCACCAAAATCATGGGGTAGTTGATAAATTATAAAAAGCATTTTTAGCTTATCAAATGTGGTTTATGTCGATAAATATGTTTTTGATTAAATAGCTAATTGTTTATCAATGAAAAAGAAGTCAACAAGCTGATTGTTTTGGACAGTACAAACGGCTATTTTATAGTTATCTGATGCTACTTCAAAGTTAGAAGATTGGCAAAATAAACCATTGTTGTATGGATTTCCTGTTTTCAGTAACTTACGAACCGACAATTTGTTGAGCATCGCAGGTAGCATTACAGTCTTTTTCTTCGAAACCAGAAGGATATAAAAACCATTTGTTTTATCTAGTGATTTAGGATAAGGGTACGATGGGCATTCAATTGAAAAATCAGTTACCTGTATTCCATAGGTATTTTTGGTGTTACTTTTTGATAGTCGCACTTCAAACGGATAGTGGCGATTGAGGTTGGTGGTATCTTTTAATTTTTGTTTAATCACATTCATTAACGGCTGATCAAAGGATTCGCCATGGGTAAATAACTTATTTTTGGCCATATATGGGTATATACCATAAATATCGTTTGGATGTGAGTTTGTTAATTCCCAGTTCGCAATGTCAGTATGAAGGCGTTTTTGGAGGAGATTTACGTTTGAAATATTGTTGAAATTAGCCGTTAAGTAAAGTGCAACAGACACTGCGGCCATCATTGCCAAATGAATGCGTGCGAGATACTTTTTTGCACTGAAAAACTCAACACAAATTAGATAACTGATGACTAGAAATGCAACAGAAAAAATAATTTTATGACCATTTACAATCTCTGTTAGATAGCCTTCATAATCCTGTCTCCATCTTCTTACACAGTTAAAGAACAACATGACAAGGAAGAATAAGTAGCTAATCGTTAAAAAACGGTGATAGTTATTTTTCCAGTTAAAAGTAGTGATAATTGACACAAAGGCACTTACCGAAACTAGTACTCCGGCACCGATAATAATAGTGCCATTTTTTGAAAAAACGCTGATAAAATTACCAATAAGAGCAAATACTAGTAACGCTAGTTCTTTGGCATTTAGTAGAATTTCCGAGATAATGCCTGCTTCTTTTCCTGCTCCGTCTTTAGGGATTACCAAAATAGAGATAACTAGAATTATAGCGAAGAAGAACGCTGATAGGTATTTTTTTTCTAGTATTCTAAGAAAAATTAATAATAAAGTAACTACGCTTGTCACACTTCCTACCCCAATACAAAGCAATGCGAGTAGGTAGGGAGTTACCTTCGATTTTCCCATCGTAGCGGTATAAAAAATAGTCACGGGCAAAAAGAATGACGCTATATAAAAGTAGGTTTCATACGAAAAAAAGAAGGTAAAATAGGGCGATAAATTTAGAAGAATGAAGGGGACAGGTATAAAGTATAATAAGGATTTTCCAGTGCTTCTAAATGCCAGACCTAAAATAAGAATATAGGTTAGTAATTCTAGGTTTCCGAAAAGACATACCGTTCTAAAGTCATAAGTCCCTTCAATTAAATAGGTTAGCAGATAGAGTATTCTGACAAAGATTGGACGACTTTCATTCTCTTGTATATAAAATGCACTAAAATATTCTTGAAAAGTAGCTGCTTGATGAAACTGTTTAATGAATGTTCCCGCAATACGATATTCGTCACGAGAAATCATGTTAAAACTATTAGTGTAAATCAGGAAACAAAATATAGCGATTGGAATCATTAGGATACCGATTGCCACATAGTTGTATGGATGAGCTACTGTAGAGTTTTTCATATTCTAAAAGGTATGATATTAGGGCTTTTAAACGATACTAGAGAGCTTGCCTAAGTACGTGGAGTTAGTTATTTCGGAGTTTTAAATCAGAAGAAAAAACGCCTGTAAATAGGGTTTGAATTCTTTTACAGGCGTTAAAGGAAATAGATTTTATGCTAGAGTAGGGCATCAAACAAAATCTCTACTGCGTGTTGAGCTGTTCTGCCTGTACCATCATGGATTTGGTGACGGCAACTTGTTCCTGATGCTGCAATGAGTACCTCTTCTCCTTGTTGACGAATCGTCGGGAATAATACTAATTCGCCAATCTGGTTCGATAATTCAAAGTGTTCTTTTTCGTAACCGAATGAACCTGCCATACCACAACATCCACTCGGAATTAGTTGTACTTCATAATTTGCAGGTAATGACAAGGCCTTTTTAGCTGGCACTAAACTCGACAACGATTTCTGTTGACAGTGTCCATGTAATTTGATTAAGCGTTTTTCTGTCGTGAATACGTGCTTTGAAATACGTTTAGCATCAATTTCTTTTGCTAAAAATTCTTCAACCATAAAGGTGCTTTTTGCAATTGAACGAGCTGCTTCTAGCAAGTTATCGTTTACTAAATCTGGGTATTCGTCACGGAATGTTAAAATGGCAGAAGGTTCAATACCGATTAATGGCGTTTCTTCCGTAATGATACCTTGTAACAACTCAATATTTTTGTTAGCTAATTCCTTCGCATCGTCTAGTAACCCTTTTGACAATTGTGGACGGCCAGAAGGTAGATGTTTAGGTACTTCAATTCTATATCCTAATTTTTCAAAAAGGAGAACCGTCTTTTTCCCAATCTCAACGTCGTTAAAATTCGTAAACTCATCTGCAAATAAGTAAACCAATTTAGCATCTGCTTTTGCTTCCGAAGTACGATTTTTAAACCATTTAGTAAAGGTTTGCTTTGCTAACAATGGCATCGTTCTTTCAGGGTGGAAACCAACTACATTATTGGCAATTCGACGTAAAAATGGCGTATCAAAAATCATGTTATACGCCCACGGAGTATATGACAATAAGCCTGAAAGTTTTGAGAAATTTGCTACCAATTTGCTACGGAATGGAACGCCATTTTCTTTGTAATATTGGTGTAAAAATTCCATTTTTAACTTCGCAACATCGACGTTTGAAGGGCAGTCAGATTTACATCCTTTACACGCTAAACATAAGTCCATAACTTCCTTAATCTCCTCATGATCAAAGCGGTTAGATTTGTCTGATAGGGTTAGGAACTCTCTCAAAATGTTTGCTCTTGCACGGGTCGTTTCCTTTTCGTTGCGAGTTGCCATATAAGAAGGACACATCGTCCCGCCCGACAGGTGAGTTTTACGACAATCACCCGACCCATTACACTGTTCTGCATGTTGCAAAATGTCTTGGTCATAGAAACGGAAAGTCGTTTTAAACTCTGGTGTTTGTTGACCAGGGGTATAACGCAAGAACGTATCCATAGGAGGGGTATCTACCACCTTATTCGGATTGAAAATATTTAATGGATCCCATGTCTTTTTGAGATCTTTCATTAAAGCATAATTGTGGTCGCCCACCATTTGCTTAATAAATTCACCACGTAAACGACCATCGCCATGTTCGCCAGATAATGAGCCGTTATATTTTTTAACTAAGGTTGCAATTTCTTCTGCGATTAGACGGAAAAGTTTATTTCCCTCCACCGTTTTTAGATTGATAATCGGGCGAAGGTGGATTTCTCCCGAACCTGCATGGGCATAATGCACACAATACAAGTTATTTTTATCTAAAATTTCATTGAACTCACGGATGAACTCAGGCAAATCGTTTACATCGACAGTTGTGTCTTCAATTACAGCTACTGCTTTTTCATCACCAGGAAGGTTTGACAATAGGCCAAGCCCTGCTTTTCTCAAATCCCAAACTCTTTTGACATCTGCTCCCGAAACCACAGGGAAGTGATAACCAAAACCCGCAGCACGCATTTCCGCTTCCATCGCTGTAGCTTTCTCTTCAATCTCCGCAAAAGAGTCGCTTCGTAATTCTACTACTAAAATAGCTCCTGGGTCACCTTGTACAAAAAAACGGTTTTGACGGTGTTCTGCATTTGCTTTTGTACATTCCAAAATATAATGATCTATCAATTCAGAGGCCGATGGTTTATATTTCAGTGCAATTAAATTTGCTCTTAATGCTTCGTCAACTGTATTGAAATGACCACAAACCAAGCCTATTTCTTTTGGAGGCGTATCATTTACGTGTAATTTGATTTCAGTGATAAAACAAAGTGTTCCTTCTGAGCCAGCGATTAGCTCACAAAAATTAAACGGTTTTCCACCCGCCGTGAAAGGTTCACAATTGAGGAGCATATCCAAGGCATATCCTGTATTTCTACGTTCAATCGTAGGTTTTGGAAATTCTTTACGAATTTCGCTCTGATTGAATGAATCGCTTAATACCTCGTTTGTCTTTTTATAAATCGTATCTAGTAACGATGCAGAACCATTTTTTTGTTTCGCCGTGTTTACTAGTGTATCAAATTCAGTATTTGTTAGGTTGTTAAAAACTACTTCTGAGCCATCCGATAAGAACGCCGTAACTTCCATCACATGTTCACGAGTTGAGCCATATACTACAGAGTTTGAGCCACACGAGTTATTTCCAACCATTCCACCAATCATGGCACGGTTTGCAGTAGAAGTTTCAGGGCCAAAAAACAAATCGTGTTTTTTTAACTCCATGTTTAGCACATCACGTACCACACCTGGTTGCACACGTACCCAATGCTCCTCTTTATTGACCTCTAAAATACTAGTAAAGTTTTTAGATACATCCACTACAATACCATTTCCAACAACCTGACCTGCTAAGGACGTACCCGCAGTACGAGGAATTAGCGAAGTTCCATTGGAACGGGCAAAATCAATCAATTTCTTGATATCCTCTTTTGTTTTTGGAATAGCTACTGCCGTTGGCATCTCACGGTACGCAGACGCATCTGTAGCGTATAGTGTACGCATAACAGTATCATAATGCAACGTGCCTTCTAATTGGCTTGCAAGTTGAGAGAGTTGGTGATTACTTACAGTCTGACTCATGGTTCTAATTTAATCTAAGGCAAGAGAAATATCTCCCTTAATTTTACGAAGTTCAAAAATACAACATTATTTTATCTTGCCTTTTTATTCGTTATAATGTTATGTGTTTTATGAAAAAAATTATAAAATAGAAAATGATATTTTCCAAACGTTTTGTATCTCTACAACCTGCAAAATAGCATTGCCGAAATTGAAAATCTGTTTTGAATACTCTTAATTCAGTGCTTTATTTAATTCAGTGGATATTTTAGTGATAACAATCTAAATAAAAATTCGATTATTTTATATGTATTTTTTATTGAAAAAATTCAATAAAAAACGTTTTGATTTATTTTAACATTTTTTAACAAAAACCTTGTTTATCAGGTATAAAAGGGGTTCTTACGTTTTCAATTGTTGATAGACGCTCTTGTTTTTCTATGCCTATTGTCCAATTTTCAAAGGCCATGCAATCGTTTGCGTAATAAAAATTTTTCAAAAAAAAATTGAATAATAGAAGTTTTATTGCCTAATTTGTACCAAGAATTCTGGACATTATTCAATTTAAGGAATATAGCTAGATATGCCATTTTTATAAAAACATCCATTCTGAAGCTAACTCTACGTTTGCTTAGAAGCTATTTACTTTTGTTTTCTTAGATTTGTTCATTGTCCTAATTTTGTTTATACTATTTTTTCATTAACCATTTTTCCAATCTTAAAATTCCTATGGAAAATCATTTTTACAGATGGTTGTGTCGTTCTGTACGACAAAACGTAGTAGTATCAAAACAGTTAACAAACGTAATGTTATTAGCTGTAGCGGTGCTTTTTTCTGTTGGTGCTTATGCACAAGACAGAGTAGTGACGGGTAAAGTGACCGATGCTGCAGACGGCTCTGCATTGCCTGGAGTAACGATTCAAGTGAAAGGTACTACGAAAGGTACACAAACTGATGCTTCTGGTACATATAAACTAAATGTTGCTGGTAATGCAAGTTTGACATACTCTTTTGTAGGTTATGCTACTCAGACAATTTCAGTAGGTAATCGTTCTAGCGTAAATGTTAGCTTGTCATCTGAAGACAAGACATTAGAGGAAGTTGTGGTTGTTGGTTATGGTACAATCAAAAAGAAAGATGCAACGGGTGCTGTAAATGCAATTGGAGTTAAAGACTTTGCAAAAGGGGTAATTTCATCTCCTGAACAATTAATGCAAGGTCGTGTAGCTGGGGTGCAAATTACGCAATCAAACGGTGAACCAGGTGGTGGTATTAACGTACGTATCAGAGGTACATCTTCAGTTTATGGTGGAAACCAACCATTATTCGTAATTGACGGAGTTGCTTTGAGTCCAGATGCAACTTCAACAGACGGAGAATCTTCAAGTGGTGTTGGTCGTCAGGCTGCTAAAAACCCATTGAACTTTTTGAATCCAGATGATATTGCAAGTATTGACATCTTAAAAGATGCTTCTTCTACTGCTATTTATGGTTCAAGAGGTGCGAACGGTGTTGTTATGATTACAACTAAAAAAGGAAAAGGTAAAGGAACTCTTGATTATGGATATTCACTTGGTATGAGTAGTATTACTAAGAAGTATGACTTGTTAAGTGCTTCAGAATACGCAGCAGCAAACCCAACTAAAAACCAAGGAGGTTCTACAGATTGGCAAAATGAGTTGTTCAGAACAGGTGTTACTCAGCAACATAATTTCTCTTATGGTGGTGGTGATCAATCTGGTAGCTACCGTTTCTCTTTAGGATATTTAGATCAACAAGGTATCGTTCAAAAATCAGAAATGAAACGTTATACAGTTGGTTTCAACGGAAGTAAGAAATTCTTACAAGATCGTTTAACAATTGGATCAAACATCAACGTTGCAAATACGAAAGACGTAAACGTTCCAATTTCTGAAAACGTAGGGTTTACAGGTGATTTGATGGGTGGTATCTTAAAAACAAACCCAACAATGGCTATCTTTAAGAAAGATGCAAATGGTAATCAAGTGTATAACCAAGTTGGTATCACTGAACCAAATCCACTTGCATTCTTAAATTTATCTGCTGATAACACAAATACACTTCGTGCTTTAGGTAATGTTAATGCTGAATTACAATTGTTTAAAGGGTTGAAATTCAAAACAGTTTTAGGTTTTGATAAATCATTCTCAACAAGAAAAGCAGCTTACTCGAAAGATTTATTAATTGAAGGTGTAGCTGGATTAGGTCGTGCTTATGTAAGAGATGTAGAAATCAATAACCAATTATGGGAAAACTACTTCACTTATGACAAAGATTTCGGTAAGAAAACTTCATTGAATGCTACATTAGGTTATTCATACCAAAGCTTCGATAAATATTCTAAGAATATTACTGCTACTAACTTCCGTACATCTGACTTGGATTTAATGATTAATAACTTGGCATCAGCAAATAGCCAAACAACAGGGTCATTAATTCAAAACTCTTCTTCGGAGAAAGATGAATTACAATCGTACTTCGGACGTGTTAACTTGTCATTATCTAACAAGTATTTGATTACTGGTACGCTACGTGTGGATGGTTCAACTAAATTTGGTGGTAACAACAAATATGGTTATTTCCCATCATTGGCTGTGAAATATAAATTAATCGAAGAATCGTTTATTCCGAAAGATGTATTTACAGACTTAGCTGTTCGTGCAAGTTATGGTATCACAGGTAACCAAGCGATTCCTCACAACTTATATGACAGACGTGACCGTTACAATGCTTGGACAATCAACCAAGGTGGAACAAACATTGAAGGTGGTGCATTAAATGCAGTAGCATTTAACAACCCGAACTTGAAATGGGAGTCAACAGCAGCGTTGAACATCGGTTTGGATTTCTCAGTATTGAAAGGACGTGTTTCTGGAACATTAGATTTCTATGATAAGCATACAAAAGACTTATTATTCCAAGTAGTTTCAGCACAACCTGCTCCAACACCATTCGTTTGGAAAAACTTAGATACAGATATTCAGAATACAGGGGTTGAATTAGGTTTAAATGCTACTGTTGTAGAAGCGAAAGATTTCTCATGGGAAGTTTTATTCAATGTTGCTTACAACAAAAACTTAATCAAAAACTTGAAAGGTACTTATGATACAGGTGAAGTTAACGGACAAGGTTTATCAGGTGCATTTGCAGAACGTCTAGCAGAAGGTCAACCAATGTTTGCATTCTTCTTACGTCAGTTCGGTGGATTTGATGCGTCAGGAAACTCTATTTATCCAAACGGAGACTTCCAACAGTTTTTAGATAAAAGTCCTCTTCCTAACTTAACTGGAGGCTTTACAAACAACTTTAAGTATAAAAACTTTGATGCAAGTATCTTCTTCAATGGCGTGTTTGGTAATTATATTTATAACAACACGGCTAACGCATTCTTTACACAAGGTTCATTCACAAATGGACGTAACGTTACTAAGAATGTAATCGGAAATGGCGAAGGTGGTCTTAATGCTCCAGATGTTTCAACTCGTTTCTTAGAAAAAGGTGATTTTGTTCGTTTACAAAACTTATCATTAGGTTACAGAGTTAAAACTCAAAGTAAAAATATCTCAAACTTGAGAGTATTCGTTACAGGTCAGAATTTGTTTGTTATTACTAACTACAGCGGTCAAGATCCAGAAGTAAACACAAACAAATCATTGAATGGTATTCCATCAGCAGGTATTGATTATACTGCATACCCAAGAGCTAGAACTTGGACTGTTGGTGCGAGCATTTCATTCTAATTAACCATTTTTAATTTCTTTAAGACAATGAAAAAAAATCATTTATATAGACTTTTGGTAGCAGGTGTCAGTATCGCTTCACTTGCTTCTTGTACCGATTTGATTACGCAAGAAAAGGACTCAATCGTTCGTGTAAGTACAGGTGGTAGTGTATTTACAAAAGGAGATCCTACTGCCTTGTTAGCTTCTGCTTACACCGATTTAGGTGTGTTCACTGACCAAGCAAACGTGTACTCGTTAGGTCAGCATACTTCAGCAGAAATGATTCCTCCTACAAGAGGGGTTGACTGGGGTGACAACGGGGTTTGGCGTACATTGGACGCTCACACTTGGGATGCTTCACACTCATACGTTCGTGATGCGTGGAATAGCTTAAACCAACGTATCTTTAAGTGTAATGAAATCTTAGCTTCTGATCCAACGCCATCACAAGCAGCTCAGGCTAAGTTCTTACGTGCTTTGAATATGTATCACGTAATGGATTATTTTGGACAAGTGCCATTTAGAGAAGTAACGCAAGGTGTTGATGAAAATCCTGCTGTTAAAACTCGTTCTGAAGCATTTGACTTCATTGTGAAGGATTTAACGGAAGCGTTACCAAACTTAGCAGATGCTAAACCAAATGCTACTAACGGTGTGGCTTCTAAAGCAGCAGCTAATACACTTTTAGCTCGTTTGTATTTGAATAAAGCAGTTTACAAATCATCTAAAGCAGAAGGTCCTTACACGTTTGATAAAGCGGATATGGATAAAGTAGTTGCTTATGCTGATGCTGTGACCGCTGCTGGTTATTCATTAGAGAAGGATTACTTTACTAACTTTACGACGAAGGCATCTTCTGAAATTATTTTGGTTAGTTTAGAAGGAACTCCTCAAAACAGATGGTTCATGACGTTACACTACGATCAGAACCCTTCTGGTTGGAATGGATTTACTACGTTAGCTGATTTTTATGATAAATTTGAGAAAACGGATTCTCGTATTGGTATTCCTGCAAAAGGAAATAAGACTGAATTCTCTGGTATTGGCCGTGGTTTCTTAATTGGTGCTCAAATCAAAGATGATGGAACTCCTTTAGTGGATACTCGTACAAACAAAGTGCTTTCATTCACTCGTGATGTACCTTTAGCAGGTGCTGCGACGGATAAAGGTATTCGTGTTATCAAATATCACCCTGCTGATGCTGGTAAGTATATCTTATTGCGTTATGCTGAAACGGTGTTAGCTAAAGCTGAAGCTCAATTGAGAGGTGGAGATGCTGCTGGTGCATTGAAAACGGTGAATGCATTAAGAGCTGCTCGTGGAGCTAGTGCTTTGGCATCATTGACAGAAGCAAATATGTTTGATGAAATTGGTCGTGAAACGTATTGGGAAGGATTTGCTAGAACGTATGAAATTCGTTTCGGTAAATTCTTAAATGGTACTGGTGCTGAAAATAAAGATGTAAGCAGAGTATTATTCCCGATTCCTTCTTCGGCTTTAGTTTCAAATCCAAACTTGAAACAAAACGCAGGTTATTAATAGGTTGTTTCAAGGCTAAATGCTTTTAAAAACAATAAAATTGACTTATCGTAACAAAACAAAAATGCTCGAATATTCGAGCATTTTTGTTTTATTACTCATTCTAATGCTGTATATTGATTCTGAATAGTTGAGCGTAAAAAACTTCACTAGGCATTTCAAATAAGTAAGATACTATTAACCATTTATCAAGATATATGAAATATTTCGCAGTTTTATTTCTTAGTTTTTTCCTTTGCTCATGTGGTTCTTCTACTGAAAAAGAAATTGAATCGACTTTTGCAAGCTTGAAGGACGGACAGGCTAAAGTATTGATTTCGATTGATGATAAAGCTTTCTATCTACCAGAAAGTATTTTCTTTGGCGATGTGCAAGTATTTGATAATTCATTTCGCCTTAATGTGTATGACCAATTTGAGAGTAATCTAGTAGTTTCATTCGGAGGAAATCAATGGTATGAAAAGAAACCTATTAGTAAACAGGTTTTTGCCGATAATCAAATTAGTGCCAGCGTGATGATTGGGAAGCTAATTGATAAAAAGAAACTTATTGGTGAAGGGTATTTAATGACTGATGGCGAAATTAAAATTAAGTCATTCTCACGGGAAAAATTGGTATTGGAATTAACAGGTAAAGTGGGTAGATATCAAACAGAAAGAGAACCTGAAAAATGGAATACATTAACAGGGTTGATTATCTATAAAAAACCAAAGTTAGTAATACAAGATTTAACCGAAAGTCAATTGTTTTATTGAGGGGAATAAACTCACTTCACAAATAAGTTTATCACATATATATACTATAATTCCGTACTGAATTGAAAAAGTTTTTCTATTTCTTTTTGCTTATATCGCTCGTGTCTTGCTCTGGGAAAAAAGATACGCTCTTTGAATTAGTGGATGCCAAAGAATCGGGTATCGACTTTGTAAATAAGGTCGAAAATACGGATGATTTCAATATTTTTAATTACCGTAATTTTTATAATGGTGGAGGAGTGGCTGTAGGAGACTTAAATAACGATGGTTTACCAGAAGTATTTATGACAGCTAACATGGGATCGAATAAATTATACTTGAATAAGGGTGAGTTTAAATTTGAAGATGTTACTCAAAAGGCTGGAGTTGCCGAAACCGATAAATGGAATACAGGCGTGGTAATGGTGGACATTAATAACGATGGCTGGTTGGATATTTATGTATGCAATGCTGGCTATCGTAAGTTTACAAGCCAACAAAAAAATGCTTTGTTTATTAATAACCATAACATGACCTTCACCGAATCTGCGGCGAAATATGGCTTAGATGAAGGAGGTTATACAACTCATGCCGCTTTTTTTGATTATGATTTAGATGGCGATTTAGATTGTTATATCCTAAATAATAGTTTTATTCCTGTCAACACGCTTGACTATGCGAATAACCGTGAATTGAGAGCCGAAGATTGGCCTGTGAAAGATTTCTTGAAAGGCGGAGGCGATAAATTGATGCGTAATGATAGCCCCCCAACTCCCAAAGGGGGAGTATTTCAACCCAAATTTACGGATGTATCGAAGGAAGCTGGTATTTATAGTAGCTTAATTGGCTTTGGTTTGGGTGTCACTATTGGGGATGCCAATAACGATAACTATCCTGATATTTATGTTTCTAATGACTTTTATGAGAAAGACTACCTGTACATCAATCAGAAAAATGGTAAGTTCAAAGAGGAAATAGAAGACCGAATGAAGCATATCAGCTTGGCTTCGATGGGAGCAGATATGGCGGATGTCAATAACGATGGATACCCTGAAATTATGACGACGGATATGCTTCCTCGTGACGAATATCGCTTAAAAACAACGTCTTCATTTGATAATCATTATGTATTTAAACTGAAAAAAGATCGAGGTTTTTATAATCAGTTTCAGCAAAATAGTCTTCAACTAAATAATCAAGATGGCACGTTTAGCGAGGTGGGTAACTATGCAGGAGTCGCCGCAAGTGACTGGAGTTGGGGAGCCTTGATGTTCGATGCAGATAACGATGGTTACAATGATATTTATGTGTGTAATGGTATTTATCATGATGTGATTGACCAAGATTTTATTGATTTCTTTGCCAATGAGTTACGCCAGAAAATGGAAGTAACAGGCGTGAAGGAAAGCATCGGTAAAATTATGGAACAAATGCCTTCTAAACCGCAGGTAAACAACTTTTTCCATAATACAAAGACCTTGAAATTTGAAGAAAAGTCAGCTGATTTTGGCTTTGAAACGCCTTCATTCTCGAATGGTGCAGCGTATGCCGATTTGGATAATGACGGAGATTTAGATTTGGTGGTGAACAATGTGAATATGCCTTGTTTTGTGTATCGCAACAAAACGGAACAGCAAGAAACAAAAAATCATTATTTAAAGGTAAAACTACAAGGTGAAAAACAGAATACTTTTGCGGTTGGAGCGAAAGTAGATGTTTATACGAATAACATGGTGTTAACTCGTTCGGTGATTCCTTCTCGTGGTTTTCAGTCGAGTACCGAATATCCCCTGACTTTTGGTTTAGGAACGCTTTCAAAAGTGGATTCTATTCGGATTACCTGGGCAGATTTGCGTACTACCGTAGTGAAAAATCCGAGTACGGATAAATTGTTAACCTACTCTATTAAGGACGCTAAAGTATTGCCATTCTTACAAAATAAGGCTGTTAAGTCATTCTTTGAATTAGTAACGAATTCGATGGATACGCATAAGGAGGACAGTTATGAGGATTTTTATGATGAGAAAAATCTACCTGCGTTATTATCAAAAGAAGGGCCTAAGGCTGCGATTGGTGATGTAAATGGTGACGGGAAAGAGGATGTATATATTTGTGGGGCTAAAAATCAGGCAGGACAATTGTACATTCAAACTGGAAATACCTTTAAGAAGTCGTCACAAAAGTCATTTAGTGATGTTGCTTTTTTTGAGGATACTGCTGCATCCTTTTTTGACGCTGATAATGACGGCGATTTGGACTTAGTAGTAGGTAGCGGGGGGAATGAAACCGAAGCGGGTACAGGGGAGTTAATTAACCGTCTTTATCTTAACGATGGGAAGGGGAATTTTACTTTCGCTAGTAGAGCAATTCCGAATAATGAAACCAATACTGCCGTGATTGCTCCGTATGACTACGATAGCGACGGTGATTTAGATTTATTTGTAGGAAGCAGAAGTATGCCTAAGCAATATGGAATGAATCCTTCAAGTTTTATCTATGAAAACAGTGGTAAAGGTGTATTTAAGGACGTAACTAAAGCTGTTTGTCCCGAATTAGAAAGTTTAGGAATGATTCGTGACGCTCGTTGGGAAGATGTAAACGGGGATAAAAAGAAAGAGCTAATAGTGGTAGGCGACTGGATGACTCCCATGGTATTCACTCTTAAAGGCAAAAAACTTGAGGTAATGACCACAGGACTAGAAAACTATGCAGGCTTCTGGGGTGCTTTGGCGGTAAGTGACATTGATAATGACGGAGATAATGATTTGATTTTGGGAAATATGGGCGAAAACTTTACGCTTCATATTAGTGAAGAGAAACCGCTGAAAATCTGGGTGAAAGACTTTGATGAGAATGGAACTACGGATAAAATATTGACGAAAACCATTGATGGTAAGGATGTAACGGTGTTTCTGAAAAGAGAGATGGCAGAACAGTTTCCGTTGTTGAAAAAGCAAATTTTGAAGCATTCAGACTATGCTCAAAAGTCCTTAAAAGACTTATTCTCTGCTAATGTGTTGGAAACAGCCTTAATGAAAACAGTAAATTATTGTAAGTCTGCCGTCGCTATCAACGATGGTAAAGGAAACTTTACGCTGGTAGCTCTGCCAGAAACGGTGCAATTGTCGTGTGTAAATGCAATTACGTGCATAGATATTAACCACGATGGACTAAACGACATTGTTTTAGGGGGCAATTATACAGGTTTTATACCGCAATTAGGCATGGTCGATGCAAGTAGGGGAAATATTCTAATCAATAGGGGAAAAGGGGTATTTAAAGTTTTGAAAAACCAAGAAAGCGGTTTTGTGACGAATGGAGAAATCAAGCAGATTAGTCCTTTGTTAATAGAAAAGAAACTTAACCTATTGACACTCATTAATAATGAAGTGCCTAAATTATATCGTTTAATTAACTAATTTATGCTAAAGATATTTCTTAGAAGCTGTCTTTTGATATGCTTATTCATAAGTGCTTGTACGAATAAAAAAGAGACTGTATTGTTTGAATTACTTGATTCGGATAAAACAGGGATTGAATTTGCTAATGACTTAAAGGCTACCAAAGATTTAAATATCTTCAATTATATGTATTATTATAATGGAGGAGGAGTTGGAGCTGGCGATTTCAATAACGATGGTCTAGTTGATTTATGTTTTACCGCAAATATCAAAGAAAATAAATTGTACCTCAACAGAGGTGAGATGAAGTTTGAAGATATTACCCAAAAAGCCAATTTCGTGGGCGAGAAAGGTTGGTCGAATGGCGTTTCGGTGGTTGATATAAATCAGGATGGAAAACTTGATATTTATGTAAGTCAGGTTGGTGGTTTTGATATTCTGAAAGGACATAATTTACTGTTTGTATGCAAGGAGATTACCAAAGAAGGTATTCCTGTATATGAAGAAAAATCAAAAGAATACGGCTTAGATTTAGTGGGTTTTGGTACGCAAGCAGTCTTTTTTGATTACGATGTCGATGGTGACTTGGATATGTTTCAGTTGAATCATTCGGTACATCAAAACGGAACGTTTGGTGCTAGAGATCATTTTCAAGGAACGGTTCATCCGTTGGCAGGAGATAAACTATTTGTGAATAACGATGGTAAATATGTTGAAGTAACGCAACAAGCAGGCATTTTTACAGATGCCTTAGGTTATGGACTTGGAGTAGGATTGGGCGATGTGAATTTTGACGGGTATCCAGATATGTACATTGGTAATGATTTTCATGAAAATGATTATTTGTATATCAATCAACAGAATGGAAGTTTTAAGGAAAAAATAGAAGAAGAAATGATGCACACGAGTCAATTTTCGATGGGGATTGACATTGCAGACATCAATAATGATATTTTTCCCGAAATCATTTCCCTAGATATGCTTCCTTTTGACCGAGAAATTTTGAAACGTTCAGAGGGAGAGGATTCGTATAACATCTTTAAATACAAAATTCGTCAAGGCTATAACTATCAGTTTTCTAGAAATAATCTCCAATTAAATAGAGGGATTAAGGTAGGCTTAGGCAACGTAAAAGACGTATCTTTTTCAGAAATAGGGGTGTTCTCAGGTGTCCATGCAACCGATTGGTCTTGGTCGCCATTATTCATGGACTTTGATAACGATGGACAAAAAGATTTATTCATTTCGAATGGGATTCCCAAACGGATGAATGACTCAGACTATATCAACTTTGTTTCTACGGATGAAATTCAACAGAAAATTCAAAATAAAGAATTCGATGAATCAGATGCTTCTTTGATTGATAAACTTCCTGAAATTAAAATTAAGAACAAGTTTTTTCTAAATAATGCGGAGTTGAAATTTGCCGATTCGGAAGAACGAATTTTGAATAACAAAGAGTCCTATTCAAATGGAGCTGTTTATGCAGATTTGGATAACGATGGCGATTTGGATATTGTTACCAATAATATCAATGACAAAGCATTTGTTTATGAAAACAAAAATAATGAATATACGGTTGAAGGGAAACAAAGTATTCGTATTAAGCTAAATGGCTCGGAAAAAAACAGGAATGCTATTGGTGCTAAGTTATTAGTTTTCAAGAAGAAAGGCGAAATTATGTCTTTTGAGAAATTTCCTGTTAGGGCGTTTCAGGCATCTATGGAAGTTCCTTGGGTGATTGGTTTAGGAGATAAAAGTACCATTGATTCGAGCATTTTGATTTGGCCTGATAATACCTTTCAGAAAGTGCCACTGAGTCAATCAGCAATCGATTTTACGTATGTGAAAGGCTTGCCCAAATTTGATTATACGGCTTATCAGAAACATAAAACGAATGATTTTGAGGTAAAAGATATTGCAAATGAGGTTAATTTAAATGTTATTCATGAAGAAAATGACTTTGAAGAATTTGAACGAGAAGCACTTATTCCTCATAAAATCTCTTCTGAAGGGCCAGCGTTAGCTATCGCCGATATTAATCACGATGGTTTGGATGATTTGTTTTTAGGTTCGTCAAAGACTTCGATGCCTCATTTATATCTTCAAACCCCCAATGGTAAATTTAGAGAAAGTGTACAGCCTGTCTTCAAAAAGGATAGTATCTATGAGGAAGTAGATGCTATTTGGGTAGATGTCAATAAAGATACACACCTTGATTTAGTGGTTGCAGAAGGAGGAAATGAGTTTTTTGGTAGTTCACCTTACTTACATCCACGTGTTTATTTAAATGATGGAAAGGGCGGTTTGACTGCTAAAGAGGACGCATTTAGTAATATTTTGATGTCTGCATCTAAGGTTAAATCACTTGATTTGAATAAAGATGGTGTGATGGATTTATTGATTACAGGGCGTTCTGTACCGTATGCTTATGGAAAAATACCACAATCGTATTTGCTCCTAAATGATGGCAAAGGGGCATTTAAAGATGTAACCGCTAAATATGCTCCAGAACTTGCTACGGTTGGCTTAGTTAAAAATGTAGAATTAACAGATTTAGATAAAGATGGAGACACCGACTTTTTAGTCATGCTTGAATGGGATGGTATTTGTGAATTTGAAAATCAAAAAGGAGTGTTCACTAAAAAAATGCTCTCTCAGGAAAAAGGCTGGTGGAATTTCTCGTTAACTACCGATATTGATTCAGATGGTGATTTGGATATTTTGGTAGGTAATTTAGGACAAAATAGCCGACTAAAAGCGAGTAAAGAACAGCCTGTACGTATGTATGTGAGTGATTTTGATAAAAATGGTTCAACAGATCAAGTGGTGAGCTATTACCTTGCTGATAAGGAAACGATGTTTGCCAATAAAATGGAAACGCAAAAGCAGTTCCCATACACCAAGAAAAAATTCCTATTAGCAAAAGATTTCGCTAAGGCAAGTATTGAGGACATCGTTGGGGCTTCTGAATTGGGTAATGCGAAGGTATTTGAGGCAAACTTTTTTGATAATGCCATCTTAATTAACGATGGTAAAGGGAATTTTACGGTAAAATCACTTCCTTCAAAAGCTCAATATACGCCTTATATGACTGCTCAGGTGGTTGATGCCAATGGAGATAAACTGCCAGATGTTCTACTAGGAGGAAATTTTTACGATTGTAATATTCAACTAGGACGTTACGACGCAGACTATGGAACCCTACTGATTAATAAAGGGAAGGGCAATTTTGAGGTAAAATCCTTGAATGGATTACAAATTAAAGGGCAAGTGAAAGCGTTTGCCAAAATCAAAATTCAAAATAAAGAAGCAATCATAGTCGCTCGTAATAACGATAAATTGATGGTGATTGCTGGGAAATAAAACCAATCAATTATCCATGTTTGTAAATCCATTAATCATCCTCAAACATCCCCAAGACTTTTATAAAGGTCTAAATAGGATGTATAATGGCGAGACGCTACCTACCGATAGTAGCGTCTTGCCTACTAGCTATTGGGATGGCTCACATCAGTTAATTGACCTCGGCTTTGATAATTGGGGTATCGCCTGTAACGTTACCTATAAAGTTTCTACGCATCTTTCATTTACCTGCCACTATTCAACGGTTTGGCTTAAAGTATTGTTCATACAGGTGGACAATTCAGACACGTTTGTAGAAGTAGAGTTTATTGTAAATGAACACAAAAAACAAGGTGGAAATGCACTTTTTGAGTATAATATCAACGATGTACAATCGTGGATTCAGCATTCAGGAGACGTAAAAATGGTACTTTTATTTTTGAACGAATCTTTTTTCATCTCTCAAGGGTTTAGCCAAATCCGTTTAGATTATGCTAATAAAGCCCTTCGCTTTATGGATAATGTAGCTCAACTTCAGTACTTAGCCCAAAAGCATAATTTACCATTCGATAATATCTCTGAGGCTTCTGAAGTGGAAAATAAAGAGAAACTAGGGGCTTTTATAGATGATTTTATGCTTTATTTTTTCCCGAGTAATGTATTATTGTCCTCCCAAAAGAAACATAAAGAATATCAACAAGTAATAGAAGCCTCTAAATTATTAGTGGCTAATTTTAAAATGCCTCCTCCTCGTTTAGACGACTTGGCTAAAATTGCAGGAATGAATCGTGTGAAGTTTCAGCAGGAATTTAAAACGTATTTTGGACAAAATTTTTATCAATATTTTCAACAGGAACGATTTAAGTATGCCAAACAATTGCTAGAAAGTAAGCAATGTAACATCACAGAAGCAGCCTATGCCGTTGGATTTACCAATATTACTCACTTTTCAAGACAGTTTCAGAAGTACATGAATCTAAAACCAAATGACTTAAAAAACAAGATAAGTGACGTAATCTAGTATGTAAATGTTTCAAGATGGTATAATTTATATTCATTTTTGTATATAGTGTTGGAGTGAAACTTGTATAGTTTTGATGGAATAGAATTCGTCATAATTAATACAGTAATTTCATGTCACACTACACATATTTGGCAATAGCTTTTAGAAAAGTTTATTTTTTTAGAATAGCCTTTTCTCTGATTATATCCGTATTACTTCTTAGTGAAGTCTCTGCTCAGTCAGGAATGGTCTTTCGAGATTATTCGGGCGACGGTATTCGTCAATCTGGAGAGCCACTCGTCTCGGGCATCATCGTGAATGCCTATAACACCAACGGTACTTTATGTAGTTCGACGACGACCAGTGGGGCTACTGCACCCAATTACACCCTTCCCACTACTTGTACAGGAGCTATCCGAGTAGAATTTCAAATCCCGACGACCGTTTGTGTCGATAATAAATTAGACTTTACAGGGCTAAATGGTAGTGCTTATGGTAGCTCTGTTCAATTTACGGTAGCAGGGGCAAGCAATATCAATTTTGCCATTAATCATCCTACCGATTATAATCTAGGAAAAGCAAAAACGGAAGTATTCATTCCTTGTTATGTCAATGGAGACCCTCTGGCGGGAGGTGGCTCTGGTAGTTCGGGGAGTTTAGAGTGGTTCGTTGGTTTCCCATATACCAATGCAGACACACTAACTCCTCCGAATTTAAAAGTAAACGGAACGATTTTAGGAGCTACTTGGGGAGTAGCTTATAGCAAGCAAGCCAAGAAAATTTTTACAACCGCTTTTCTAAAAAGACACGTCGGTCTTGGTACATTGGGGACTGGCGGAATTTATTTATTGACTCCAACTGCCAATTCCTTTATGGTAGCACCTTTTTATGATATGGATGCTAATGGACACAATACAAGAGGTGTAAGTGCTTCTTCTCCAACCTTTGGCGAAGGGTCAAGTTTTACCATTAATACCGCAGGAACAACGGCTACTTATACAGGGGCTACCGATACGTTGTCGGGTATGCCACAAGGTTTTGGAGTTGTGGGTACAAATACAGAAAGAGGATTGAGTAGTAATCCCTTATTGCCTAGTAATGACCCTGCTACCTTCGACCAAGTGGGTAAAGTGGGATTAGGAGGGATAACTCTTAGTGACGACGGTAAGTACCTTTTTGTGGTGAATTTATTTAGAAAAAGATTGTATCGTCTCGAATTAGATAATCCTTATAATCCCACGGCTGTGGTAGCTGTCACCAGCATTGCTCTCCCTAGTGTTGCGGTTACCAATGGCGTATTACGTCCTTTTGGAGTCAAATATTATCGTGGTGAAGTATATGTTGGGGCAGTCACTACGGCTGAAAATAGTGGGGTGAATCTCGTAAACGGAGCAACTGATATGTACGCCTACGTCTTTCGTCTATCAAATCCTGCTACTGCTACCTCAATGGATGGAAGCCCTGTGTTGTCGTATCCACTCAATTATCTCAAGGGTTATACACTTAATGGAGCAGCAACGCAATGGTATCCGTGGACGAAAAGTACCTCAACAGGAACTTTTGGCCCTAATTTTGGTCGTTATCCTTCTCCAATACTCTCCGACATTGATTTTACAGAACGAGGCGATTTAGTGATGGCTTTTACAGATAGATCGGGGCATCAATGGGGCTTCCAAAATTATCGAAATCTGAAAGGTACAGCCTTGACTGAGTTTATAACTGGAGGTGACATCCTGATAGCAGGTAGAGATTGCAACTCAAACACTTATGTACTAGAAAATAATGGTATGGTAAATACAATAGACGGGCAGGTACTAAATGGGGGAGTTGCCAACAATCAAGGGCCAGGAGGAGGTGAGTTTTTCTCTGGAGAATTTATCTTAACGCAGCATCAAGAAACATCACAGGGAGCTGTGGCAGTATTACCTGGTATTAATGAAACAATGTTAACCATTATGGATCCTTTGCGATTTGATTCTGGAGGTCTAAAACATTTGTCTTCTACCAACGGAGCGGAAATAGCAGGTACTGCCTATGAACTATATTTTAGCCCAAAAGGAAGTCCAAAGACCTTTGGGAAAGCCAATGGTTTAGGTGATTTTGCCTTTGATTCGCCTTTAATGCCTATTGAAATTGGGAATAGGGTCTGGCAAGATACCAATAATGACGGAATTCAAGATGCAGGAGAGCCAGCTTTAGCAGGAGTTACTGTACAACTGTATGATGCCACAAAAACTAATTTAATCGCTTCGGCGATAACCAATGCCAATGGGAATTATTATTTCTCATCTGCGTCTGGTACGGATAGTTCCTTTGTGAAATACGGATTAAACCTTGCCTATTTAACTAATTATCAACTGGTCTTTACACAAGGGGCAGACAATGTTTTTCTCTCGCAAAAGCCCAATGTTGGAACAAATGATTTGATTGATACCGATGCAGATACCAATGGAATCATCTCATTTACAACAGGGGATGTGGGACAAAGCAATCATAGTTTCGATGTAGCTTATACCGTGACTCCTTGTAATGCAATTACTGTTGGTTCAGTGGTTGTCAATCAGGCTACTTGTGTGGCTGGGGTTGTCAATAACGACGCTGAAATCCTACTGAGTGGCATTGTGGGAGGAACAAAATATTCTTTTGGGACAGATACTACGAGTTTTTCTTATGCGTCTGCCACTTCTTTTGCGGGTTCTAACATAAATTTTCAAAATTTATTAAATCCAAGTAATCCGACTCGTTACTATGTACGTATGTATGACACTTTTAATTCTTGTGCAAAAACACTGTCGGTAGATTTACTTCCAAAAGTTTGTTGCTCTCTAGTAGCAAAAGTCTCTTCGATTGTATGTAATAATATGCAAACAAGCGATCCCGCAGATGACCGCTATAGTTTTGTCGTCAACGTCTCTGTAAGTAATGGCACAGGAGGTGGTTCGTGGGGAGCAGTAGGGCTTGGAACAGGTTTATATGATGTGGACGTGTCTTTTACTCAAAAATATTTAATAAGTGAAGGAACAAAAAATATAACGATTAGCTCAAGTGATAATCAATGTGCAACTGATATTACCCTTACACCACCAGTAGCTTGCTCGGTTTGTCCAGTAAACTGTGTGTATTCGATAACAGTTAAAAAAAATTAAAGTAGGATTAGTAAGGTGAGTTTGAAATGGGGGTAACTGTTGTTACCCCACCATTTTTTGACCTTCAAATATATGATTAATTATCACTTCACAACAGTACCGCCTATGCTTAGTGATGAATGGGAGGATATAGTTACTTCAACGTCAACGCTTTGTTGGAACTATATTTCTCCCTATTTTTGTGGACTAATTGTTCGTAGGAACAAAAGAAACGCATAATATCCCTCTTCAATATGTATCATAATTCCTTTGCCGATAGCCTTCCTGCATTTGTAAGTTCTCCACAGTTTGATGAGAAAGTGCTTTTATCGAAAGATGCTTCTTATCCGAAAATAAGTGTCATTACCCCTTCTTATAACCAAGCCGAATATTTAGAAAGAACGATTCTAAGTGTTTTGAACCAGAATTACCCCAATTTAGAATACATTATTTTAGATGGTGGCTCAAATGATGGAAGCGTGGACATCATCAAAAAATATGAAAAGTACCTTACTTTCTGGGTAAGTGAAAAAGATAAAGGACAAACAAATGCCATTAATAGAGGATTGAAAATGGCAACAGGTGAATTATTGACCTTCCAAAATTCGGACGATATTTTTACGAAAGGAGCATTTGCAGAGATTGCAACAGCTTATAAGAAAGCACCCAAGACAGATTTTTTCTACGGACAGCTATTATTAGTTGACGAGTACGATGTGGCTTATGAATATCTAAAAACAATTCCGTTCTCGAAATTAGCTCAGGTTTATGAAGGAATGCAACTTCATAATCAGGCGTTTTTCTTCCGTAAGGACTTGTGTGAACGTTATGGCTATTTTGATGAAGATTTTAGCTTTGCCTTTGACTACGAAGTAATGTCTCGTTGGGGACTCACAGAGGGTGTTACTTCACAACGCTTAGAAAATCTTTGGGGAGCATTCCGAATTCATAGTAGTACAAAAACAAGTACGATTTCGCACGTGGGACTAAAAGAACATAAAATTATCAGCGAAAAATACGCTCCTAAGGTGAGTACCTTGTTACCTAAATCGCTCATCAATCCGTATATCCGTTTACGTAAATTGATTTATTTTGCCTTAAACGACCCTGCTTATATTAAGTATAGAAATAGTTTACGATAATTGTTAATGCGTAATGTTTAATGATGAATGAGTAATGATGAATTATTATTTGGCTGTAAGCATTAACCATTACACATTCATCATTACGCATTAATCATTAAATAATTCTATTTCAGCGAGTTACCATATCCGATAATCAATACTGAAAGGATAATTGTAGCAATACCTACCGCAATGGTAATTAATGTCTTTTTAGAAACACCTTTCCATTCTTTTAATACTAAACCCCATGAGTTCGCTACTAAAATGATGAATGCCATGTGTAAAATCCATGAGCTTGGGCCATTTCCTAATTTACTTTCTCCCATTCCGTAGAAGAAGAATTGTAAGAACCATGTTGTTCCTGCCACAGCAGAGAAAATATAGTTTTTCAATAAAGGAGTTTCTTTATTGGTGTAATCTCCAAACGATTTATTTTTAGCGTTTAAGTACATACACCAGATAAAGTTAGTCGTAAGACCACCCCAAAGGATAACGACATAAACTACGTTATTGCGGAATAAAAATTCGCCTTGTCCAGGGTTAGCTGCTACCCAAATTTCGTTAGCAACTTGTGACATTGAGCTACCTGCTTCGATACCAAAGCTAAAACAAGCACTTAATACCCCAGAGATAGTCGCTAAAATTAAGCCTTTTCCTAATTGGAATTCGTCGTTACTATCTTTTACTTCTCCTGCTAAATCCTTGTCTTTCATACCACCTGCTTTACCACAGATAACAATGGCAATCACACAAACAAATAAGCCTAATAAGACCATTCTTCCCCAGTCGGTACTTACTAAATCATGGATGGTATCTTTGCCTGCTGTTGGATTAAAATAGTAATAAATCGAAGGAATGATTGAGCCAAAAACAGAACAAAGTCCTAAGATAACCGAACTACCTAAAGAAACACCTAAATAACGAACGCCTAAGCCATAAGTAAGACCGCCAATACCCCACAAAAGCCCCATGAAATACGTCCAGAAAAGGGTATTTCCATCGGTACTGCTGATGATACTACCAAAGTCTGGAATCGTTAAAAAGGCAGCAAGTGGAGGAACAATAAGCCATGAACAGATACCCCCTACAATCCAGTAGCTTTCCCAAGACCAACCCTTAACTTTTTTGTAAGGAATATAAAAACTGCCAGAGGCAAAACCTCCAATAAAATGAAAAATAACACCTAAGATTGCTCCCATTATTGTTGTTCAGTAGTATAAATGAATAGTATTAATTTGACGAGAAATAGAGATATTTCAAGATAATACAAACATAAGGAAGAATCCCTGCTTAACTTTCCTACACTGTCTTTATATATTGGCAAATTAGCCGCTATAATGGTCTATCCTTATTCATTACTTGCTGCCAACCACTGAGCTACTTTTTGTTCCCATACGGCTTGCATAAGCTTGTTGAGGCTATGTTGAGTTTCGTGGTCATATTGTTTTTGGAGTTGGTTCATTTCTCGGTAAGACTCCAAATAGGTCAGTTGAATCATACTGTTTAGGTCATCAATGTTATTGGCAACCATCTGTGCTATCTTTTTCTTAAAGCGTTGTACTACCAGATTCGTTATATCAAAATGAAGCTGCTCGTGTGCTAATGCGTAAGTATCTTGAACATTTGGTCTCACCCAAGACATTCCTTGCAACATATACGTTTTGGTTTGAATGGTCGCTATCAAATAACTTTCTTTTACGTCAAAATGAGCATCATAACCAAAATTGGTAAAAATAGAAGCAGCGTAGGAGGAGGAGGGAGTGGGTTTGCCTGAAAAATCGTCCCACTGGATTCTTCTTGAATGATAGTTTACTGTATCTCCTAAATTATGGATATTCTCTGGGATAAAAACGATTTTTACGCCCTTTATTAAGGCTTCATTCGTAGGGTAATTGAGTTGTAACCACTTGTCAATGAACAAGAAAGACTT
>JBMLRK010000272.1:0-7772 GCA_049241065.1 Spirosomataceae bacterium
GTTTACGGTGTTCTTCCAAAAAATCAACAAATAAATCTATTTCCTTGAAAAGAGGGCTAAAGTCATAGCTATTTAAGGAATACGACTCTTGATATACTTCTGTAAAATCCGTGATGATATAGTCAAGAGTTGTTACGCCCCACTTTTGTAACCCCAAGAGGTATAAATTCTGGTGATTTAGAGCAAAGCGGTTAGGACTATAAGCACGAGTACTTTTCAAATCAAAGGCTTTATTACCGCCCAAAATATCCACATAACCATAAATTTGGCAGTTTTTATAAATAGCTTCTGAATAGACCTGAGTTTTATATTTGGCAGGTAATAAGGCACGAGTTTTTTCAATGACTGATTCTTGAAACAAGTTTTCGAGGTCACCTGTGGTTACAGCCTTTTCAAAATTAATACCCTTTTGTTGTGCTTCGGTGGTTGGTTTTCTGACACGGTTGATTTGGTCTAGCAAGTCTTCAAGCTTAACCATCACTTCTCCCTGAGAATTCGTTTTCTCGTTTAGAAAAAGGGAAAAAGTATTTAATAGCGTAGGATAGATTCGATACATGATATTTCCCCGTTGTTGTTCGGAATAAAGTAGCAAGAGAATGGCAAAAATGAGTGATAGTTCAATTAGCCAATTGCTTAGAATTGGCTAATTGAAACATTTTTAGAAATCTAATTTTAAACGTTCTACAACCGTATCGTTTACCAAATGACTTTGTACGATTTCCTCAACGTCCGATAATTGGACATTGCCATAGAATACGCCTTCTGGATAAACCACTAAGCCAGGGCCAAATGCACATACATCTAAACAACCTGTACGTTGAGCTCTCATTTCTTTAAGTAAGCCCTTTTCTTTTAATGATTCTTTGAAAGCATCCACTAATGCCATCCCTCTTTCAGAACCACAACACTTTTTCGGAGCGTCTTTATCGTTCGCACAGATAAAAACATGTTTTTTATATTTCATAAAACAATAAATTAATTAAGAATGTGATTTAGTATTATACAGAACAAACCGTGATTTGCTGATTTTATCACTGCAATTTAGGTCTTTTCTTGTAAATTTGGTTCTTCATTAAAGGGAAATCCGAACGGAACGTATGACTTTACAGACACAAGAGCAATACCAGTTTATAGAAAGTATCCTATTTCAGAACTTAGGTTATCAGGCTGAAATACTGGATTTTCAATTTTTTTATGGCGGCAATTTCAATTTAGCCGTAAAAGTCAAAGTAACCGAAGGAGACTATTTTATCAAATGGAATCAGGGTGACCACGATGGCATGTTTGAGAGTGAAGCTAAAAGCCTACAATTATTGCATAGTCAGGGAATTTTGTCAATTCCTAAAATTATCAATTATGGTAAAATTTTAGATAAAGAATACCTCATGATGGAGTTCTTGGAAGCAGGTTTCCAACAAGCTAACTATTGGGAGGATTTTGGGCAAAAATTAGCCTTACTTCATCAGCAGACGAATACAAAATTTGGCTTAGATTTTAATAATTACATCGGAGCATTACCCCAAAGTAATGAATGGATGGACAATGGCGTGGAGTTTTTTATCGAAAAACGATTAAAAATACAGGTCGGTAGAGCCCTTTATGAACGACGAATTACCCCAGAATTAGGCGATAAATTTCAAGCCTTATTCGAGAAAATCCCGTCGTTGATTCCCAACCATGCTCCCTCATTATTACATGGTGATTTATGGTCAGGAAATGTAATGACCGATGCACAAGGCTTAGTTGCCTTAGTTGACCCTGCTTGTTATTATGGATTAAGAGAAGCTGAATTAGCCTTCACGACAATGTTTGGAGGCTTTGAAGATGCCTTCTATCAGTCTTATGCAGAAGTAATGCCTATCGAAAAAGGTTTTGCAGAACGCATTCCTTTATACAACTTGTACCCGTTGATGGTACACGTGAATTTATTTGGAGGAGGATATTTACACGCAGTAGAGAAGATCTTGAAAAGATTCTAAAGGTAATTTTGGATGTTGAATTTTGGATGTTACGAACAGACAATCCAAAATCCAACATCTATAATCCAAAACCCCTACTGGTGTTCTTCACGAAGTAAATCATTCACCGTTTTAACAGGGTTGAATGTAATGATAGGTACTTCCACAAAAAGCGTATTCCAGTCAGCCATCGCACCATTCCAAAGTCCTGGTAATTCTTGTGCTTTCAACGCCTTTCCATCCTTCGATTTTTCTGTGATAAAGCCTGTTTTCGGGTCACGGAATTTTAATAAATCATATTTTGTACCGCCGCTATCTTTTACCGAACAAATTAAATCTACAGGGTTAAAGTGTGTCGATTCGTTGAAAATTACTTTTTGAGCAGCAGTATCCATATCTACCTGAGCAGATTCTACGATTTGTAGTGAAGTTGAGCCATCTGAGTTTTTACACCAGAAAGGTCCACCACCAGGTTCACCCGTATTTTTCACTACGCCACATACACGAATTGGACGAGCCAATTTGGCAGTAATGTAAGCAAATTGTTCTTCTGCGGTAGTTACGCTTACAGGGGTAGCTACGCACAAATCAACCTCAATAAACTTCAATACTTCGGCCACCAATTCTGTACTAGCTTCATTCGCTAATTGCTCTTGGTAAGCAAAAATACGAGCTTGATATTCCAACAAAATACCAGCCAATGCTTTCTTGTAGTCGAAAGTATCCTTTTTGATACGGTCAGGTACTACGTTATCAATATTTTTGATAAAAATCACATCGGTATTAATGTCATCTAAATTGCTCAATAACGCACCATGCCCAGCAGGACGGAACAATAAAGAGCCATCTTTCTCTCTGAATGGCGTATTGTCCATATTTACAGCAATGGTATCGGTTGCAGCTTTTTGCTCAGAGAACGAAATGTCAAATGTAACGCCCAAATTTTCGCTGTACGAAGGAAGACATTCTTCTAATAACGCTTCAAATTTAGGTCTATGTTCTGGCGAAACGGTAAAGTGTAATTTAGCAACGCCTTCGCTACTTGCATAGTTGGCCGCTTCTACTAAATGCTCTTCAAGAGCCGTTCTTGAGCTTGTTTCATAGGCATGAAACTTTAATAAGCCTTTTGGTAAAACGCCATAGCCTAAACCTTTTTCGGTCAAGAACGCCTCTACCACAGCCTGTTTGTCTGATAAATCTACGCCCGTTGCTACTAAATCATCATAGAATGCGAAGTCTGCTAATTTATCAAAAAACTGTGTTACTGATTTGTCTTCTTTACCTTCTTCTAAAAATGCAAAGAGTGACTTAAACATACGGGTTGCAGCACCCGAAGCTGGTACAAATTTTAGGGTAGTTAAAGCAGTTGCTTTTTCGGTGTATTGACTAGAATAATCAGCCAATTGCTCGGCTGTTAATTTAATTACACCATCTCCAACCGTTGCTGCCTTTTCGAGCTGCATAAAAGGAAAACCTTCTTCAAAATCTTTAATTTGTTGTTCAACAACAGAAACCTCAATACCTTTTGATTGAATTTGGATAAAATCTTTTTCTAAAAACATAAATGTTAAATTGGGGTAAGTTTTATTGTTTGAATATACAAAAAAAAAGTTCATTTGTACCAGCTAGTTCCAGAATATATAGCAGTAATGTTGCTTTTTTAGTAAACGGTCAATATTTTTACACTACCATTTAATTTGACTTTTGTTAAAAATAGTTCAATTTACCAAATCTACATTTATGAAATCCTTTTTTTCAACACTCTTTTTCGGAGTACTTCTCTCCTTTTATTCAAATGCACAAGTAGTTATTTATGAAGTATATGCTGGGGGTGGAAATATTGGTTCTTACTACAAGAACGATTATGTAATGCTTTACAACAAGGGCAATACCGCACAGTCATTAGCGGGCTGGTCACTTCAAAAAGCTCAAAACTCAACTTCTAGCACTTGGAAGGTATTCCCGCTGACGGGTTCTATTGGCACTAATCAGTACTACCTAATTAAATTTGACGGTAATACCAACGGCTCACAAAATCCAATTCCAACGCCTGATTTTGATGCTACTACGCTAGCTGGATCTGGGGGAATTACCTTGTTGGATGTAGATTTGGCTGTATCGGCAGGTAAATTAGCTTTGTCAAGTACAACTACTGCTTTTAATACAGCAACTCCAACAGGAGGAAATCTAGTAGATTTTTTGGGTTATGGTACAGCTAATGCTTCCGAAGGTACACTAGCTTCAGCGATGGATGCTACACGTGCCTTGAGGAGAATTTCTAATGGGCAAGATACCAATGATAATAGTGCTGATTTTACGAGGGTTTCTCCTAACCCGATTAATATTGCTTTACCCGTCTCGCTGGTTTATTTTAAGGCACTGCTCCAAGAAAATAAACAAGTACAGCTAAATTGGGAAACCGCCTCTGAAAGTAATAGTAGCCACTTTGTTATTGAGCGAAGTCAGGACGCTATTCATTATCAAGAAATCAAGCGTGTGGCTGCACAAGGTTCATCTTCAGAGGCACATCAATATCAAGTCACGGATGAGATGCCCTTTGGTGGGGTCAGCTACTATCGTTTAGTTCAGGTGGATATAGATAGCTCTTCGGTTTTTTATCGACCTCTAGCCATTTTTGCAGAAGAGCAATTGGCAGAATTAGGCGTTTATCCAAATCCTCTTCAAGAAGAAAATATATTTTTTATAAAAGCGGATCATATCTCAGCGGCTGATATTTCTATGTATAGTTTAGATGGTCGAATGATACGGTTTTCTAAAATGAACCTATCTACTTCAACTTGTCAAATTTCTCCAGAGGACTTGCTAACAGATGGCATATATTTTGTACATATCAATTTAGAAGGCTCATTTCGTAAGCAATTTAAGCTTGTTGTGAAAAAAATGTAAAAGAAAATTTACTTTTTTGGTACTTTTTTAGTAAAAAATTAGTTATTTAGGCAAGAGTTTTAGAAAGTAATTAAATTATCATTGCTTAAAAATGTACTTTTGCAGTCCAATTATTTGCTAGTCAAAGAATTGACAAAAAATATCAAGTAAAATAACATTGTAAAGGGTAAATGCGTTTTACCATTGAACATCCTATTAAATAATTTAGTAACCAAATTTAGAGAACGAAAATATGTACTGGACACTCGAATTGGCATCTTACCTAGAAGATGCTCCATGGCCTGCCACAAAAGACGAATTGATTGATTTTGCTATCCGCACGGGATCTCCTTTGGAGGTAGTGGAAAACTTGCAAGAGTTGGAAGATGACGGTCAGCCTTTTGAAAGTATTGAAGAAATATGGCCTGATTATCCAACAAAGGATGACTTCTTCTTTAATGAAGACGAATATTGATTTTTAAATATCAAAAAAAATAAGACTGCTCAAAAAGTAGTCTTATTTTTTTTGTTCACCCGTGTCTTCAAATGATACAATTGTAGGATTTTATTTATATCAAATAATATTAAAATTATTAAATCGAAAGTTTATTTTAAAAAAAAAGTATAAAATTTTGCTTTAAAGTCCTTTTTTTGCTTTTATGTAAAAAAGCTATGGAAATAATATGAAATGATATGAATATTAAAATTCTCCTATACCTTTGTAAGGTATTCTAGTAATGCAAATCTTTTTAACCTAGTAGAGTGGCGGCTTTACTAGGTTTTTTTATTGTATTTTAACAAGGATATTTTTTGAAACTTCACGTGTGATAAATATAGTTGTATCGTTGAATAATTCTATCTGTAGTGACTTGTCAAACGTGTTAACATCAACCACTTGAATGGTAGTACCCAATACTAAGTTGATTTTGGCAAGGTATTGTAAAAAAGCCGTCGAATGTTCTGAAACGCCCATCATAATTACCTTGTCCCCTTTTTTAATTTCTGCTAATGTTTGATAGGTTTGAGCTGGCATCACTCCATGATGATCGGGTATGGGGTCTCCGTGAGGGTCAAAACTAGGAAATCCTAAGTATTCATCCAGTTTGGCTACGAGTTTCTCTGAATCAATGTGTTCTAATTCTTCTGCAATATCGTGTACTTCATCCCAATTGAAGCCCAATTTATCCACTAAGAAAACCTCCCATAGCCGATGTTTTCGTATTACTTTTAGGGCTACTTTTTCTCCCTCGGCCGTTAGGCGAACGCCTTGATATTTCTGATAGCTAACCAGTTTTTTTTCAGATAGTTTTCTAAGCATATCCGACACAGAAGCCGCTTTGGTTTGAGTTTGTTCTGCAACGGCATTCGTACTAATCTCGCTATCTGTTTCGGAAGAGAGTTTGTAGATGACCTTTAAATAATTTTCTTCAGTAAACGAAGCCATAGAAGATGGATGATTGGTTAATGTTTTAACAAAGATAATTTTTATAATGCTAAAAGAATAATTTTAGATTAATCTAAAAATTAGTTTTGAATTATAGAAATTAGCCCTTATGTTTGTTTCAATTAATATGAAAAGGATAAATCACAAATTTTGTGTAGCGATATGAGTTGGAAAAACGAGCCATTAATGAATTCATTACCAGAGGTTAATGCCTCTATTCATGTACCCAAAAATGCTTCTTTTTGGCGTAAACTTTTTGCTTTTTCTGGGCCAGGATTAATGGTAGCTGTGGGCTATATGGATCCTGGGAACTGGGCGACGGACATTGCTGGAGGGGCAAAGTTCGGTTATACCTTATTGGCGGTGATTCTGATATCGAATATTTTTGCGATGGTATTGCAACACCTTGCCTTGAAATTGGGCATTGCGACGGGTAGAGATTTGGCTCAGGCTTGTAGAGATGCTTATTCGGAACCCGTCACGATTATTCTGTGGTTATTCTGTGAAATAGCGATTGCAGCTTGTGATTTGGCAGAGGTAATTGGTTCGGCAATTGCTTTAAATTTATTGTTCGGATTACCCCTTTCTGTAGGCGTACTGATTACCGTATTAGACGTATTGGTTTTATTATATTTTCAGGGAAAGGGCTTTCGGAAGTTGGAAGCAATCGTTGCGGCTTTAATTTTTATGATTCTGGCGTGTTTTGGATATGAACTTGTAGTTGCTCAACCTGTTATGAGCGAATTGTTTCATGGGTTATTACCTAAGACAGAAATCGTTACCAATCCTTCGATGCTGTATTTAGCCATTGGGATTTTGGGTGCAACAGTGATGCCGCATAATTTATACTTGCATTCAAGCATTGTACAAACCCGAAATTATGACCGAGATCCAGAAGGAAGACGCAGTGCGATTCGCTTTGCTACGATTGATTCGACGGTATCTCTTTCTTTGGCCTTTTTGATTAACGCTGCTATTCTGATTATGGCTGCGGCTTCGTTTCATACAACAGGCTATCAGGACGTAGCCGATATTAATGACGCTTATCACTTATTAGACCCCGTTTTGGGAGCTAAATTCGCCAGTATTTTCTTTGCAGTTGCCTTGTTGGCATCTGGACAAAACTCTACGCTAACGGGAACTTTAGCAGGGCAAATCGTGATGGAAGGCTTTTTGAACCTACGCTTAAAACCATGGATACGCCGTATGGTAACTCGTTTACTTGCGGTTGTACCCGCTTTTATTGTAACGATTATGTATGGTGAAAAAGGAACAGGAGAATTATTGGTACTTAGTCAAGTTATTTTATCGCTTCAATTAAGTTTTGCGGTAGTGCCATTAGTGGTTTTTACAGGACAGAAATCGAAGCTAGGGGAGTTTGCTAACTCCCGTTTCTTACAAGTTGCTTCGTGGATGATTACCGTAATTATTATTGGCTTAAATTTATACTTACTGAAAGATACCTTCTTTTAGGGAATGATGTT
>JBMLRK010000273.1:0-4509 GCA_049241065.1 Spirosomataceae bacterium
TGTGTTGCACTTGAGTCTTTTTCAAGACAACGATGCAACACATGAGTAAATTGAATTAGAAACTGTCTAAACTTATTGACTCGTGTCGAAAAAGTTTAAACAGCTTCAGAACTAACCTATTTACTAAAACTAAAGTTGCTGCTTAATAACTTTTGAACTCGTGCCTTTTTCCAAGCTTCCACATCATTATTCGCTACTGCTTGTACCACACTTTGCTCGTCAATATTCGGTAATTCTATCACCGAGTAGATACCTGATTGAGAACAAACTTGAGTAACTGCCTTTTGAAGAGCCGCTAATGAACCACTTAGTCCACGGTTAACGGCTAGATCTACACGAAGAGCAATACCACCTTCTGAATATAAGAATCGGTTTAGAGATACATTCTGATTAAAGATTAAAATGGCTGTATTATCCGAAACCGCTCTATTAACATATTCCTCTAAGGCTACTGCAACTTGAGCTCTAATCATCTCACGTTCGAAGCCACTGGCAATAAAAGCACCTGTTAGTTCTAAATTATTGGCTACTGCACGATAAGCATCATCTCCTTGACGACCATTGCAGGTAAATACGTTAGAAACATCCATGCCGTATTTTGTAAAGCAGTTATAGAAGGCATCAGAGTCGTAGTTTTTAAACCGCTGTAATACTTTGGTTAAAATTGAACCACTAGCAACTGCACCCGTAAACTGGATGAAACCGAATGAGAATATGGCTTTATCGTAACTATTTACAGCATCAAAACAGCCTTCATTTTTTCCGATATAGTGTAATAAATCGCCATAAAAAGGTTGGGGTAGAAGGTCGTCAAACTCACCACGTTGAGTCTCAAAAGTGGATTTTCCAACGTATGAAACCCCCGCAGTATTAACCGTGTTTGGAGAGGGATAATTATCTCGCATCGGGTTGCTTTGGTCTGAACCATAAGTAGTTGGGTACGAAATGATAATGCTATTATAACCTCCCTTATTGATTTTTTGTACTGAAATGCTACCGCTGTTACCTCTCCCTGAATTATGAGTAGGTTCGTCATAACTTGGACTAGGAGTTGGGTCATAACTCGGTGTAACAGGTTGATAAGAACTGCCCCCGCCATCGGCACTAACAATGAGGTCTTGTCCAACAGATAGAGCAGTGTCAGAAAGCCCATTCCACTCTTGAATCTGTGTTACGCTAACACCATATTTTCTGGAAATGGAGTAAAGAGTTTCTTTGGGCTGAACGGTGTGTGTCATAGTTTATAATGTTTTTTGATAAGGATAAAAATTCAGTCAAATGTATTTATTAAACGAGATTTACTAGCAAATTATTTAGGAATCTTAGCGAACGGTAGTGGCTTGAATGTAGCAAATATCAAATCTTGCAAAGTTGGTTTCATGTTCGGACTTAATCGCTAATGTGATAAAATCTAAAATCTAACATTCAAAATCCAAAATCATTACCTAGTTAATATCCTAAAATAATGCCAAAACTTGTTGGATAAATTAAATAGGGTAAAAAAGTGTTAAAAAATATTGTTTTTTCACGTTCTGGTAGTAAGTTTGTCACAGACTTTAGGGGTGCCTTAATATACGGGCTGAGATTATACCCTTCGAACCTGATCAACGTAATAGTTGCGAAAGGAAAAAGCAGTGCAACATTTTTGAATAATTTTTTCAAAAATAATCGTGTCATTTCAGACATTTATTTGCCATACTTTTTGTTCCATCATGTACCGTTTTGTTAGCCTCATAGGTTCAACACAAGGTTTGCTGGTATCTTCTGTCCTAAGGTTTTTTGTATTTTTCAAAAACCGTGAATCACCATGACTATTCTTGTCAACAACCAAGCCATCGAATACCCCGAATCTCTAACGATTGCGGCTTTGCTCGAAGACCAGTTGGTACAGCATCTCAAAGGCCTAGCCATTGCGGTGAATGACGTTGTCATTCCCAAATCGGACTGGGCAAAAACTGTTTTTCAGCAAAATGACAGCATCACCATTATTCGTGCCTCGCAAGGAGGCTGACACCTTGTGTGTTACGTGAATCAAATCTCCAAAATCAACAACCAACATTAAGCATTCAGCAATAACCTTTGTATGAAAAAAGTAGATCAATCTCCAGAAACGGCTGGTATCAGCCGCAGCCCTTTCCCGAATTCTAAGAAAGTATTCGTAAAAGGTAAAATTCACGATATTGAAGTGGCAATGCGTGAAATTACGCTTGAAGACACTAAAATTAATGGCAAAACAGTTGCTTGCAATGCAGCCGTAACGGTGTATGACACAAGTGGCCCTTATACCGATGTCAATGCGACGATTGATGTCAAAAAAGGCTTACCTCGTTTACGTGAGTCATGGATTTTAAACCGTGGCGATGTAGAGCAATTAACGGAATTATCCTCTGAATATGGCAGAGAACGTGCTGCATTAACATCTCTTGACCATTTACGTTTTGAGCATATTGCTAAACCAATGCGTGCCAAAGCAGGTCAAAATGTAACCCAATTACACTATGCCCGTAAAGGAATCATCACTCCAGAAATGGAATACATTGCCATTCGTGAAAATCAACGTTTAGAAGAATTAGGAAACATCGGTCATCAACACAAAGGCAATAGTTTTGGAGCAAATACACCAACGGGAGCGATTACACCCGAATTTGTTCGTTCAGAAATTGCTGCGGGGCGTGCCATTATTCCATCCAACATCAACCACCCAGAAAGCGAACCAATGATTATTGGGCGTAATTTCTTGGTAAAAATTAATGCAAATATTGGTAATTCTGCCGTGACCTCAAGTATTGAAGAGGAGGTTGAAAAAGCCGTTTGGGCTTGTCGTTGGGGTGCTGATAACATCATGGATTTATCGACAGGAAAAAATATCCATGAAACTCGTGAATGGATTATCCGTAATTCTCCTGTGCCAATTGGAACAGTGCCAATTTACCAAGCTCTTGAAAAAGTGAATGGCAAAGCCGAGGATTTAACGTGGGAAATTTACCGTGATACCTTAATTGAGCAAGCAGAACAAGGGGTCGATTATTTTACGATTCATGCGGGTGTGTTATTGCGTTATGTACCCATGACGGCAAAACGTGTTACGGGTATTGTGTCTCGTGGGGGGAGTATCATGGCAAAATGGTGTCTGGCTCATCACAAAGAAAACTTCTTATACACTCATTTTGAAGAAATTTGCGAGATTATGAAAGCCTATGACGTTGCCTTTTCGTTGGGAGATGGTTTACGTCCAGGTTCAATTGCTGATGCAAACGATGCGGCTCAATTTGGCGAGTTGGAAACTTTAGGTGAATTGACAAAAATTGCTTGGAAACACGATGTTCAGGTAATGATTGAAGGGCCAGGTCACGTGCCAATGCACTTGATTAAAGAAAACATGGACAAGCAGTTAAAGGAATGTCACGAAGCTCCTTTTTATACCTTAGGCCCATTGACTACGGACATTGCCCCAGGGTATGATCACATTACTTCGGGGATTGGGGCTGCCATGATTGGTTGGTTTGGTTGTGCCATGTTGTGCTATGTAACGCCAAAAGAACACTTAGGTTTACCCAATCGAAAAGACGTTAAGGACGGAGTAATTACCTACAAAATTGCGGCTCACGCTGCTGATTTGGCAAAAGGACACGTAGGGGCTCAGATTCGTGATAATGCCTTGAGTAAAGCTCGTTTTGAATTCCGTTGGCAAGATCAGTTTAACTTGTCGCTTGACCCAGATACGGCTCGTGAATTTCACGATGAAACGCTTCCTGCGGAGGGTGCTAAAATTGCCCATTTCTGTTCGATGTGTGGCCCTAATTTCTGTTCGATGAAAATTACGCAAGAAGTTCGTGACTATGCTGACAATATGGGTATTGATGAGCAAGAAGCCTTGAAGAAAGGGATGGAAGAACAAGCAAAGAAATTTGTTGAAGAAGGAGCAGAGGTGTATTTGTAAATAAGGTTGGTCGTAATCTTTGGGGCTATGTACCCAAGATTACTACCTGAAAATATGTGCTAAATGATAAAAATAGTGCTGTCTAGCCCTGAGGAGGTAACTGATGAGTTTGTGCGACTGAATGCCTTGTTTGAAGCAGGTTTAAGCCATTTCCATCTGCGAAAACCTGATTTTACCGAGAAACAATTGGAAGCCTACTTAAAACAGGTGAAGCCGCTGTATTTGAAACGAGTGGTATTGCATTCGCATCATTCCTTAATTCGAAAATATAATTTGAAAGGGATTCACTTACGGACGAGTGACCGACAAAAGTTAGGTCAGCAAGAACTCCAATCGCTCGTGAAAGAATTAAGAAGAAAGGGCTTGACCATCAGTACTTCTTGTCATTCGTTGGATGAAATTGAAACCCTTTCGCCTCGATTTGATTATGTTTTTTTGAGTCCCATTTTTAAGAGTATTTCCAAAATGGATTATCCATCAGCGTTTTCAAAAGAGGAGTTAATTACTTTTTTTAAGGAACGAAAAAGTAAGGTGCCAGTAATTGCATTGGGAGGACTAACACCCGAAAA
>JBMLRK010000274.1:0-27694 GCA_049241065.1 Spirosomataceae bacterium
AATTTGCTGACCTTGGAGCTGGTTCATCATACACACATCGTATAGCGATGAATTCGTGGCACGGCAACAACAAACCTTTAGCACCAACTACCAATGCAGGGCTAAAACATTATCACATTGTTTTCAAATCCAAAGAACAACTTTTACAGGCTGTTAAGGCAATTGATACTGCACAGGAAAAAGGAGGTAATTATTGGGCAACAGATCCTACAGGAATTAAAATATTACTTACGCATAATGTGTAAATTAAATGAGTAACACGAGGGTTCAAATATTTATTAGCCTATTCATTATACAATTAGCATTGATAAGCAGCTGCAAGGCACAAAACAATCATAACATTATGGTATCAGATACATCATTGCATTATATCATTAGAGCGAGTAAAGATAGCGTTGTAAAATCGCCACTTTTGATTTTGTTGCATGGATATGGCAGTAATGAAAATGATTTGTTTTCGTTAAGCAATAGCATTACAAATAATTGGATAGTAGTCTCTGTTCGTGGACCATATCAGTTAACCGAAAATAGTTATCGGTGGTATGATGTGAAAATGAGAAATGGAAAAATTGTCATTAACATTGGTGAAGAGGAAAGAAGCAGAAAAAAACTAATGCAGTTAATTTCTGAAATAACCCAAAAGTATAATGTAGATACCTCTAAAATTGTGGTTGCGGGATTTAGTCAGGGAGCGAATATGGCTCAATCATTAGGTCTGAGCGAACCAAATTTGGTTACTGGTTTTGGCGTTTTAAGTGGAAGATTTGTAGAAGAGTTTGTCCCGTACATTAGCAAATCAACAACACTGAAAAACAGCAAGGCTTTTATTGCTCATGGAAGTGGAGATACCATGTTGCCAAAAACGTATGCAGCTGAAAATATAGTCAAACTAAAAGAGTTGGGTATTCAGATAACCTATTGTGAAGACACCAATAGTCATTCCATTTCTTCAAAGCAATGGAGTGAATTTACTAAATGGCTTCTTAATTTCTATTAAAATGATGAAAAAGAAATTAGACAATTCAAATTGTTCTGACAGTACAGAAAAACTAATGCCTATTGTTAACTTCAATAGCTGTGGAGGTAAAGAAGATTGTGTGGTAGTGTGTCCTTATAGTGTATTTGAAATGCAGCCAATTTCCAAAGAAGACAAGGCAAAACTGAATTTAAAAGGACAAATCAAAACCTTTTTCTTTAAAAATAAGGCTTATGTTATCAATCCCGACCAATGTCATTCTTGCGGACTTTGCGTACAGGCTTGCCCAGAAAAAGCAATAAAATTGGCAAGATTTATCTCGGAAGACAAATGAAAACTCCCTTAGGGAAAAACAGTAGCAATTTAATAATTCTTTATACTTACGGAAGTAACTACTCCAATTAAAAGTATCAATTATTTTAACTGGAGTATCTAAAATTGTCGGATTAACTTGTAGGAAAATATAGGATGAGATTAAGGATGTTTTTCAGAAGAATCTCTGATAATTAAATTGGCAGCTAATGAAAATTGTTGAGGAACATACATGTTCGCATTTTCCATGTGTCCTAACAAGGTGGTAATCAATTGCTTCGACATTTCATACACAGGCTGATTTACGGCTGAAATTGAAGGTCTATGGATTCTAAATAAGTCATTGTCATCAAAAACCATCACCCCAATTTCAGAACCTATGAGTATTTGTCTATCGTTTAAAACCTCAATACCACTCATTGCTAAATAGTTTGTGCTAAAGAAAAGGGCATCTAGTTGAGGACTGTCTTCTAAGATACGGTGAATGTCGCCTATAATTTGGTGTTTCTTTACTTGGAGGTAATCAAACTTATACACCGACGATTTTAATCGAGCTTCGTTGACTGCTCGTTCATAGCCTAGCAATCGTTCAATCATCTGATTTTGAGCAGAGTCCAGCGTGATAAAAGCAATATTTTTGTATCCTTGAAAAATCAAGTATTTAACTGCACTGTAAGCACCCTTAAAATTATCAACGCCTACAAAGCTAATTTGATTGTCATTATCAGAGCAGTTTCTATCAAAGAGTACAACAGGTAATCCTGAGGTAACTAATTCATTAACAGTGTCTTCAAGTCCTTCCGTTGGCGTAATGATATATCCATCAACGTTTCTGTCTTGAAAGGTTTTAATTAACTCTTTTGCTTTTTGGGTATCGTTTTTGGTACTACTGTAAATGATTTTATATCCATTTTCGTAGGCTATATTCTCAATGTTTCCTGCCACATTTGCAAAAAAAGGATCGGCAATATCTTCGACCATTAGTCCAATGACATTCGTTTTACCTGTACGTAGGCTTTTCGCCAAATGATTAGGCTTGTAATTATGTTCTTTTACAAACTCAAGCACTCGCTCGGTAAGGTCGTTGCTAATACGTTTTTCCTTTGCTTTTCCATTCAGAATATACGAAACAGTTGCTGTTGAAACCTGTAATGCTTCTGCAACTGCTTTGATAGACATTTTTTTCATTGAGATTCTATTGTTCTATTTTATGATAATTACTAGCAAGTTAATCGTTTATTCTCATTATATGCTAAAGAACAAAAGGAAGGTTTCCTTTTCCGAGCAAACGAGTTGCCATGAAAATTTCGTCTGAGTCGGCTGCAAAGTGAACAAGACAATACCCTAATTATCAGTAAAACTAGTATGGTATCACATTCTCAATCATTTTCGTATAAAAGAAAGAACGTTTAAAAGCTTTATAATTTATTCTTACTGTTAACCAAGTCTATCTTCCCATCCAACCACCATCAACGGTGAGAATAGTTCCGTGAATATAGTTAGAAGCCTCAGAAGCTAGAAAAACGACAGGCCCTTTAAAATCATTGGGATTACCCCATCTGTTAGCTGGAATACGACTCAAAATAGCTTCATTACGAATAGTGTCGTTCCGAAGGGCTTCAGTATTATCGGTAGCAATATAACCTGGTGCAATTCCATTGACATTCACCCCTTTAACAGCCCATTCATTTGCCAATGCTTTTACTAAACTCGCCAACGCTCCCTTTGAAGCGGCATAACTAGGCACATTTACGCCACCTTGAAAACTCAGTAATGAACAAGTAAAAATGATTTTACCACTTCCTTGGGCAATCATATCTTTGCCAAATTCACGAGCCAGTATAAATGGTGTATCGAGATTGATACTCAATACATTATCCCAATATTCGTCGGAGTGTTCTACAACAGGATTTCGCCTAATAATTCCGGCATTATTAAGTAAAATATCCACTTGAGGATTGTCCATTTTCACCTGCTTAATGAAACGATACACCTCTTCTCGATTGGATAAATCAGCCTGATAAGCATTAAATTTTCGTCCTAAAGCCTGTACTTCCTGTTCAATAGTACTCCCTGAAAGCTCCAGAGAACCTGCCACGCCAATAATATCTGCACCTGCTGCCGCTAAACCAAGGGTCATTCCCCGTCCGATTCCCTTGTTACAACCTGTAACTAAGGCTACTTTTCCATTAAGATTAAATTTTTCCATGTGATTCATTAGTGTACTCATTCTTAGGTTTATCTTCACAATGCTTGTGAGGTATTGAGAAACGCATTTGTAAGGGCGAACTACTTCGCAAGCATTAGCGAGTCAAGTTAAATGTTACTCCAACAGGCTCGCAGCTTTTACTTTATTGGCAACTCCATATTGCCGCCACCTCTTTCACATAAAAGAAAATGGGTAATGCTTCTGAGGAATAGGCTCAAGCGTAACTCTCTGTCTCACGCCTTCGTTATGATTCAACAACCAAATATCATTACTCCGTTTTAGATTGTTGAATCCTATTCTGTAAGCACTTACTTGAAAACTAGCATCGTTTAACTTTTTAATGGGCTAGATTCTTTTTCATCGTCATTTTTTTGTTATTCTGAACCAATCAAAATCGGCATAGCCTCCAATTCTTTGTCCTGAGGTAGCGTTACAAAAAACACCGACTTTCGCTCCTATCCATTTATCAGGTTTAGCCATAAATGGCTGTCCAATAGGATAATATATATTTCCGTCTTCACTATAACTAAATTGACAAAGAGCATTTGGTGCTTTTACTTCAACTCTCAAATAAGCTGTTGAAGTTTTTATTTCCTTTTCCTCTATTACTTTTTCTGCTCCTTCGGTTAAAGCATCTTTGCACACGACCTGACGTAATACATAGCCTTTTTCGTTTTTGGCGATACCGACATAAGCATAGTCATTGCCCATAATCAATAAGCCAGCCTTTTTTTCTTGCCAAATATCCCATTCTACCGTGTATTTTACGTTAGTTGTTACTACAAAGCTATCGGCTGGAAACTTTTGGAGTAACAAATTACCACTCGTCCAAAGGTTTTTTGCCCCCACTTCAGTCGGATAAGCAAAAAGCCGTAAAAAACCCTGATTAGGCAGTATGGAACTCCACTGAATTTTAGGGTTAGCGTGCCATTGCCACTGTAAACCTATCTCCTGTCGGTTGAACTCATCACTTTCTACAGGGTTTTGGATAGGGTACTGTTTTCCTACATTGGGCTTTTTGTAGGTGAGAACAGGCTCTCCTTTTCCATCTCCGTCTTTATCACTTCCCATTACAGGCCAACCCGCTACCCAGTGAATAGGCTGTAGATGAACTACACGCCCATACGTACCTTTATCTTGAAAATGAAAAAACCAATCTTCACCCGTTTGTGTTTGTACCCACGCCCCTTGATGAGGTCCATTGATAGGAGAGTTTCCTTGTGCTAAAACTACTTTTTCTTCGTAAGGTCCATAAATATTTTTTGAACGTAAAATCAATTGCCAACCCGTAGCAACACCACCCGCAGGGGCAAAAATGTAGTAATAACCGTTCCGTTTGTACATCCTTGGCCCTTCCAGTGTTGGGTGTTTTTCGTGTCCATCAAAAATATGCTTCCCCTCATCTATGACGGCTGTACCTTCAGCATTCATTTGGTAGAGTGTAAGCATACTGTTGATCCCCGCTCTACTAGCAGCCCAAGCAATTGTTAAGTAGGCTTTGCCATCATCGTCCCAAAGGACACTTGGGTCAATAATGCCTTTACCAGATAAGACCAATAGTGGCTTCGACCATTCTCCCTCAGGATTTTTAGTTTTAATCATATAAATACCAAAATCAGGGTCGGGGTAGTAAATATAAAATTCTCCCTTATGATATTTCATCGTAGGAGCCCATACCCCTTTGCCGTGTTGAGGTTTATCGAAATTATCAAGTGGGATTTGCTTTTTTAAGGCATAGCTTAAAATCTTCCAATTGACCATATCATTAGAATGTAAGATTGGTAAACCTGGAGTACAGTTAAAACTTGAAGCAACCAAGTAATAATCATTTCCCACACGGATTACATCTGGATCAGAATAATCTGCATTAATAATAGGATTTTTATACGTACCATCCCCCTTATCAGCTCCCCATACTTCTGAACGATAAGGGTTACTGATACTCTTTTGAGCGATAGCACTAATAGGGGCAATCCCTACTAAAACAATTAAAGCTATTTTTTTCATTATGTAATGTGCCTCTTTTATTAATCTTTCTCCAACTACTGTTCAAGCATTTCCATTACCATCATAGATAAAATAAGACTAGCGTCACAAGACGGAAATCCATTTTTAGACTGACTAATGTGAGTCATAAAAAGCCATAGCCATTTTTTGGCTTTATTCGTCTATGCTAATTTCCCTTCGTCAACTAAACAATGGTAACCGCCGCCGACCATTTACCTTACAGAACTATTAAACACTATCGTTGAAGGTTGATAAGTACCAAAGTAGTGCTTGTATATAATTCTATCATCTTTTACGACTACGATAAAAGCTCCTTTGTAATAGCCACTGTCTAGTCAAAACTGTATTATGCTTTGAATGAAAAAAGTATTACGCTCACCCATAGCACAAGAATTGCCAATAAACTAAGTTTTTGTTTCATCTTTATTCTTGCTTAAAAAGAACTACGGTAGTGTTGGGTTTAATTTTTATGATTTTGTCTTGCTTCACGAGCGATTGAGTCACCAATTCTGTTGCCTTTTGAAAACCCTCAGGAATAGCTAAATCAAAGGTTTTGTCTTTTGTCATATTCATGGCAATGAGATAGTTACCATATTCTAAACGATAAAAATCTGCTTTACCAGCAAAAATACTTTCATCGCCTGCTTTAAATGGTACTCCTTCTGGAATTTTAGCAATGGGCAATTCTTCTCCTGTATGAGCCGATTCAAGGTTTGGATAGAAATTACGTTTGGAAGAAACGCCTAAATTCACCCAATTCGGACGTTTGAACGTCATTCCAGAAGGGGTATATGCTGAGGTTAAATATACATTAGCAATACGATCAATCGTGGGCTTGATATAATGTACTTTCGCCAAGTTATTAATGCCATGTCTAGCTCTCCAATACAACGAAACATACAAGCGTTCTTTGCCATTTTTAATAGCCACTACCCCGTCTTCTTCATCGGCGAATACAAAGTCTGGCGATTCATCTGCCATTGGTAGAGATAGTTTACTCTTTGGCTGTGCTTTTATCAACTCATATTCGTCTGGTATATGTAACAAGCTTTTAGTTACCCGAATACCTGGCAATTTCATTTTGTCTTGTACCATTTTAAAGAACTGGTTATCTTCTAACATTTGCTGAGCAATGCCAATAGCTCTGGAATCTAAGGTCGTAGCAGCCGTCATTAAGGGGCTCGCATCCCATGCAATCCCTCTATCTCCGTACAAGACATTGGCAGGGTAATGTCCTGCATCTCGCCAACCTACTATCGTTTCGGCTCTGAAAGCTTTATAACCATCTTCATCCACTTCTGGATACCGAAAATAACTTCTGGCATTCATCACTTTTAGTACTTGTTGTTTGATTTGTTCATCCCCCTTTCCTCCTTCACTCGTTGATTTATAAATGTCTATCATCCAGTCCAATACCTCACCATAATATCCAACAAAGCCCAACTCTTTCGTTAATCCCTTGTCAGTCAACTGCCAATAGTTTTCACCTAATGGTTTTTCCTGCCCTTTCCCTGTCTCTTTGCCTAACCAAGGTTTCAAAGCAAGTGACTCATACAAGTAACCTAGTATTTGCGATTGAGGTAGTGCTTCTATGGGCGACAACATCGACAAAGCTTTATTGCAGTCGTACATGAATAAATCAATAATCATCGTCTGGTTAGTGTACCATCTCCGATGAGTAGTACTATAGGTTAAACTCGCTTTCATCAGCGTTGCCCATGCTTTCCGATGAGCGATTGTTTGCCCTGTTCCATCCTCAAACTCTTGGTCTAAGATAGGTATCAGGTTGTCCCATTGTGTCCGAATACAACGAGCAAACAAACCCGCTACCAACCAGTCAGGATTATAAACAGCTTTATCTGTAGTTAATAATTCAGGGTTTTTCAAATATCTTTTATAATAATCATCTATCGCTGTCACAATCTTGTTAATTACCAAAACGTTCTGATAAGCGATCGTCCAATTAACTCGGTACGCATCAGCAAGTAGCACCGCTTCTTGCTGATTTAATGGCTTATCCGTCGCCAAAATACGAGCTAATTCTTTATTTACTCGAAGTTTGACTTGCTCTATGACTTCCTCATTGGGTGTATCTCTCCGTTTTTGCCTAGGTAATTTTAGCCCTGCTAAATCTTCTGGTCTAGGTTCAAAAGCAGGCATTACATGGACGAAGGCTTCGTAAATTCCCAATGACTTTTCAGTCATGTTTTTTTGGTATTTATCAAACGTCTCGCCGTATCCCCAAATCTCACCAGAAGAACGAATCTCCAAATTGACCTGTGCTTTACCCTTTGTGTAAGTAATTGGGAGTGGTAAGGTTACATAAAAAAAACGGTCTTTAAAGGGAACTCCTCCATTACCTAACCAAAGCAAATCAATATCTCCTAAGTGTCTGTATCCGACTTGTTTACCTTCAATAAAAAGCATCAACATCGTTTTGTCTTGGTCGGAACCCCAAAACTTAACTGTTATGTAGTTTTGCTTTTGAGCATCCACTTTTGTTATAAAGCTTAGCTTTCCTCCTTCCCAAGTAAGCGGTTCTTGAGGGAGGAAAATACGAGCAGGTTTCCCCATCGCTCCTTTTATTTTTTCACTTGATACCGCTGTTAGTGAATGATTACGTTCTGAATTTTCATCTCCAAAAGAGAGATTATCAATCCACGAAGTAGCCTGAGCCATTAGGGCACAAGGCGTAACCCAAAGCACCGAAAGGAGTATAAGGGAATAAGCATATTTTTTCATCGTTTTGATTATTACAAGTAGTTTAAGCCGTTATTTTGCTACGTTGAGTTGTAAGAAGCCGTTGGTAAACTCAATAGGAACAGCAACCTTATTCAACAAAACACTGGAAGGCTTTTTCTCCAAACCAAACGAAGTGTGCATAATGGGCTGACCGCTGACGTTGAGTTCAAACGTTTTGTCTTTCTTTTGAGCAATTAAAAATAATTTTGAGAGTGAATTATATAAAACCTGTTTGTCTTTTCTCAAAAAACTACCATAGCCAACGAAGTAGTCTGTTAATTCATTGGGGTTATTTTCAGCATAACTTAAAGCCGTTAAATACGCATCCGTGGTGTAGCCATTGAATGTTTTTATCGAATTTAAGTGCATCAAACGTCCATCTGCTTGTAAATTCAGAAATACTTCAGTCATTTTTCCATTTTGTTTGATGCGTACACCTAGCATATCATCGCCCTTGAAACGCTCAATTTCAGGAATATTAGCATCATTTAGGGAGTCTTTCAGAATGATAGCTGTGATAAACTTCGTTTGACGAACTTGTTCTGGATAAGTAATGCAGTAATATTTTTCTTGTTCTTTTACGTTTTCTTCTTTGGGAGCAAGTATTTCTGACAAGACCATTTTTTCAGGAAAATCGTGATTAAAACCTGTTTCTACCAATGTTTCGGGATAAAGTGGGCGTACTAAAACCGCTCCCTTTTTATTGACGATACTAACATCTCCTCGGTCTTTTTTCGATTCACCTTCTGGATGTAAAAGCCATTCAAATTTTCCATTTTCGTAGGCTTTCAAATCGTCAATGACTAAAATGACTTTCCCAATCCAAAGGAAATGACGGAAATTTCTGGAATAAATCGACGAAGTTGGACCAGTCCCATTTGCCATTACGTACTTGATTGTACCTGCATCTAACAACTCACTCACACTTCCATCTAGCGAAGATCCATGATATTGTTGCTCTTTGGGCTGGTACTTCCCATTGAATGTCACCACATTATGAGCTGGACTTTGGAAGAAATATTCAGGATATTCCTTTGAGGCATACCCCGAATTTCCAGCATCCTTAATCACAGGCTCGCCCTTGTGAAATAGGATAAATGAATTCGCATCTGCATGAGCATGATTCCATGTGTGCCCAGATTTTACCGCCAATAAGGTGGCATCTTTTTTCCAGCTATCTCGCATGGTTGCCCAACCCATATCTTTGAAAATTGCAGACGTTGGTAGCGATGGTAAAACAGGAGCTTTGGCAAAATCAGGATGATAGAGAATACCCAAGGGAGCATTTTTAAATAAGCCTTCTCGATGTTGCTTATTTTCAATTTGATTTAAGTACCAAAGAGCATTCGGGTCTTGAATACCCAAAGCCCAAAGTAATTTGACAGGTCTTTCTCCTGCAACATTTTTATGACCATCGCCAAAGTTTAGCGAGTATATCATACCTGTTCGAGGATAGCCTACGTGCATGAAAAAATCAGGAATATGCTTCAACACAGGAATATCAGGCTGTTTTACTTTTGGCAACACATTTTGATGAGCCAATCTAAAAAGTAAATATTCAGAAACGCCAAAAGCAGCATAATTGACACTTTCGTACATACCACCCGCAGCATCCCAAGTTTTAGGTTTCGACTGCAATAAATCTCCCGAAAAATTAAACCACTCTTTGGAAGCCTGATTGAGAGATTCAATCCATTGGGTTGCCTCAGGAACATCCTCTTTAACCGCCAAACAAGCTAACCCTGCCATATATACGCAAGAAGTCCACCAATTATGCCCCATCGAGTTTAGGGAATGGATACGAGTTTCTGGCAAAAACCACTCATTCAGAGCAGGACGGATGCCATTTCTCATCACACCATCCACAATGGTTTTACGTTCGTCTTTTGTTAGTTCGTCATAGACAGCATCCAAACCTATAGCGACGTGCAAACATTTATCCGCTGTTTTTAAATCAGATGCCCAAACAGGTTGACGTTTCAACATTTCGGGATTCGACCACGTTTTTTGGCTTGTTAAATCCAGCAATATTTTTTTCGTAGCTTCTGCAAATTGTTTCTCACCTGTTACCAAATAGGCTAATGCCACATAATCAATTTTGGTGTGGTCTTTTTTAGTAACTTGTAAGGTTGCCTCTTTATAAATATCGTTCCAATTGTCAGAAGTTTCTTTATCTCCTATGATTCGCTTTTTTAACTGCTCTATTTTTTCTTTCGTAAAAAAAACAGCTTGGTGCTTTTGTCCATCTCCGATAAAGGGAATTAGTAAGCAAAAAGCAACTAAGAAAGTTAGTTTTGTTCTCATATCTACATTACTCGTTAAATTTGTTTAAAAGAAAAGGTAATGAAAGTGTGTAAAAAGTACAGCGTTTAACTTTAATCCGAGCGATGGTCGCTCAACAACTTTTGGCTTTTCACACACCTTCTTAGCCCAACACTACCTAACTCAAAAACCACTATCAGGATGCTTAAATCTGACAGGGTATTATTTTTTCACCTCGTATAATTTCCAACCGAATAAGAAAATTACGGTATAACAAATAATCGGTAAATAATAAGCAGTAGCCACATCGTGGTTGGCAATCATTCCCATTAATGGAGGGAACACCGCTCCTCCTACCACTCCCATTACCAAGAAAGACGCTCCTTGTTCCGTATGTTTTCCTAAGTCCTTTAAGCCTAAACTAAAGATAGTTGGAAACATGATACTAAAAAAGAAGTTGAGCATTAGTAAAGCGATAAAAGAAGGCCAGCCAAACGACTGAGCGACGATGATACACATCGTAATACTCCCTAGTGCAAAGCCTGCTAAGAGTTTGTTCGGAGCAATATATTTCATTAAAAACGTACCCGCAAAACGACCAATCATCATCATTATCATACTCAACGAGAAGAAATATCCCGACTTTTCATCGGTAAATCCCATTTTCTCCACACCATAATTGATGAAAAATGCCCATGTTCCTCCTTGTGCTGCCACGTTGAAAAACTGGGTAATCGCTGCCCAAATAAAGTGCTTATGCTCAACTAGGGATGCCTTTTCAACCACTTGAATCGTTTGGTTATCAGTAGTATGAGGGTCTTTCAAAGCAGGTACTTTGACAAATGCAAAGGCAATAGCAATGATACTAATTACCGAAGCAATAACGATATACAAGGTTTTTACAGAGGCTAATGTATGGTCTCCCTCAATGCCTGTTGAACCTCTTAATAAAAAATAAGTACCTAACAATGGCCCAACTACCGCCCCTAACCCATTGAAAGACTGGGCAAAATTGATACGTTGGTCACTAGTTCGTTCATCACCTAGAGCTGCTATAAAAGGATGAGATACTGTTTCTAAGGTTGCTAAACCACACGCCAATATAAACAGGGCGATACGGAAAAAACCAAACGACTGACTATCTGAAGCAGGAACGAATAAAAATGCTCCTAAGGCATAGAGACCTAAACCTAAAAGCACACCGTTTTTGTATCCAAACTTTTTCATGAATAAACCCGCTGGAATTCCCATAACGGCATACGCTCCGAAAATTGAAAACTGCACGAGTCCAGACTCAGCTTTAGAAACATGTAAGACATTTTGAAAATGGCGATTCAAGACATCACCCATCGTGATGGCTATGCCCCAAAGCATAAAAAGGGACACCACAAAAATGAGTGTAACAAGGTATTTTTTTTCGGTAAACTTAGCGTTATTCATGTTGTTTTTACGTTTCTTTAACGTTTTATATCATCTAGTTATTCTTGTACGGGACTCATCGAAACCCCAAACCCAACAGCCCCCATCAAGGCGGCATTTTCGTTGAGAATTGACTTTTTTAGCAAAATAGGCGGATTGCAGTGTTTAATTTTTGCTTCTATCGCCTCAAAAAATAACGACGAAGCCTGAGCGATATTTCCCCCAAAAACAATTACTTCAGGCTGAAATAGTTCAATTACTTCCGAAACAAAAAGGCTAATATTTTCACTAAACTCCTGAAAAACCTGCTGTGCATTCCTATCTTCTTGATACAGCTCAACCAATGGTTTAACCCCCTGTACTGATTGCTGGGTTAACTCTTGATAACGTCCAATAAACCAGCGAGTTGAGATATAATCTTCAGCAACTCCTTCATGCATAGGATGATTAATTCCCAGAGCCATGTCAGTCGTCAGTCCTTGGTTAAATTTAGATGTACCCAATCCTGTACCTAAAGTCAGCCCAATTCCTGTACCGAACGATTTTCCCGCCCCGAAAAGCATTTCGCCCTCCAAAAACGCTTCGGCATCATTTCTGAAATGAATACAGATTTGTTCGATACCTAGCCTTTCGGCAAGTTCCTTTCTAATGTTAATTCCGTATAAGTGTTCATATTTATTGACATTTTTCATCAAGCTAATGCCTGCTGTGTAATCAAAAGGGCCAGGCATTGCTATACCAAGCTGATAAGTTCTTAAACCCGCAATATCTGCCACTGTCTGAATAGCAGTTGACCATGCCATTAGAATTGTATCTGCATCCTGATGCGGATCGACTTTGGCACGTACAAGCGTATGCTCTTCCACCACGCCTTCTTGAATATTTACTAAAGCAGCCGTAATATGCGAGCCACCAATGTCCACTCCGATAAACTGATAAGTCATTGTTCTATAAAAATTAGGTTCTATTCTTGATGCAACCAAATAGCTTGCCCACCTCTAGCTTTTAGTTGTATTGGCAATATGCTATCATGGTTGACTGCTTTCTTAATAATGCCCACTTTGGTGGCAGTCTGCACTTTATCATCATCTGCATAAATGGTTGCTGTATAGGTTGTTTCTTTAGGCAAGAAATTGAAATCTAATGCCAAGGTTCTTCCATCGTTATTATTCAATATGCCTATAAACCAATCTTTTCCACTTCTACGGGCAGTGATAATATACTCGCCTATTTTACCTTGTACGATTTTCGTTTCATCCCATGTAGTAGGTATTTTTTCAAAAAATTCTATTTCAGGTTCTCCCTTATAAGCAGCAGGTTTATCGTACCAAAACAGCGTCTGAATGGGGCTATACATTACTACTGACAAAGCCAATTGATGTGCATGTGTATTTTTTAGTTTCTCCGAATAATAGCAAACGGTATAATCTCCTGCCCCACAGATACCCCTTGTAAACGGCAAAGTCGTATTATGGGTAGCGTCAGGAAATTCTTCATTTCCTCTAATTCCTTCGGCAGTCATTAAATTCGGATATGTCCGCATTTCTCCTGTTGGTCGCCAATCGTCATGAATATTCACCATCAAGTTATTGGCAGCACATTTCTTAATCATGTCTTCAATCCAAGTAGTCCAACGATGCGACCCCACTTGTACAAAACCAAACTTGATTCCTTTAATTCCCCATTTTTTATATAATGGAAATAATTCTTCTCCTTGTTTTACCAAGGCTTGTTTATTCACATAGAGCCAAATACCAATACCTTTTTTCTTTCCGTATTTTACAATAGCAGGCATATCCATTTTTGCCTTTACCTGCGTAGCATCCGAGTCCCAAGTCAGAGCGGGGCCATACCATTTCCAGTCAAAAAGAATATATTGTAAGTGATGTTTGGCGGCAAAATCAATCGCTTCAAATGCTCCTTCGGTCGTTAGGGTCATTTCACGCATGATTTTCCCTGGTTTAATCCAGTCGGTTTTCTTTATTTTGTTAGGCTCATTGAGGTTGAGCAGCAAAAAGTTACGTTCAATCAATTGTCCTGCTGTTTCGCCAATAATGATAGTACGCCATGGTGTACCAAAATAGCTAATAGCATCCACTTTGTCATCCATCGATGTTAGAATCGTGTTTGCTTTATCTGCACTTAATTTAAACTTTGTTCTCGCATAGTCAACCATAGCGGACTCTGCCAAACTGACAAACAGACCATTAGGTAATTTCAAGGTTAGAGGTCTTTCTGCTTCATCTATCCAATTTTTTAACGGCAATGCTTCATATTTTGCCTGAGCCCAACGAGCATAATAAGCAGTTGCTCCTTCTGGCATGGTAAACTCCGTATTTTCAGCACAAATTTGATAATAACTGCCTTTGGGATTTTCAGGGAAATAATAGCGAATCCCTACCCCTTCATTATATACCCGAAAAACCAGGTCGATTTTATAGTCAGGGTTATCTTCCTTCTGAAAAGAGAAAACTCCTTCGTTATAATGATCCCGAACACTGGCATTTTCTCCATAAAGGGGTTTCCATGTAGTGTCTTTTGACGATACTTTTTTAGACAAGAAAATCAGGTTATCAAACCATTTTTTTTGCTTGTCCACTTTCAAGGCCATCGCCAATTCCGAAAGATGGTTGTCCAAGTCTAAGTCCAACTTTGATTCCAGTACGACCTCTTTTCCTTGATAAGAGACCTTATAAAAAAGTTGTGTTTTCCCTTCTGGAGAATTTCGTTGATAAAAATTCATTACCACCTGTTTATCAGGCGATTCAATAACGCTTGTGGCTACTTGTTGTGCCCACGTATTGGGTAAAACAAACAAGACAAAAAGTACCCCACATAAGCGAATATATGGTATCATAGTATGGAGATAATTGGATGTATTGGGCTTTATTTTTGGTAATTTTTCAACCGTAATAAAGCTTCTAAGTAATAATAATCGGCATAAATAATCGAGGCATCGACTTCTCCATTAATGGGTCTATTACCCGTTGAATGTAGTAAGAAGGCATCGTTTACCTCACCACTTTGATACGTTGGAGAAGAAAGCGACGCTAACATTTTCTTTGCTTTTTGATAATATTGAGAGGCTTTTTTTACATCTTTCACCATTTTAGAAAGTTCTAACAAGGCCGAAGCAGTCACACAGGCAGCAGAAGCGTCCCGAGTGGTATTCGGTATCTCAGGCGTGTTAAAATCCCAATATGGAATAAGCGATTCGTCAGGTAAATTAGCCAAATATACATCTGCTACCTTTTGGGCAAAATCTAAAAACTTAGGGTTTTTAGTTTCTCTATAGCACATCGAGAAACCATAGATTGCCCACGATTGTCCTCTCGCCCACATCGTATTATCGGCATATCCTTGGTGCGTTATTCCCTTGATTTTCTTTCCTGTTAACGTATCATATAAAACCACATGATAAGAGGTATAATCATCCCGAAAGTGATTCTTCAGGGTAGTTAAAGCATGATTCTCAGCTATTGTATATAGCTTTTTACTTCCTCCATTTTTAGCGGCCCAGAATAATAACTCCAGGTTAATCATGTTGTCAATAATGGTATTATGAGCACCAAATTTTGCAACCTCACGAGGCCAAGAAAGAAGCGTTCCTACTTTAGGATTATATAAAGTTGCTAAAACCTTGGCTGTTTTTAGAATGACTTTTTTGTAAGCAGGGTTTTTAGTTAACCGATATCCATTTCCATAACTACAAAAAATCTGAAATCCTAAATCATGATCATAAGCGACCTTTTGTTCCGATAATGGCAACAATTGTTTATCAAATCGTTCGGCTTGCTGTTTAAACAAAGGGTTTTTCGTGCCTTCGTATAAATACCATAAAGACCCCGACCAAAAACCACTGCACCAATCCTCATAGTTTACCAATCGCCATTCTTTACTGTCCTTGTTTATACTTCTAGGAATATTATGAATGGTACTTGTAGCTAATGTTTTGATGGTTTTAGAGGCTTGTACCGCACAATAATCGAGCTCTTGTTGAGGAGCTATTTTCTGACCTTGGACAGCATAAGTAGCCATCAATAAGCCATATAAAAGTACTAATTGGAGTTTTATTTTACGCATGAGCTTTAATGTTATGCTTAATTGATTAAGCAAACTTAATTTAAAAAAAATATAATACAAAATAGTTTAAAAATTATATTTATCGTAGTTGTTTGAAAATCGATATAAAAATAATTAATAAACTGTATATCAGTTATTTATTAAAATAAATAGCCAATATACAGTTTATCTTGACAGCTTATTATAGTTTACTTTATAAATGCTTATTACTTAATTGATTAAGCATACTTACTCCTATCATACTACTTTCCAGTACCTATGACATAATTAGGATAAGTAAAAAGCGAAGTCAACCAATCTATTTTTCTGTCAATCAAATACTTAATAAGTAATAATGTAAAATTATGAATTTTGGATGTTAGCTTAAAAAAGCTATAAATCAGCTCTCATAAGAAGGATAAATATCATCTCACTTTGCATTACTATTTATATCATAAGTAGTCGTCAGTTTAAAGTTTAATGTTCAAAGATTTCGGTAAACCATTATTCTCTAATAGCTTATGCTACATCTTGAGACAACTATTATCATAAACTATTTATCGACGAGTACTTAGCAGCCTAAGCAATGATACAACTAGTTACTACCTATAAATGAGTAACTAGTTGTACTATTGTTTTTTACAAAATTAGGAGTGGCTTACCAACCCACATTCTGCTTCAAGTTAGGGTTCAACTGAATTTGCTGTGAAGGAATAGGTAATAAATAATTTCTTTCTTGCCACTTTCTACCTGTTTCGATACGATAAATTCCCCCAACAATATTCGACTTAATACCAGTCCAATACGTTTCGTAAGTAGTGCCAGTCCATTGAACTCCTTGAATATCCATTGGCAACTCCGTTTCAGCAGTTTTCCAACGAATCAAATCATCTCTTCTAAAACCTTCAAAATAAAACTCAACATTGCGTTCTCTTCTGATTTCGGTACGCATATCCAACCCATTAGCTGAAACAAAGGCGTTAGTTAATTTTGGCATTAATTTATTAACTCGATTGCGCACCAAGTTCAATGATTTATCTAAATCAGCATCAGCAATACTTCCATTGCGCTCATAGACGGCTTCTGCATAGTTCAATAAAACTTCTGCATAGCGAATAACAGGGTAATCGTAACCTTCCTGATTATCATCCAAACGGCGCTCGGTTGCCCATTTTTGGTTAGCATAACCAGAGTTTGTATTCGATTTGTGCTTTCCTCTTGAGCCTGCGATATCGGTAGCATCTCCTTTCCAGGTTATTCTTGCTCCAGGGTTTTCATTATCCCAATAGTAACGCCCATCAATCATCAGGTTGTAACGCATACGGTTATCACGGTTTTCATATTCAGAGGTAGTCGTAGCGAAGCCTTTGAATGAAGGTGATTTTTCTATCGGTAAACCATCGCTACACAAATACATGGTAGCAAACTTACGTGTAACCCAATACACATTATTCAGTGAGGCGTGCGTAATGTTGGTACGAATTTGACGAGAAGCAAAGTCGTAGCGGTTTGCCAAAATATATTCTTTGTTGGCTGCTTTGGTTAGATTAGCTGGATTCGACTGTTGATTCTCTAAAATAAACATATACTTTTGAGCCGAGTCACCTAAAGCAGTAGGGGCAAAAAGCCCATACTGTGTACTTTTGATAACTGCATCAGAACTAGCGATAGCTTTGTCTAAAAGGGTGTTTGCTCTCGTTGTATTACCTCTAAATTTCTGCCAAGTACCTTCATATAAGGTTACTCTGCCTAAAAATGCTTGAGCTGCACCGAGACTTATACGACCTTTGTCTGCCGCCACAATAGCACTTTCTGTAGGCAAGGCAGCAATAGCAGCTTCAAGGTCTTGAATAATAAAATCAACCACTTCGGCTCTTGTATTAGTAGGAGCTGTCAATTCACTCGAAGTAGTAGTAAGTGTTTTCGTAATAAGTGGTACTTCCCCGAACAACTGTAACAAATCGAAATAAAGATAAGCCCTAAAAAAGCGTGCTTCTGCTACATATCTCTGTATTTCAGCAGGTTGACTGTAAGTAGCTGCTTTTTCGATGAGATAATTAGTCGCTCTGATACGTGCGTAAGCTGAATTCCAGTTAGCATCGGTATTCGGAATAGTATTTGAGCCATTGCTAAAGGTATTACCTCCTGTGACAAACACAAAATCAGCTCTTCTGTCAGCATGGGGCGAATCGTTCAAAATATCTGAGAAAGTTCTCAAATACGTATAGAATTCGTTGGTGGCCAATTTGAATTGGTCTGCTGTTTTCCAGTAATCTGCGTCTGAAATTTCGTTGATTGGCTTCATATCTACTAAGTCATTACAGCTTACACCTGTAAATAATAGTCCTACTAATGCCGCTTTAATATATATTCTTTTAATATTCATGTCTTTAGTCATTTAATAAAATAAATTTCCCTTTATTAGAATGTTAGGTTAACCCCAAAAGTGAAGTAACGGTAGAATGGAAAACGTTGGCTGGTTGTACTTACGTCGAGGTTGTCTGAATCGACGGCGTTCGATACCGTTCTTGGTGCTTCTGGATCCCAACCATCGTTGATTTTTGAAACTTCCCAAAGGTCATTTCCTGAGACATATACACGTAGGCGATCAATTTTGGCTTTTTGTGTAATCTTCGATGGAATGGTATAACCTACTACTAAGTTTTTCAAACGTAAGTAAGACCCATCTTCTGCTACCCAATCGGAAGGGAAATAGTTATAGTTGTTAATCGTTCCTGTTGATGAAATACGAGGTAAACGTGCATCTGTACGACTTGATGTCCACCATTCACCCAGGAAGGCAGCATTTTGTGCTTGGAAGATAGTACCTGTAGGGATACGCCAGTTGCCATCACGAACGATGGTTCTTTTGCCTACACCTTGGAAAATTACATTAAAGTCGAATCCTTTGTATTGAATACCAGCATTGAATGAATACGTATAACGTGGGTTATCTGTACCCAAGAAAACGGCATCTTCAGGGAAGGTAATTTTGCCATCGCCATTCACATCTTTAAACATATTATCGCCTAAAGCAAGACGGCTGTTGGCTTGGGCTGTTGCTACTCCTGAAGGCATCCCAACGTTGTTGCCTGTAATAAATTTGCGATATTCTGTTAATTGCTCTTGTGTTTGGATTCTTCCTGCATACACCAAGCCAAAATATGAGTTGATAGGGTATCCTTCTACAGCTGAGTTGAATCCACGGTTGGCACTGCTAATAATAGTTTGACCACCAAAATTATCTAATTTGTTTTGGTTGTCAGAAAGATTAAAGCCTACATTATAAGAGAAATCTCCAATTTTGTCTTTCCAGTTTAGTGATAAATCCCAACCCCATACACTCAAATCACCGTTGTTTCCTGTAGGTGCATTGGCTCCCATCACAGCAGAATAAGTTCTGCTCAACAACATATTATTATTTCTTTTCCAAAAATATTCAAACGTTCCTGACAATTTTCTTTTTAATAAAGCAAAGTCAACACCTACATTTTTCGATTCTAAATTTTCCCACGTACGGTCATAAGCAACTAAGGTATTTGTTGGTGCTACACGTACTACTGGACTAGTACCTAAAATTGGAAAATTAGCATCAGTCGGACCGTTAGAGTATGCCAAATTCATAAATTGAATATAATCATAATTATTAATTCCACTTTGATTACCCATCACACCATAAGAAGCTCTTAGCTTTAATTCGTCAAAAATGTTTAAATTTTTAACAAACTCTTCTTGACCTAGTCTCCAGCCTGCTGATACGCCATAGAACAGTTTCCAACGGTCTTCTACACGGAATTTGGAAGAACCATCATAGCGAGCATTGGCTTCTACAAAATATTTATCTGCAAAATTATAGTTAAAACGCCCAAAATAACCTGCTAACGCTGTATGAAATTGTGATTCTACAACGGTTTTAGAAGTAGGGTCTCCTACACTTAAAGAAAGTGAAGAAGGTACATTGGCAAGTACATCAAAAGTTCTGGCTATATATACATTTCGCTCAAAGCGTTCGTATTGAGCTCCAACAACGGCTTTTACCGTATGGTCGGTGGCTACTTGTTTTTCATATTCTAAATAGCCATTAAGTGTATAATTGGCCTCTTGTCTGGTAGAGCGTTGGTAAAAACTTCGGGTTGGAAGGTTTGAAATAAGGGTTGTACCTGTATAATCGTACCAACCAATAGAGTTGCCTAAAGTTCTAATATCTGTATTCAATAAATAATACCCTGCAAAAGCTACCGCTTTGAAATCAGGATTAAAATTGTAGGTTAAGTTTAAGTTGGTATTCCAACGGTTATTGTATTCGTCGTTGTCGCCCCCCAAAGCAGCAATTTGATTCACTGAAGCATTTTGAATACCCGACCCCCAAACATAAGGCTTGCCTGTGAGCCCAAGACCACTGAGTGGCTTACCAGGCTGATTGCCATTGTTTACTATATTCGCCAAATATGTTGGTTGTGTAATATCTTGTTTTTCGAAGGACAAGTTCGTTTCAAGCTTGAGTTTCTGAGTGAACTGATAGTTATGAGCTAGACGAAAATTGTAACGATTAGCATAATTATTACCAACTTTAAGTAAGCTTCCATCTTTCAAGTAGCCTAATGAAATACGATAACCGCTTTTCTCCGAACTACTTGAAATACTCAGTTGATGTTCCATAGAAGTTGCATTCCCCCACAACATATCTTGTTCTGTACCACCAAAGAATGGAAAATCTCTTACGTCACCAAACTGAGTTGCTCCACTTTCACTTGCGGCTTCATATTCGGCTCTAGTCATCCACTGTTTTCCTGTTGCCAAAGCTTTTTCAGCTACAAAGCCATAATTATACCACATATCTGTAACTGGAAAGCCATCCGTAGAACGAGATTCTTTTACAAGAGGAGCCCAAGCGTTGATGTCGGTCAAACTTGGCAATAAGCCTATTTTTTTCATGGAAGTAGAAGCGTTATAATCAATTACAACCTTACCAGATTTCCCACGTTTTGTAGTAATCAAAACTACCCCACCCGCAGCTCTTGAACCATAGATGGCCGCAGAACCATCTTTTAGGAATGAAATATTTTCAATATCGTTCGGGTTAAATGAATTTAACGCACCTACTGAAGGGACTGGCACGCCATCTACAATCACCAAAGGCTCAGGAGCATTAGTTGAAGCGGCTCCACGAATTTGGAAATTCCATCCTTCACGCCCAGCCTGCGATGAGTTACGGGTAACGGTAACCCCTGCCACTTGTCCTTGCAATGAAGCTAGAGGGCTCGATACTGGTCCTCTATCTTTAAATGTAGCAGCACTTACTGTTGCAACAGACCCCGTCAAGGTTGCTTTCTTAGCCGTACCATATCCCACAACGACTACTTCATCCAACGATTGATTTGTTCCTTTTAAGGTAATATTAATCAAGGTTCTCTTGCCTATCGTTACTTCTTGTTTCTCATACCCTACTGATGAGAAAACGAGAACCGTATTTGCATCCGAATAGGTTAATTTATACATTCCACTAGCGTCGGTTGATGTACCTTTTTGAGTACCTTTGACTACAACACTGACTCCGGGAATGGGGTCTCCTTTTTCGTCAATAACTTTTCCCGATACCGTTTCTTGCATGATAATGTCTGTCGAAAAAGCAATCTCTTTTTTTTCAATTGCTTTGATGCTTCTTTTCAAAATAATGCGTTTGCCCACCACCTCATAATCAATCATCATGGGTGCAAAAACTTTGGTCAGTACTTTATCTAATCGCTCATTACTAACATTGAGAGAGAGAAGCTCATTCGTTCCCAAAATTTGATGATTATACATAAACTGTACATCTGAGACTTTTTCGATACGCTTCAAAACAGACTCAATGTCCTGATTGTTGAGTTGAACCGATATTTTACGTTCTAAAACCTCCTGAGCTCGGGTCTCATGAGCTTGTGCTATTGTGCAAAACACCATAGCCAACACGGCTTGAAATAAGCTAATCCGCATGATTTTTAAGATTGTTTTCTTAAATTGTAATCCTTTTTCCATACATTTGTTTGGTTGTCGTTTATGTAAGTTTCGGCAATAAAATCCCCATCCATTTTTTCAAATGGACATAGCTCTGTGCCAAAGAGCTATGGGGGTACTATTAGGGTAAAGGTGGGCCAACACCTTTGCCTTTTTTTATTGATACTAGAAGAATTTGTTATGCTAAATTAATTACACCCTCTACTATAGATAATTAGTTGGGCATCTATCTGCTCATAACGAGCATCGATTGTTTTACAAATCAGGTTCAATTTTTCAAATAAAGGCTCATCGTCCAACGAAGCAGTCAGATAACAGTTTTTCATCACTTCTGCATCATAAATAATTTTTAGTCCATAGAACTTTTCTAGCGAGGTAAACACTTCACTAATAGGGGTTCTGTCAAAATTAAACTGCTGTTGTTGAATCGGAAGCTGAACAACTTCAGGCGTTTCTACAAGGGTGCGTACCAACTGTAAATCATTTTCATTGAATGTTACTTGTTGGTTAGGCGTTAAAACCAATCCTATCAGTTTATTGGTTGAATGCTGTTGAGCAATGTTATCTTCTGTTCTAGCAAATACAGATACTCTACCTGTTTTTACGACCACCCGAATATGATGATTTTGCGTATCTTCATGGATGGTAAAACTTGTACCAAGAACCTTCGTAACCAGCCGATTTGTATAAACATAAAAAGGCATGGTTGGGTCTTTGGCGATTTCAAAGAAGGCCTCACCAGAGAGAACAACCTCTCGTTTACCATTTTTAAAGTGTCTTGGATAACTCAAGCGACTTCCTTTCTCTAGCACAATCGAACTCCCATCTGATAGTGTTACGACCATGAGTTTATTCGTATTGTTCACCTGTTCCAAACGCTCGTCTGACACGATTAAATTAGTTAAGTCCTCATAAGTACCTAATGAAGAATCGTTATCATTTTTTAACCAAACCCACAGCCCCCAAAAAGCAAGTAGCACGGCGGCTACTTGTAAGCCACGATGCTGCATAAACCAAAGCATACGATGCCAAACCTTTTGTTCCTTCTGCTCTATACGTTCATCTAAACGAGCTAGTTCTTCCGCAATTTCGGCATCACTAATGTTGTCGTATGCTTTGATGATGCTCAATACCATCTTTCTCGCACTGTTGATGTACACCTCTTTATCTGGATTTGCTACAATCCAATTCGTCCAAAATAAATAGTCTTCTTCATCTGATTCGAGCACCCATCTTCTAAATGACAAATCCTCTGCAAAATCTTCCGGACGGTATGTTCTGTAATCTTTCATATTGCTCAAATTACGCTTCTCTTTAATTTGTACATCTTACCAAAATGCCTAAACAACTCCTTTTAATGATACGCTACATCAGAAAGATGCAATAAGCAGCATAGGATACCCTCTTTTTTTATTTTTTTTCTAAAAAATAGTAAAATACTTATGAAAGCATAATAATGAAGCTGTTAAGGTGTTGCCAATGAACTAAGTCATCATGGATTTTTTTGTCCTAAGATTAGCTTATGGTCAGAAACCTAGGCATTTAATAAACAAAGACCTGATTTTTTATGCCCTGATTTAGGCGTTGTTCGAAGAAAATATCCTTTTTGAGTACCATACAAAGCTCTATCTTCAAAATCGTCTGCTCCACAAACAAAAGCACAGACTGAGATGACTAAAATATCTAATAGATTATGCTTTTTACGTCGATTTATACAAAAATCGGGATTTAATTGCTATTAAAGCAGTAAGAACTTTTTACCTTTTTCTGTTGTCATGTAACGCTGATGACGACTGGTTGGGCTGTCTGGTATTGTTCTAGCTAATAACTCACATTCAATGAGTGGCTCCAGATAGTCACGCACATTTTTGGTCTGATTCGTCAATCCGATGTGCGTTAATAACTCGTTTTTTGTTTTTGCGGATAAACAATACGTTAGACTTGAGAGCATACGATTTAACATGGGTGTTGTATATATCTTTACACTCACAGTCGCCAGCTCTCTTACTAACTGTTCGGTTGCTATATCTTGGTTACTATCTTGGTTACTATCTTGGTTACTATCTTTGACAAGGAACAAAGAATGAATAGGAATAATGATAACAAAGAAGCGGCGAGCCTCTCCGTCTGTATCATAAATAGCTGGGTTTGAGCCATTTTTTTCTAAAGCTCTCTTAATGGTAGGAATTCCTGTTCCTTTTCCTTCTGTTAGGTTCAACTCTTTCAGATACTCTCCTATTCGTCTATTTCTATATCTTCTAGCTCGAATAGTACCATTCATTAAATCGTCCTTACGAATAGAGGGATCGGGGCCTCCATAGCTGATAATCTCAATCGCTTCTGGCAGCACACGAACTTCAATAGGTTCTCTTATTTCATAATTCTTATGATATACTGCATTGGCAAGAGCTTCTTCGATTGCCTCAAAAGGGTAATTAAGATAGGTTTTTGACTGTGCATCTCCTTTTATTTTGATTGTTTTAGTCTTGATAACTTGTACCTTGATATACTGCAAGGCATCCATCAATTGCTGTTGAATAGGGCCCTCAAAGTTCTTTTCTACAAAACTGTCTCCTGCCACTCCCTCTGGAAATTCAACTAAATTAATGGTTGTTGCGGGAAAGAATTGAGTAGGATTTGGGTTAAACAACATCAAAGCTACATTTTTAGGCAAAGCATATTCATCTGAGCCTTCTACCAAGTTCATAGAACGACATAAGGCTAGATGCGTTAGTTGTCCCAGTTGTTCGTGTAGTTTACTGCCTATGGCTCTTAAATGTTGCTGAAGTAGTAACGATGAAATATCAGCTAAACTTGCTCGATGATTCACTTGATCATCATAAGGGATATTTGCCGTAAGGCTAATTAATTCTCGTTTTTCGTCGGTATTAGCTAAAACTGTGCTGGAAAAGCGACGAATGTAGTACTGATAGTCTTTATTACTCGCTGTAACATCTCTGGGTACTTCATAAGGACGATTACTTCCTGCATTTACCCAAATCAGGAGTACATATTTTCCATCAAGTTGTTCTAGCGATAAATGAGGGTAGTAGGTAGGTCGAATGAGATTGCAATATCCAAGCATTTCTTTTTGGACTTTATCAAATTCGCTTGGGTCAAATCCATACACAGGTCGCTTGGGCATTCCATTTTCTTCTTCAATTCCCACAACGATGTAACCACTGCCTAAGTTTTCAAAATCATTGGCAAAGGCAGCAACAGTCCGAAGAATAGCAGGTGGGTTCCAACTTCGTTTAAATTCCAATCGCTCTGATTCTACAACTTTACCTGCTAATAAAGTCTCTATCGTTAAGGGAATATTCATGTCATACATTGATGGAAGGTAAATCATTAAGCCGTCATAATGCCAGCTCAATGACCAAATTGTTTACCTTTATAAATAGTTAATAAGCGTCGTTAATTTTTCTACTAATAACATACAAACCTCTTTATCTAATTTATTGGCAGCTAACTCTTTGATAGAAGATTCTAACTCTGACATCGTTGGCGACGCATTTCGCTCTTCTACTTTTTCTACACTAAGCGTTGACCTTGTGGTGGTTTCTTTCTTGACAGCCTGTGTGATTTCTTGAGGTGTGGTCAAATTGAGTGGCTCTTCACTAGTTACCTTTGCTAATGAGACAATATCCGACTTATTAACTTTTGTTTTGCCCATTAACACATCCTGACGAAATTCTGGATTCAATTTATTCAACCCTTTGGCAAACTCCGCATCTCGGCGAATGGTCTTTTCGTTTACTTTAAATTCTTCTGCTAAATTAAAAGCAACGTTAACCGTCTTCGGCTGCCCTTCTTGACTCTTCACGACGTTATTATATTTCAATCCTCGATAGTACGATATTTGCTCGGGGGTCAGGTTACGTCGATTCAACTGTTTGTTCAACATTGAATCCTTAACCTCTTGCATATCGGTGTAGTTTCTCAAAATAATCCGAAAATCTAAATTATACTTTTGGCTAATTCGATAACGATTATGCCCATCTACCAATACATAAACCGTTTTTGTATCAGGCTTAGTTAGACCTACCGCTTCAGGAGTTGTCTCCCAAATAATCAAAGGATCTGAAATGCCATCTTTTAAAATATCTTGTTCAAGTCCCTCCGATTCTTCTTTGCTAAGTGGGCTAATGAAATCTCGCAATTCATCAATGATAATGAACTCTTTTTTGATTTTAGATTCTGTTTCTAAAAGAGAAAGAGGTATCGCTTCTGTATTTTTTTGGATTGCTTTTTTAAATATATCTTTTTTCATTTCAAATTACGAATTAATTAACTCCTTAGCCAAACTATTATATTGTTCACTTGGTAACGACTTTGGATTGTAAGTAAAAATATCTTGTTGCATTACCTGCGACTCCCTCAAGTATTTTGAATTGTCAATCATCGTTTGACATACATTGAAATTACTGTATTTCTCTCGAATCTGCTCTACTAAAGCCTTGTGTACGTTTTGGTTTAGCACCATCGTAAACACAATCCCTTTGATTCTCAAATTAGGATTGCTGTAGGTTTGTACTTGCTTTATTCTTTTAAACAAATTGTCAACTCCATGGAAAGCACTTGCCTCTGGTTGAATAGGAATTAAACATTCATTAGAAGCAACCAACGAGCTAATCGTACAAATACCTAAACTTGGAGGGCAATCTATCAAGATGTAATCATAATCTTTTTCAATTTCTTGAATCTTTAACGCTAATCTCCTCTCAGCTCCTACAGCACTTGAAAACTCAGACTCTCTGTCGGCCATTGTAATATCCGAAGGCGAAAGGTATAGTTTATCGGCAATTTCGATAATAGGTAAAGGTTCATCGTCTAGCAAAGCATTTATAATTTGCTCAGTCGGCTGATGCACGCCATAGCACTGCGATAAATTTCCTTGAGAGTCCATATCAATCAACAAGACTCTGTTACCCATTAAGCTTAATGCCTTACCCACGTTAATCGTCGTCGTCGTTTTGCCCACTCCTCCCTTATGATTAACTACAGAGATAATCGTTGCCTTTTCAAAAAGGGCGTTAGAATAGCCGTACTGGCGAAGAACGCTCTCCAGTGTAGGCAAATACTTCACTGGGATGGTTTTCTTCTCTTGAAAGGCCCTATGAAGCGTTCTAGCGGGCATCCCACACTCTTTTTCTATCTGCGAAACATTCAAACCTACCCTTGTTTGAAAAAAGCGTTCAATTTTGTCTTGTGTTATCATGTAAAATATTTATACATTGTTTGTGCAAATGTATATTTTTTTACACAAAAAACAAAATTTTAATTTCGAGGGCAAACGGACATTTTGTCCGTTTGCCCTCGAAACTCCGCAAATATAAATTTGCCTTACCAAGAACTCCAATTAGCAACTATAACCAATTTCACGGAGAACTATAACCAATTTCACGGAACGGCTATATTTTTATTTTACCTAACATTTATAATTTAAAGTGTAATCGTTCTATTATACTCGGTATAAAAAATATTTTTTTCAAAAAAAGGAAAATAAAAAGAACCAATCAACAAATGTTTCCTTGTTTGTTTTGTTTTTTTTATTGTTTTTTGTTCTTTTTATTATTTAAGAGGCTCGTAACTTGTTGATTTACTGACTATTACAGAGGTAACTATAACCAATTTCACGACAACTATAACCAATTTCACGGAGAACTATAACCAATTTCACGGAGAACTATAACCAATTTCACGGA
>JBMLRK010000274.1:27794-29933 GCA_049241065.1 Spirosomataceae bacterium
AATTTCACGGAGAACTATAACCAATTTCACGGAGAACTATAACCAATTTCACGGAATTAAATATAACTGATTTTTTTTGTTGTTATAGTTGAAAAGCTTCTTTAAATTTGAGTATTAATAGCTTCATAATCAAAATAGTATGTCAAAGAAAAGCACCGTAAGAAAGAAACAAGAATATCTAGATCGATATATTATTAGGATGCAAGGCGGTAAAACTGGACTTGTAGAGGCTACCTCTAAAATGGATATTAATGAATTTCGGGTTTTTATGACGATGCTTACAATGGTCTTACCTGATGATGAAGACTTTATTGAGTATGAAATCAGAACGCAAGACATCATTAAACTGTATTCGTTAAGCGATGATGGTCGCTATTATGAAGCCATTCGAGAGGCAGCCGAACGTCTTTTTAATAAGAAGTTTATCATTTATGAGAAAAAAGAAGACGGAGAGATGTACCGCACCACAATTCACTTAATAGACGAAACGAGTGAACCTGTCAAAGAAAGCGAACAAAATCGAATCCGTCTAAAGTTTAATCCTAAGCTAAAACCTTATCTTCTTCAATTACAAAAAGAATATTTAACGATTGATGTTAGAAACATAGCCAGCATTCAGAGTCCAAACTCGGTAAAGCTGTATTTAATTCTTAGACATCAATACAATTTAGGTAATCGAAAGGTAAAATATTCGCTTGTTCGATTAAGGGAGATTCTTGCCATCACAGATAGCGAATACCCACTTTATGGAAATTTTAAACAAAAAATTATTCAGAAAGGAATTAAAGATTTAGAAAAATATACGGATTTAGTTATCTCAAAATTTGAAGAAGAAAAAGTAGGGAGAGCCGTCGATAAAGTAATATTTCATTTAGGAGAAAAAGACGTACCCGTTCACCTTACAGGAATGACTAAAAAGATAACTCGTCAAGTTATTAAGTCAAGTAACGGGAATATCGTCATTTCTACGAGTACGCCTGAATACCAACTTGTTGAGGATGTAGAAAATGTCACAGGATTGGACGAAGTATATATTCCTCAAATATCCTCGGTAGAGAGTAACCCCATCGAGGATTTATATCTGCAAGTGAAAGAATTTAAAATTACGAAAGCAACGCTAAATAAATGGTTAGAAGAATTGCCTATGGAACAAGTTCAACTCGGAATAACCTATGTACTTCAAAAAATAAAATCTGGCGAGCCAATTAAGAACATAGGAGGGTATCTGAACACCGTAGTGAGAAACCCGAGTCTTCTTGAAGAAAAGAAAGCAAAAATAGACGACGAGACGAAAGCTATTCAGGTAGTGCAAGAAAGTCAGGTAGCTAAGCAACAGGAACTAGCACAAGAAGCGTTGAAAGGTGCATTAAAAGCACACTATTTTCAACGAAGACTTGATTTAGTAAATACCTTAATTCGTCAAGATGAAACAATATCCTATCGAATCATGGAGACGTTACGAGTAGAAAATGAACAGCCTGCTCCCTCCATATTGGCAGAACTAGCGTTAAAGAATTATAAAGTAGATACCGTAAATCCGAATAGCTTAGATGAGTTTCTACAGAATTTTGAAGTAGGAGGTATCTTTCAGGGCTATGTACTTGAAAAAGTTTTGTATTGGAATGCGAAGGAATTTGAGCTGTTAAAACAAGAGTTTATTCCTCAAGCTAAAGAAGTTGGTCTGAGTGTTAACGCATTACTTTGACGTATATTTTTCAATTAATCAATACCTACACATTTAGTAATATTTGTTCTATCCCATCCTGCTTTTCAATCTAGCTTAATATTCTTCAGTTTAACTGGTATTGTAGAAGTAGGTAAGCAATAAAATATTTTATTTTGACTGTATCATATCAGGTAATATGCTTATGTATAAGGGTAATAGTGTGTCTAAAAAGATACACTATTCTCAAGACGATGCCTTCAGAACAGCCCTACAAGATTCTATCCGTAGGCTAGTTGGTTTATAATCAATGACTTTTCGCTGTAAACAAGTGATAACAGACACTTCGTTTTTCAAAAATAGCATAATGACTAAGTACTATTCTGGTTATCAAATGATTGCATCTGATAACAAAAATGATTTCAGGTCGTTTTCAGACTTGATGTCATTTGTTATCACTCGTTATCAGGAAAAAA
>JBMLRK010000275.1:0-2163 GCA_049241065.1 Spirosomataceae bacterium
CTACCCCATAAACTCCCAAGCACTTTGATAGGCGTTGTTGGCTTCGCATAAAGCGATGAAATCGGCGTAAAATGGGCTTTGGGCTAGGGTGGCACTGTCGCCAATGACGATGAGTTTTTTTCTGGCTCTGGTCATGGCTACGTTCATCCGTCGGATGTCGGACAGGAAACCGATTTCTCCTTTGGGGTTACTTCGGGTCAAACTAATGTAAACGACATCTCGTTCTTGTCCTTGAAAACTATCAATCGTATTTACCGAAATACTCTGATGATATGCCTTTAAGTCGGGCGAATGTACGAGTTGCTCTTTAAGTAAGTTAACCTGCTGTTTGTAAGGCGAAATCACAGCAACCGAAGGGAATTTTTCAACCGAGTAATGGCTTGCCAAGGTATTGACATACTCCGTCAAATGGCGGAATAACAGCCCTGCTTCTTCGGGGTTGGTTGTACTTGTCCCTTCCAGTTTTTCATCGAAACCACAGCCTGCGGTGTCAATAAATAACAGTGGACTATCGGTATCAAACAAGCGATGTTGAGCCACCGAGGCATGAGCCAATAATTTGTTATCATAAAATACTTGCGATGAATACTGCATAATTTGCTCGTGCATACGGTATTGTTCTTGCAACAGTACAACGGCTTCGGGATGCAGGGCGACGCATTTTTCGAGTAAGGTATTTTCTAAGCCTTTTCGAGCGGCTTCGTTCGATTTAATGGTAGGCGATAACTGGCAGTGATCACCTGCTAAAATAACCTTTTCAGCTCTCAAAATAGGAATCCAACAGGCAGGTTCAAGGGCTTGTCCTGCTTCGTCGATAATAACCGTATGAAACACCGCTTTACGAACGGTATAGTGGTTTGCTCCGACTAGGGTAGCCGTTACGACCTGTGCTTTTTGCAAGACATCGTCCACAATATACTGTTCCGAATTATCGACTTCTTTCATAATCTTGTGAGCTTCCTCAAACAGTAATTTGCGTTGGTCTCGTTCCGATTTTCCGAAGCTTCTTTTGTATTTATGAGCCATGTTTTTAAACTCCTGAGCCTGCTTTTTGAGCTTTTTAATCTCTTTGGTATAAGCATGGTCACTCATTTTATAATCTAGGGTCAGGGCTTGTAAACGTTCCGAAACCCGTGCAGGATTTCCGACACGCACGACGTTTAAGCCTTGCTCCGCTAGTTTTTCGCTCAATAAATCAACGGCGGTATTACTTGGGGCAACCACTAATATTTTCTGGTTACTAGTCTGTACTAAGGTCTTGATTGCCTGTACTAAGGTCGTCGTTTTTCCTGTCCCAGGAGGGCCGTGTACGATGGCTAACTCATTGGCTGCCAGAATGGAATCAAGGGCTTTTTGTTGGAAAATATTCAGACTTGAGGCAGGGTACGTTGCTCCATCCGTGCGAAAAGAAGGCTTTTTTTGTCCTGTTAAAATCTTGATAATGCGTCCTTTTTCGTCGTTATCGACCAATTGCTGTGCCTGTTTCAAGGCATCTTGCATTTCGTTATAACTATTGTCGTCAAAGAGAATATCAATCCCTAATTTCCCATCTCGTGACCAATCTGGAAGTTCGTCCGTGCGTAAGGTAATGCGGAGTTTATTACCCGACTGATGGCTGATTGTTCCCTCTAGGCGGTCTTCCTGCGGATTATGATTACTGAAAAGGACGGCAGGCATTCCAAAACGTAATTGGTGCGAAAGGTCTTGATGGGTCGTGCGTTCTACTTCTACCGAAAGATAATCGCCCCGAGACATTTCGGTGTTACGAATTGCCACGGGATACCACGTAAGCCCATTGGCCCTACGTTCTACCACAGAGGCACTTTTGGTTTGTAACAGGTATTGATTACGGTCTTCTTCTTGTTCCGTTTTCAATAAATCGAGTAAGTTTTTGAAATAATCCATACACAAAGGTACGATGGAAATTGCGTTTGCTCTGAAAAGTGGGAGAGATATTGATATTAGGTAGGAGGTATTAGGTCGTAGGTATTTCCATTATCGGGCGACTGAAGTCGCCTGTTAATGGGAAAGTGTTACTGTTTGCAGATTTTTTTTCTGATACAATAAAGTGGAAAACAAAGGGTGTTTTGTTATTCCATTTAGCAGGCGACTTAAGTCACCTGCTAAATGGAAGTGTTGGGGTTTTCCAAACTCACAGATTTA
>JBMLRK010000276.1:0-15797 GCA_049241065.1 Spirosomataceae bacterium
TGATTTTTGAGAAAAACGATAAGAATGAAACGATTGTCAAAACGGTGTCAGAGGAGGATTATCCTAATTGGGAAGGTGAGTTTTTGGCAGGTCAAATGTGGTTAAGAGGACAAATAGGTGGTAAAAGATGGTAGAAATTAGCCTTTTAGTGGAAGGTGGCGTTTCAGCCAATAGTAATGCCAGTGCAGATACCTTCGATAACAGTGTACGCCTACGAGAAAGTTTTCATAAACTATTAAATGCTGGTGTGGAAAAGAAAGAGATGATTCAGCTAAGAATTGATACAAAAGGTTCTTATACTGCTATTATTAAAGAAGCTTTTTCTCCAACAACCTTAGCCTTATTAGATTTAGATGCTCATGATAGCCAGCGTCAGCAACGGATTAAAGAATATAAATTAGAGGCGTATCAAGATTTTGTATTCTTCATGATTCAGACCATGGAAACATGGATTTTGTCTCAGCCTGATGCCATAGAAAAATCGTTTAGTTCTTTTAAAGTTAATCCTGTACTTCTTGCGGAGGATGCCCGAATTAAGGATGTTGATCTTACGAAGATTCCAGAACCACATCAAGTGTTGGATAAGCTATTGAAAGATTATTTTCAGTACGAAAAGGAGGGAAGCTAAAACAACTAAAGTATGGGAAGCTGAAAAACTCTCATATCCTTCTTGAGCAACTGGATATTCATCGGTTGAAAGAACAGTTTATTGATGTTAAAAATTTATTGAACAAGATTAATGAATTAACCATATATGCGTAAAACATACTTTACTCCCGGCCCTGCCGAATTGTACCCTACGGTAGAACAACATTACCGTGATGCTTTCGACCAACAGTTAGGTTCTATTTCTCACCGTTCTCAGAAATTCCGTGATATTTACAAACATACGGTAGAACAGCTTCGTATCTTGATGGATATTCCTGAGTCTTCTGGGATTTTCTTTACGGGTTCTGCAACGGAAATCTGGGAGAGAATTATCCAAAGTACGGTAGAGCATGAAACATTTCACTTGGTAAATGGCTCGTTTTCAAAGAAATTTTACGATTTCTCGAACGAGTTACAACACCACGCTCATAAGTTTGAAAAACCTTTTGGCGAAGGATTTGACTACGCTGAAATTACTGTTCCAGAATATGCTGAATTGATTTGTACAACAGCCAATGAAACGTCTTCAGGAGTACAAATGCGTCCCGCAGAAATTCATAAATTAAAGCGTGCCAATAAAGATAAATTGGTATGTGTCGATATGGTTTCTTCGGCTCCATATCCTGACTTAGATTTCAACACGATTGACTCGGCTTTGTTTTCGGTACAAAAGTCATTCGGAATGCCTGCGGGCTTAGGTTGTTGGATTGCCAACCAAGCGATGTTGGATAAAGCTTCTAAAATTCTTGAAAGTGGTGCTTCTATCGGAACGTATCACTCGTTGCCATCGCTTTGGAAAAACTACGAAAAGTACGAAACTCCAGAAACGCCGAACGTGATGGCGATTTATGTATTAGGTAAAGTTGCCGAAGACATGAATAAAATTGGCGTTTCGACAATTCGTAAGGAAACAGAAAAGAAAGCGAAAGTACTTTATGACTTTGTTGAAAAAAGTGATTATTTAGATATTTTCGTTAAAAATCCAGAGCATCGTTCACAAACGGTTGTGGTGGTGAACGTAAATGAAAAATCTCCTGCTGACATTATCAAACAAGTGCAAGCGGAGGCAAATATGGTTATTGGTTCTGGTTATGGTAGTTTCAAGGACTCGCAATTACGTATTGCGAATTTTGCAGCCGTTAACTTAGAGCAAGTAGAACAATTAATAGACGTATTAAAAACAATATAGTCTTGAAAAATAAAGCCTTGTTGATTTATTTCACAGGGCTTTATTTTTTGTAAAAACGTAGATTAACCATTTTAACTTAATTAAACCTTGAATACACAAACATCAACAAAACCACTTCGTTGGGGAATCATCGGTTGTGGTAAAATAGCGGTACAATTTGCAGAAGATTTAATTGCTCATGTTCCCAATGCAGTGCTTAGTGCAGTTGCTTCTCGTAGTCTTGATAAAGCAACGGATTTTGCACAACGTTTTGAAGCCCCTCATGCCTTTGGAACTTACCAAGGGATGCTTTCGAGTGGAACAATTGATGTGGTTTATATTGCAACGCCCCACGCTCAACACCACGAAAATACGTTAATGTGTTTAGAAGCGGGCATTCCTGTGCTGTGTGAAAAAGCTTTTGCTATCAATACCACAATGGTAAAAGAGATGGTGGCGAAGTCGCAAGAAAAACAACTCTTTTTGATGGAAGCAATCTGGACAAGGTTTCATCCTGCCATTAATCAGATTGAGGCGATTATCAACAATGGACAAATTGGAGAAATTAAGCACATCGTTGCAGACTTTGGATTTAAAGCAGATCCAGATCCAGCAAGTCGTTTATTTAACCCAGAACTGACGGGTGGTTCGTTGTATGATATTGGTATTTATCCGCTGTTTATCAGTAAGTTATTACTAGGGAAACCTTCGGAGGTAAAAGCGGTAGCAACATTTACCGAAACGGGTGTTGATATGAATTGTGCTGTGTCCTTAGCGTTTGAAAGTGGTGCAACGGCTTCGTTATTCTCTACGTTGGCAGCTAAGACGGATACTACTTGTACCATTTATGGGACAAAAGGAAAAATCCATATTCACGGACGATTCCATGAAACCTTTGGTTTTACCTTGACAGTAGAAGGAGAAGAACCTAGCGTTATTCAAACGGAAAGAAAAGGGAATGGGTATAGCTATGAAGCAATTGATGTTCAACGTTGTTTGGAAGAAGGACGTATCGAAAATAATCGTTTGCCACTTCAATTTAGTATTGAACTTATGGAATTGATGTGTGAGATTCGAAGTCAGATTGGCTTAGTTTATCCTCAGGAAAAATAGAAAAAGCTCGGTTTATAAGCCGAGCTTTTTTATTATAGCTAGTATATTTTACACCATAGCGTAACTATTAGAATCGTTTATTTATATAGAGCATTCAATGCAATAATATCACTTGCTGAGAATGGAACGTCACTGCCTGCACAAGATAACATCCATGATTTGTAGTCGATTGTAGCAGGAGTGCCAGGGATTAAAACTGCTCCCATTGTACCTGCACCTTCATTGCCACCACCACAAACACGGGCCATATAGTCAGTGTGTCTGAATCCAATAGCGTGTCCTACTTCGTGAGCAAGTACTGTTGCTACAAAGCCTAACTTTGGCGTTGCACTAAATGTACCCGTTTTAATACGTACAGATGAGTAAGGATTACCCGCTAAAGTTGGATAACCTGCTACTCCAAGAACACCAGCAGGAAGTGTTTCATCTTGTGTAATGTTGATGCTTGGAGTTCCTGTTGTGATACGTTGAAATGTCATCTTTAAACCAAGTGCATTATAACGCTTAATCATTTCGTCTGTACCTGAAATAAAAATGGCTGGAAGTGTCGTTGCTACTTTGATTGTAATAACACGTGGAAGATTCTTTACTAAACGAGTTGTGCGGTATTGCTCTTCGGTTGGTGCAGATTTTTCATAAGAAAGTGTGTTACTTTTTAGATCAGCATCCGTTAAAATAACATCTTTCTCTACTAAGATACCATCTTTAACACGAGTGGCTCCTGTAGGATTGAAACCAAGATTTTTGATAGCTTCGATTGTACTTGCACTGACGTTGTTCGTCGTGCTAGTGGCATCAGTCAAAACATCTGATTCAATTTTTGAACAAGCAGACAATGAAAGAACTGCGATGATAAGTAAAAAGTTACTGAATAAAGTAAGGGCTTTAGTCATGGTAAATCGTCTTTTAAAGTAAGGGAAAAATAAAACTTTATAAATTTATTCAGTAAAAAGCCGACGACGGGAAGAGGTCGTATTTTACATGAGTTTTATGATTCAATTTTTACTAATAACTCAATCAGTATTTTTCGAGGGAAGTGAAAAATAGCGAGAATTATTACTTAATTGAAATGTTTTAAATTTAACTTTCTTAGACGATAATTGCGGAATACCGTGTTTAACTGATATAAATTTAGCAATATTTTTTATATATGCAAAACTCCAACTAATTATTTAATATTCTGACGTATAGGCTGAATCTATAAATAGTGAAAGGTTTTTTTATATAAAGTAGAGTTTAATCGTTATTTTTAAGATACTGTTAGTTAGTGTGTTGGGTTTCTATATAGCCTAATTTTATATACGTTGGTAACTAAAAAAAGTCATTCTTCTTATTTCTAAGAAAAATGACTTTTTTTTATTTAATTTAATATAGAGAGCTTATTTATATAGAGTTCTTAGTGACATTACGTCCATAATAGGTGTTTCGTCTTTATCAATTTTTGCCTTGATGAGTTATGGTGTTTTGTGGTTTTAATAGTACATTAGCCCAACTTATTGAATTTGATTTATAATGATGATGTTAAAATATACCTTACTTTTTCTTTTTTTGGGACTTTCAATTGGTAAGTTACAAGCACAGCAACCTAGGGAAGAAAGCCTGGTTGCTGAATCTGATTTGAGTTTGAACAAAGTAAATCTTGTTCGTCGTTATTTTCCTCATTTAACGGGAGCAGGATATGTAGTCTCTATTAAGGAAAATCGTTTCGATTCTACGGATATTGATGTACAGAATCGTAGCCGTTATACGCCCTATCAGAGTGCAACTACCTCTGCACATGCTAATGATATGGCAACGATTATTGGTGGCTCTGGTAATACGTCTCCCTTACTAATTGGTGTGGCACCACAGGTGAAGTTTTCATCTACTTCTTTTTACGTACAAGTTCCAGAACCAGATAGTTACTATCGTCAGGAGGGTATCTTTGTTCAGAATCATTCTTTTGGTGTAGATCCTGTTCAACAATATACTGCTAAAACCCTCGCTTATGATGACGCATCTAAACGTTTAAACGATGTACTGTTTATTTTTTCAGCAGGGAACTCTGGTCAATTGGCTTGTACCGAAGGAAGCTATAAGGGCTTGGCAGCCACGGCTAATTTAACAGGGGATTTTAAACTCGCCAAAAATATTTTAGTCGTTGGGGGATTGGATTCGCTAGGGGTACTTGAACAACGAAGTTCCAGAGGTCCTGCGTATGACGGACGTATCAAGCCAGAATTAGTTGCTTTTGGACAGGATGGTAGCTCGGGAGCATCTGCACTCGTTTCTGGAATAGTGACGCTTGTTCAGCAACAGTATGCACTTCAAAGAAATGGAAAAATCCCTGCATCTTCCTTAGTAAAAGCCTTACTAATCAATAGTGCTGACGATGTGGGAAATGTTGGAATTGACCATCAGAGTGGCTATGGGAGTGTCAATGCGTATGAAGCATTGAATACCTTGAATGCTGGGCGTTTCTTTACAGGAGAACTTACAAAAGGAGTAACTCAAACGTTTAACTTAGCGATTCCATCCAATGTCAAGAAATTGAAAATTACACTTTGCTGGAACGATGTGCCTGCGAAAGTATTGGCGACAAAAGCACTGGTCAATGATTTAGATATGAGTCTGTTAACGCCAAGTAATCAGCAGGTTTTGCCATGGGTGTTGAGTAATTTTCCCCGAATAGATTCATTGAATAAACTGCCTGTAAGGAAACAAGATCATCTAAACAACATTGAACAAGTTAGCTTAGATGACCCCAAGGCAGGGCAATATGCTGTAAATATTGCGGCCTATTCAATTCCAGAAGGCTCACAATCCTTTTCGGTGGCATATCAGTGGGAATTGTATGACGAATTTCAGTGGGAATATCCAACGAGTAAAGATTATGTACTCGCTCAAAAAAATGAATTATTACGCTGGAAATCTACTAAAATTGCTTCTCAAGGACTTATTGAATACACCGTAGATAATGGTAAAACTTGGAAGAAAGGAGCATCAGTTGATTTAATGAAGAAAGAAATCCGTTGGACTGTTCCTAATTTACCAACTACTCGCACGAGAGTACGTATGACAATCGACGGAAAGGTTTTTGTCAGTGATACTTTTTTGATTGCAAAAGACTTTCTACCAGCGTTAGGATATAATTGTCAGGATTCATTGATGCTTTCTTGGGACAACATAGATAATACCCAGCGTTATATTGTCTCGGCATTGAATGGCAATGCCTTTGTACCTATTGCCCAAACCAATGAAGGAGCTGTTACGATAGATAAAAGGAAAGTTAGTTCGCAGTATTTTGCAGTTACCCCCATTGCCTCTGATGGAACAATAGGACTAAGAAGTAAAGCTTATAATCTTACAGGACAAGTGGTTAACTGTTTTTTAAAGGGTTTTACAGCAGATATGGTAGAGGGACAATCCTATCTGAACTTATCTTTATCCGAATTAGCATTATTAAAAAAGATTTCGTTCCAAAAGTGGGATGGAACAGCGTTTAACGATTTGTATTCGTTTGTGCCACAGGCTGCTTTTTTTAGCTATTTTTACAGTGATCCTGCTCCTGTTTTAGGACAAAATACGTATCGTGCAAAGGTCGTTTTCAATAACAATGGTGTTGCTTATACCTCATCCGAAACGGTATTTCATTTCGAGAATATACCCGTTGCGGTTTTTCCTAATCCAGTAGAGGTTGGAACAACGCTTAATGTGAAGGCTAAAAGTCCTATAGACTGTGTTTGGCGTTTGTATGATACACAGGGAAGATTAGTCGAAGAATTACCCCTAGAAACAGGGGATGAATTTATCTCTGCTCCAAACACAAAAGGGATATACATTTATCGTACAACCAAGAACGGCCAACAAGTAGGAACAGGTAAATTGATTGTCCGATAACTACTTTTAACAACAGCGATTTATGCAGTATTTCTTGATTTTTTTAGCCTTTCTTTGTGGAGCTGTTTTTCCGACACAGGCAGCATTAAATTCACAAATGACGAAGTTTGTAGGGCATCCCGTTTTGGCAGCATTGCTCTCTTTTTTATCAGGATTAATAGGCTTGTCCCTATACGCACTCATTGCCCGTTTGCCACTTTCATCGCTATTGCAGGCGAAAAATGCTCCTTGGTATGTTTGGTTTGCAGGGCTTTTGGGAGCATTCTATATTTCAACGGTCATCGTACTGATTCCTCGCTTGGGCTTCGCCCTTACATTTGGACTCATCGTAGCGGGTCAAATGGCAATATCCTTGTTGTTTGATCATTATGGAATATTACATACGCCCATTCGAGAAATTTCGGTTGGTAGAATTGTCGGAGCATTATTACTAATTGCGGGTGTGATTTTAATTCGGAAATTTTAGAAGGGTAAACAGGTTTTAACCTGTTTCGTAATAAAAAAATCCCATAAGACTCGTTTAGAGACATTTATGGGATTTTTTATTATCAATCGTGAATATTATTAATCGTTTTTACGATTCAATAAATTTACGTAGTAAAGTAATTGTGCTAACATTCCTAAAGCGGCTACAACGTAGGTAGAGGCAGCCCATTTTAAGGCATCTTTTGCCATCTCGTGTTCTTTTGGCGTAGTGATATTACGTTCTTCCATCCATTTTAAGGCTCTGCTACTCGCATCAAATTCGACGGGTAATGTCACAAAGCTGAATAGTGTTGCCATCGCAAAAAGAGCTACTCCAATCATTAATAATAATTTACTTCCTGTTGAATATAAGACCATTACGCCAATCATTAACAGCATTGGTGTAAAATTATTCGCAATATTCAAAGCAGGTACTAGCGTACTACGTAATTGTAGAAATGAGTAAGCTTTTGCGTGTTGTACAGCATGACCACACTCATGAGCAGCTACAGCAGCAGCGGCAGCACTACGTCCATAATAGACATCAGCACTAAGATTGACCGTTTTGTCTGAAGGGTTATAATGATCGCTTAATTGACCATCTACAGATAAAATACGTACGTCATAAATGCCGTTGTCGTGCAACATTCTTTCCGCAATTTCTTGTCCAGAAAGTCCATTTGCAAGACCTATTTCTGAATATTCTTTAAATTTGCTTTTTAAACGCCAGCTTACAAACATACCTATTGCTCCGAAGAGCATCGAAATTAAATATACTCCTGTCATTGTTATAGTTGTTTAATTTTTTCAATCAATTTGGTAGTAGAATAACCTTGTACTAAAGAGATGGTTTTCACCTCTCCGCCATTAGCAATTACAAAATCTGAGCCAACAATCGTTTCGACCGTATAATCATCTCCTTTGACTAAAATGTCAGGTTTTACGGCCTCAATTAACTGTAAAGGTGTCGGTTCATCGAACAAAATGACAGCATCTACAAATTCAAAAGCTGCCATCATTCTAGCACGAGCATATTCATTTACCACAGGACGAGTAGGACCTTTTAAACGATTTACCGAAGCATCTGTATTTAACCCAAGTACGAGTTTCGTACCTAAATTACGAGCTTTTTCTAAATAATCAATATGTCCTAAGTGTACAATATCGAAACAGCCATTGGTAAACACTACTTTATCGTTAGCTGATTTCCAGTTTTTTACTAGTTCAATAGCGTCGTTTAGCGAGACGATTTTATTACTTGTCATGCGGTTTCGTGATAAAAATTGAGATTAAAAAGACGATTGCACCAATTATTAAAGTTGCCAACATTTGTGAACTTTGAACAAACGTAGAAAGCGTTCCTGCATCATCTTTAGAAAGGCCGTACATGGTTACAAAAATAGGTGACACAATGGCTGTAATTGTTCCTGCACCACCAGGAGAAGGCAAAATCATAGCCAATGCTCCTGCTACCAAAAACGTTAATCCTGCAATAGGAGGGAGTCCCGCAAATTTAGGAATAGCATAAAACAATACATAACCCATTAACCAATACATAGCCCAAATCAAGATGCTATAAAAGATAAAAAGCCCAGGGTTTTTAAGATGACGAATACTAAGTAAACCATCTAATAAACCTTTCACTTTTTCTAAGATAGTCTGAACGATACCGATTGCTAGTATTTTCTTACGGAAAACAGCAAAAATAATTCCTCCTAACAAGACTGCTCCTAAAAGTAGGTAAATTAAGGTTGATTTATGCCCGTCATTACCCGTATTTTGAGCCATTTGTTGTTCGATAAATGCCCAAAGTTTGTCGAAGTCAAGGATGAAATGTAAAATCAATAACAAGAAAAGCGTCACCACATCGAAAATTCTGTCTGTTACCACTGTACCCAACGATTTATCAATCGGAATACCATCGCTTTTGTAGAGTTGACTACATCGGGTAACTTCGCCCAAACGAGGTACTAAGTTATTGGCAAAATAGCCCAACCAAACAGCATTGTTTACATTCATAAAAGAAGGATGGTAGCCCAATGGTTCAAGCAACATTTTCCAGCGGGCAGCTCTACTGCCATGAGCAATAATCATGAAGATGACCATTGCCGCTACCCACCATAGATTAGCATGAGATACATCCTCCCATAGTTTTGTTGGGTTTATAATTCCCGAAGCAATTGAGTACCAGATTAAGCCTGCCCCAATCACAAAGAAGAGGAGGTATTGCAGTGTTTTTTTCATAGGATTCATAAAAAAAGCGATTTCGGAAAATCGCTTTTTTTACCATTTAATGTTGACTAATACGAGATACGTAATAATGTTGAATTTTGAATGTTCAATTTTGGATTGAAAACATCAGATAGTTGGTTATCAAAATCCGTCATTATTATTTTACTAATTTGTTGTTGGTATCTGGAAAAACGAGTGCAGGTTTATGACTCTTTGCTTCTTCCGTAGTCATCATAGCATAAGCGATGATAATAACGATGTCGCCTACTTGAGCCTTACGAGCCGCAGCACCGTTCAAACAAATCGTTCCAGAGCCTCTTTCTCCTTTGATAACATACGTTTCGATTCGTTCGCCATTATTGTTGTTAACAATCTGTACTTTTTCGTTTTCAACTAGATTGGCAGCATCCATCAAATCTTCGTCGATGGTAATACTTCCTACATAATGTAACTCCGCCTGTGTGACACGTACTCGGTGGAGTTTGGATTTCATGACATGAATAAACATGACTTTATGATTAAATTGTTACAGTGACTAGCGAATTTATGTTTCTAAAAATGAACATCTTCAGAAGCAACGCCAGCCGACTTCTTAAAATAGTGATATATCGTTTGAACGAAATTTGCACAAAGATACTTGTTTTATCAGTTCTAAAACAAAAACAGCGATACTTCCGTTTCACAATGAGTCATTCTATTTTAGGTAGTAGATAAATAATATTTTGACGAAATAACATCTTTGATTTTTATATTTCGTCTATTGGCTAATTACAGAAGGATATTATCAATTAATCTCGTTTTTCCCAAATAGGCAGCAATACACAAGGCTGTTTTTTCTGGAACGTACTCTTGAATTGGTGCAAGTGTATTTTTGTCAGCAATTTCAAAGTATTCTAATTCAATTGCCTGAATGTTTCCTAAACTTTCTTCAATTACTTGCTTTACTTGAACCGATGATTGTCCACTTAGGAGTAAATCACGTCCTTTTTGTAAAGCTTTATACAAAACAGGAGCAATGCTTCGTTGCTCAGGTGATAAATTTCTGTTTCGAGAAGACATCGCTAGTCCGTCTGTTTCTCGTTGCGTAGGGCAAACAACAAATTCCAAATCAAAACTCAAATTATGGATTAATTGATTGACGATAGCACATTGTTGTAAATCCTTTTGTCCAAAGAATGCCTTATCTGGTTGGACGATGTGGAATAGTTTAGATACCACAATACCCACTCCGTTAAAGTGGCCAGGACGGAATGCTCCTTCCATAACTCGCTCCAAATCACCAAAGTCGAAGGTCATGGTTGGCATTTGAGGGTACATTTCATCCGCAGATGGAGCAAACACTACGTCACAGGCTACTCGCTCAAGGAGAGAACAGTCGGCTTCGAGTGTGCGTGGATATACCGCCAAATCATGTGAGTTGTTGAACTGTGTAGGGTTTACAAAAATACTACACACGGTAAGGTCTGTCTCTGATTTTGCCTTGTTAATTAATGATAAATGCCCTTCATGAAGAGCTCCCATCGTTGGTACAAAGCCTATTGATTTACCAAGTAAGCGTTGAGATGCCAAGAAAGACTTTAGGGAAGATATGGTATGAAATAGTTGCATTGTATGAGCATGAATCTGGATAAAAAAACAAAAACAACAATCTAAAAGCTAGTGTTTCAGCGTCAAAGCTACTGTTAAGATTTCAAACTTCGTAAAAAGATGGTGCATTTTCGGTATTTTTTCTGTAATTTTGCATTATTTTTTAAGAATTTCTGCTTGTTTTGGATTTGAGTTAATCAGAAAATAGAGAACATTGAATTTATTTTTTTTGTAATAAACTAGAAATTAAGTGTCTGAATAGAATAAGTACTTCTTGTTTGAGAAAGTACCTCATTGAGGGACAAAATAAAGCTAGTATAAGCCTTTATGAAAGTCTATTTTATTGTTTTTTATTTGCCATGTTCTCCTGCTTTAGCGTTAAGAACAGCTCGATTAACACTTTTTAACAACTACAAAGCTCCTAACTACGACAACAATGTCTAAATTGCGTATCCTTTACGTTGCCAGCGAAGTTGACCCTTTCCTTTCTACGACCCAAGTTGCTGATTTTGTCAGAAACCTCCCAGCAGCAATGCAGGAGAAAGGTATGGAAATCAGAATTTTAGTTCCAAGATTTGGGTTGATAAACGAAAGAAAGAACCGCCTTCACGAAGTAGTTCGTTTGTCTGGTTTTACTGTACCTGTGGGTGATGATGATAAGCCTGTTACTATTAAAGTGGCAAGTTTGCCGTCGGCTAAATTGCAGGTATATTTTATCGACAACGAAGACTATTTTCAGCGGAAAACCGTTTTCACTGACAAGGAAGATAATTTTTACCCCGATAACGACGAAAGAGCAATTTTCTTTTGCAAAGGTGCTTTAGAAACAGTTAAGAAATTGGGCTGGTCGCCAGATATTGTTCACTGTAACGATTGGATGACAGCTCTTGTGCCGTTGTATCTAAAAACTACCTACAAAAACGATCCGATGTTTAAAGATGCAAAGGTGGTGTTTTCGGTTTTTGATAGTGCTTTTACGCATCAATTCGAGTTCGATGGATTGTACGAAAAAGTGAAATTATTAGATATCGAAGACGATATGTTGGGCAGTCTATCAACGGCTGATTATGCTGGTTTTATTAAAATTGGAGCAGAATACTCAGACGCCGTTATTACCTCAAAAGAAGAAGTTACGGAGAAATTTAACGCTATTTTTAATGAATTACCCGACAAAAAAATCTCATTTGTTGCCGAAAGCGACATCGACAGTCACTATGACCTATACATCAATTTGGCAAACGCTTAGTAGTGTTGTTGCCATCTTGTTGATGACTACACTTGTTTCATGTGATGATCCGAAAGATATTGGCACTGAGATTTTTACACAAGATGTAGGTGTGCTTTATACCGATACGCTTACGGTGGATGCTTCTACGCTTTTTGTGGATTCTGTGGCATTATCAGCAAGAGCTAACCTTTTTGTAGGAAGTTTTACAGATCCTGATTTGGGAAGAGTAGATGCGAAGTGTTTTTTTCAGGTAAGTAATAGTGACACGTTGTCTAAACTTGATACGACTGGATATAACATTTATAAGTCGTCATTTTCGATGGCTATGGATTCACTCGTTTTAATATTGCCAATTTCGTATGTCGCTGGAGATACCAATCAAGCCCATACGTTTAAAGTATATCGAGTAAAGAATTCTGTAACAGGAATTAGTGTGAGTAATACGTATTTGAATGATGCGGCATTGCCAGACTATGAAAGTACACCTTTAGGAACAGTAACTTTGAAGAGTTTGCGACCAATTAAGAACCAATACGGTAGTTATGCTGTTGGGAGTAATACCAAATTCGATACTTTACGAATACCTTTGAGTAAAGAGTTAGCTGCTGAAATCTATGCACTACGCTTAAATACGAATAAGAGTACAACCGTTGTTTATGATAAGTTTAAGGATATTCTAAAAGGGTTGGTATTAGTTTCTGAAAGTGGTGGTAAAGGGGCTGTGGTAGGCTTCTCTGGGTATTATTCAGCAATGCGTTTGTATTATCACTCATCATACAGATATCCACTTAGCACGACTCGTGATACAACGGTAACGAATAAAGTATCATCGTTTCCCTTTTATGTATCTAACGGAACAAGTTCTTCTGGAGAACAAAACGTTCGATACAGTAATGTGACAACAACACGTTCTGGAGCATTGGCTACTTTATCGAAAACTACGAAAAAGGTTAGCTCAAGTAAAACAAACGGAATTGTTTATTTACAGCAAGGAACAGGACTAGGGATTAAGTTAGATTTCCCGACTTTGTCCAAATTGAAAGAAAAAAACAATGTTGCCTTTAATAAAGCTGAGCTAGTTTTTCAGCCTAATGCATTACCAGCTGGACAAATCTTAGTGAATCCATTGGGACTATTTGAGTCAACGCCTCAGAATACCCTATTCAGAACAAGTACAGGTCTTGTGCAACCAGTAGGAGAAAGCTCTTTTGCAGCCTATTCGAAACTTTCTGGTGAATACGTATTTAACGTTACAAGTTCATTACAGAACTTATTGTCAGGAAGAAGACCAAATAACGGATGGATTATTGCTGCATCTGCTACCTCAACGTCAAGTACTACTGGGGCAACAGGTTTGGCTTCATCAACGTATTTGCTTGCAAATGAAATCAGTAGAGCTTCATTTAATGCGAAAAATATTAAGCTTAGAGTATATTATACGTACGTAGCGAAATAGGTAAAATAGGAAATTTGAAAAATAAAAACGGAGAATCTCTTAAAAGATTCTCCGTTTTTATTTTTAAGGACATTGCTGAATAACTTAAAAAAGTCCTAAATTCATATTAACTTTGAAAAGCAGTAAAATATTTCGTATTCGCTGCCTATATTGCTTAATAAAATAATCTTTAATCAGAAAATTATGTGTGGAATTGTCGCATACGTTGGGCATCGTGAAGCTTTCCCTTTAATCATTAAAGGGTTGAAACGCTTAGAATATCGTGGTTATGATAGTGCAGGTATTGCATTGTTAAACGACGAAAAATTAAGTGTTTATAAGAAAAAAGGGAAAGTAAAAGACTTAGAAGAAAGTCTAACAACTGAAGACCTACATAGCCATATCGGGATTGGACACACTCGTTGGGCTACACATGGAGAACCAAACGACCGTAACGCTCACCCACATTACTCTGCAAGTGGAAAACTTGCTTTGATTCACAACGGAATCATTGAAAATTATAGTTCTATCAAAACTAATTTAGAGAAAAAAGGACACGTATTTAAGTCGGATACTGACTCAGAAGTGTTTATTCACTTCATTGAAGATATTCAAGAAAATACAGGTTGCTTGTTGGAAGAGGCTGTGCGTTTGGCGATGAAAGAAGTGGTGGGTGCATACGCTATCGTGGTGATGGATGTGGCTAAACCAACGCAGTTAATTGCTGCAAGAAAAGGGTCGCCGTTAGTGATTGGAGTAGGGGAGCAAGAATTTTTCTTTGCATCAGATGCTACGCCAATTATTGAATATACCAACGAAATGATTTATTTGAATGATTTCGAAATTGCAGTGGTAAATGAAGGAGAATTAACGGTTAAGAATATTGACAATATTCTTCAATCTCCTTACTTACAAACGGTAGAAATGGAATTAGAGGCGATTGAAAAAGGGGGTTATGAGCATTTCATGTTAAAGGAAATCTTTGAACAACCTCGTTCGGTAGCAGATTGTTTACGTGGTCGTGTTAATGCAGATAATGGGCATTTAATGCTTGGAGGATTGCGTGATTACATGGATAAATTAGCGAAAACGAAACGTATTGTCATTGTTGCTTGTGGAACATCATGGCACGCTGGTTTGGTTGCTGAGTATATTTTTGAAGAATTGGCTCGTATTAACGTAGAAGTTGAATATGCTTCTGAATTCCGTTATAGAAACCCAATTATCAAAGAAGGTGATATTGTAATTGCAATCTCTCAGTCTGGGGAAACGGCTGATACTTTAGCAGCTATTGAATTAGCTAAATCAAAAGGGGCTATTATTATTGGGGTGTGTAATGTAGTTGGTTCGTCGATTGCTCGTGCTACGCATGCTGGTGCATACACACATGCTGGACCAGAAATTGGAGTAGCTTCTACCAAAGCATTTACGGCTCAGGTGATTGTATTGGCTCAAATGGCGATAGCTGTTGCTCGTAAAAAAGGAACATTGCACGAAGATACGTTTAGAAGATTGTTATTTGAATTAGAACGTATTCCTTCTAAAATTGAGACATTGTTGAAAAATGATGACCAAATTAAGGAAATTGCAGCGGCATTTAAAGATGCTCGTAACTTCATTTATTTAGGTCGTGGTTATAACTTCCCAGTAGCATTGGAAGGTGCATTGAAATTGAAAGAAATTTCATACATTCATGCCGAAGGTTATCCTGCTGCGGAGATGAAACACGGGCCAATCGCTTTGATTGACGAAGAAATGCCAGTAGTATTTATTGCTACCAAGGATAGTTCTTACGAAAAAGTGGTTTCTAATATTCAAGAAGTAAAAGCTAGAAAAGGAAAAGTAATTGCTATTGTCACAGAAGGTGATAAATTGATTCCAACCATGGCAGATTATACGATTGCAGTACCTGCTATTCACGATGCGTTAGTACCGTTATTATCGGTGATTCCATTGCAATTACTGTCATATCACATTGCTGTAATGCGTGGTTGTAATGTTGACCAACCTCGTAACTTAGCAAAATCGGTTACGGTAGAGTA
>JBMLRK010000276.1:15897-19614 GCA_049241065.1 Spirosomataceae bacterium
CAACATATTCTTATGTCTTCAGTTGTAATTGCTTCTATAGCAGAAAGTTTACCTGCATTTCTGTCAGAAAATCAATATGCCAAAATTCATGTAATTGTTGACGAAAATACAAAACGTCATTGTTACCCTTTGGTAAAAAAGTTATTGCCCAAACACCAGCTAACTCAAATTAAATCAGGTGAACAAGAGAAACATTTGGGAACTTGTGAGAAAATTTGGCAAGGTTTAACAGACCAAGAATTAGACCGTCATTCGTTAGTTATCAATATTGGCGGTGGTGTCATTGGCGATATGGGTGGTTTTTGTGCTGCTACCTACAAAAGAGGTATTGATTTTATCCAAATTCCAACAACCTTACTCTCTCAAGTGGATGCTAGTGTAGGAGGTAAGTTAGGAATAGATTTTCATGGATTTAAAAATCATATTGGAGTTTTTAAAATTCCGAATACGGTCTTGATTGACGATGCTTTTTTAGCGACTTTACCCACGAATGAATTGCGTTCTGGTTTTGCCGAAATCGTTAAGCATTGCTTGATTATGGACGGCGAAAAGTGGAATGAAATCAAACGTAAAGATTTTGAAGAGCAAGATTTTAAAGATTTAATTAGCCATTCGGTCGAAATCAAAAAGAAAATCGTAGCGGAAGACCCCACAGAAAAAGGCTTACGTAAGATTTTGAATTTTGGTCATACCCTTGGTCATGCCATTGAAACCTTTAATTTGGGTAAACCAAAATTGCATTTATTGCACGGAGAAGCAATTGCCGCAGGAATGATTTGTGAAGCATTTATTTCTTTGAAACGTGGCATGATTGACGAAAAAACTTTAGCTGATATTGAGGAGTTTATTTTCTCTGTGTATGGAAAAGCAACGTTAAAAGCGACTGATATAGAAGCAATTATTGATTTGACGGCTCAGGATAAGAAAAATAAAGGTAAAGAAATTCGCTTCTCTTTATTGACAGGAGCAGGTTCTTGTGCTTTTGATATTGCTGTTTCGAGAGCTGAAATGAAAGAAGCTTTATTGTATTATATTGGAGAATAGGTTCTCCAAAAAATGAAAAGAGGTCTGGTTCTATTCGAAGAACCAGACCTCTTTTCATTTTCTTCAAAAAAAACTACTCCATTACTTTCGGAACACGGAAATATTCGCCGTCTTGTTTGGGAGCATTTTTTAAGCCTTGTTCACGGCTAATGTTTGGAATCACCTTGTCTTCACGAAGAGCGTTTACCTCTAAACTCATGTGAGTTAAAGGTTGTACCCCATCGGTGTCTAGTTCGTTTAATTCTTCCATCCAGTTGAGTACTGAGTTTAGCGAATCCAACAATCCTTGTTCTTCGGATGCGGGCATTTCTAAACGTGCCAAATGGGCTATTTTTTGTAATGCGTCGTTATCTATTTTCATGTTGTTTTTAATTTTTGTAACCACACGGGTAATGATGTTGAATTATGAATTTTAAATTTTGGATTTAAGTACTCCGACACATTTAACCGCATTATGTTTTAATGCGTTCGTGAATAAGTCTTTACGAAATGTCAGTTGAAAACGGTCTGGCATTTTAATCCAAAATTCATCATTCAAAATTTATAATTATTACCTAGTTATACTTCTTCTTCGTCTCTTCCTCTTAGTTTTTTATCATCCATGTGTTTATTCAAAAACTCATTGATTTTATCAATGTCAATGCTACGGTTGATTTCACCAAAGGAATTAATCGAAATGTCGAATCCACCTAACTCTGTATGAACTTTAGGTAACTCTTTTTTGGGAGTAACTTTCTTTTTTGCCATGGTTACAAATGATTTATTATGAAGTCGTCTTTTTAGTTATCCTAAAAGGCATCGAGTTTGCAAGGCACATAGGCACAAAGACCTACCTATCAGTAAAATACGACCTACTTGTTTTACAAATCTAATCCAGTTTAGTATCAAATGACAGTTTTTGCTAAAAATATGGAGTATTTAAGCAATCAGACATATTTTTTTAAAATCATATAAGCATAGTTGACATAAGTAGTTGATTTTCAAATATTAACACAACTATGCTTTCTATGTATCTATGTGGTCGAATATGTCGGGGTACTTAATTCAAAATTCATCGTTCAAAATCTATCATTTCCACTAGAGCGTAGTTAATGCTTTTTCTAAACGAGCTACTACATCTTCTTTACCCATAATTTCCATTGAAAGCATCAAGTCAGGGCCAGCACCTAAACCCGTAATGGTTACCCGTAACATCTGCATTACTTTTCCCATTTTGATACCCAATTTTTCTAATTCGGCACTCAAGGTATGTTTAATTTCGTCTGCTACAAAATTATCTAAGCCTACTAACGCTTCCTTAAATGCAGCAATTCCACGCTTGGCATCGTCGTTCCATTTTGAGGCAACAACGGCTTCGTCGTAACTGCTTGGAGCTTGTAATAATGCTTTAGCTTCACTCGCAATTTCTTGAGGGAAGGTTACACGTTCTTTGAATAAATGTACGATTTTAACTGCTTTTTCAACATCAATATCGCTTAAATATTCCTTCGCTAGTTCTTCATCCGAACGTAACTTTAAGTACTGCTGGTTGAACCATTTCGCCTTGTTAATGTCAAATTTAGCACCCGCTTTATTGATTCTTTCTAGCGTAAAGGCATCAACTAACTCCTGCATCGAGAACATCTCTTGCTCTGTTCCAGGATTCCAACCCAAAAATGCTAAGAAGTTTGTAACTGCTTCTTTCAAATAACCTTCTTCACGGAAACCTTTTGCGGTAGAACCATCTGGGTTATTCCATTCTAATGGGAACACAGGGAAACCACCTAAATCAGCATCACGTTTTGATAATTTACCGTTTCCTTCTGGTTTCAGCAATAAAGGAAGGTGGGCAAATTGTGGCATTGTGCTTTCCCAACCTAACGCTCGGTATAACAACACGTGCAGGGGAGCAGAAGGCAACCATTCTTCGCCACGAATTACGTGGGTGATTTCCATCAAATGGTCATCTACTACGTTGGCTAAGTGGTAAGTAGGCATTCCGTCCGACTTCATTAATACCTTGTCGTCAATCGTCGAAGAGTGAACGTGTACCCAGTCACGAATTAAATCCTTCAAGCGGATTTCTTCTTTCGCAGGTACTTTCAAACGAATGACATAAGGTTCGCCCGCTTCGATTTTTGCTTTTGTTTCTTCTGCTGAGAGCGTCAACGAGTTCTTTAAACGAGTACGAGTAGCCGCACTGTATTGAAATGCAGAACCTTGAGCTTCAAATGCTTGACGCATAGCATCTAAGTCTTCCGAAGTATCAAACGCATAATAGGCTTTGTCTTCGTCGATTAGTTGTTGAGCGTATTTTTTGTAAATATCTTTACGTTCCGACTGGCGGTACGGAGCATGAGGACCACCTACACCAATACCTTCGTCGATGGTAATTCCTAACCAGTTAAGTGCCTCGATGATGTAGTTTTCTGCTCCTTCTACAAAGCGAGTTTGATCGGTATCTTCAATTCTTAGGAGCATGGTTCCTCCTAATTTCTTGGCTAATAAATAATTGTATAAGGCTGTTCTAACACCTCCGATGTGCAAAGCACCCGTTGGACTCGGTGCAAAACGAACTCTTGTTGGTTGACTCATTTTAAAAAATTGGTTATTTATTGAAAAGCTGTCCTTATTCTTGCGTCAAACTGGATGGAAGCATTGCCAGAAAAGGTAAGCATTTGTCGTAATTCAGTT
>JBMLRK010000276.1:19714-32408 GCA_049241065.1 Spirosomataceae bacterium
TCCTTACTTCACCGCAATACAAGAGATTTCTACGTTTACATCCTTTGGTAAACGAGCTACTTCTACGGTTTCACGAGCAGGAGGATTAGCTTCAAAATAGCGACCATATACTTCGTTGATAGTGGCGAAGTTATTCATATCTTTTACGAAAATAGAACACTTTACCACGTTCTCGAAGTTCATTTCTGCGGCTTCAAGAATGGCTTTTAAGTTTTCCATTACCTGACGAGTTTCCTCTTCAATACTTGCTCCGAACTGAGCTGCCATCAAGGCGATTTGTCCAGAAACGTATAGTGTGCCATTCGATAAAACAGCTTGTGAATAAGGGCCAATAGCTGCGGGAGCTTTATCTGTAAAAATAATTTGCTTGCTCATGATGAAATAAGGCTGTGAATTTCGTTAAAAACTTCTGCAAGTTACAAAAACCATTTTGCATAGTTCTATCTTAATTTCTGTACTTTTACAAAAAAACAAAAACCAGTACTCATTCGACCTCCCAAATAATCTTTTAGACGCTTATGTTACCCATCCAACGAATCCATCACGTTGCCATTATTGTTGGTAATTACGATGTATCTAAACACTTTTATACGAAGGTGTTAGGTTTTCAAATTGTGCAAGAAATCTATCGAGAAGAACGCCAATCCTATAAGCTAGACTTATCGGTAAATGGTCATTACCAAATAGAACTCTTTTCTTTCCCTGAAACCCCTCAACGCCCCTCTCGTCCAGAAGCTCGTGGCTTGCGTCATTTGGCTTTTGAGGTGTCTGATGTGGAAGCCACTCGTGAGATTCTCTTAGAAAAAGGGGTTATTTGCGAAGCTATCCGAATAGATGAGTTTACGGGTAAGGAGTTTTTCTTTATTGAAGACCCAGACGGTTTACCTTTGGAGTTTTACGAAGCCTAATAAGTAGTTGTCAGTTTAAAGTTTAATGTTCAACGATGTCCTTTGTATTTACCTAAAATTAGGTTCGACTATATCTCGACACAACGAAACTAATTGATATTCATGAAAAAAATCACTTTATTCATTCCAATTATTGCAGGACTATTAGCCTGTAATTCAGCCTCAAAAGATGCTACCTCTAGCACTTCGGATACGCTAAGTTATACCCTTAAAAGCTATGAAAAACATAGCCAAAACTGTATAAGCAAGGATTCTCTTTGTGCGACAGTTCAGTTTTCTTATCCTGTTTTTGGGAATGCAGCCTTTGACGAAACTATTAAAGAGGAATTAATCAATATTTTCCATAACGAGGAGGATTCTACAAAAGCAAGACCAAAGAACTTTGAGGAATTGGCGAAACCTTTTGTCGAGGAGTACGATAAGCAAATAAAGGAGGGAGCAAGTTATGCTACTGATGCCAATAAAGTAAATGAAGATGGTTTCTTGGCAATGCCTTGGAACATGGAAAGCCAAACAACGGTTCAACGTCAAACAGATAAATACTTGATGTTGCATACCAATACGTACTGGTTTATGGGCGGTATGCACCCCGTGAGTATGGAATACCATTATGTGTATGACCGTACAACTTTTAAACGTATTCGTTTAGAGGATTTATTTGTAAAAGACTTTGACCAAAAATTACTTCTTATTGCCGAAAAGCATTTTAGAAAGCAAGAAGGACTGAAGCCTGCGGATAAGCTGGATGATGTAAATGGATACTTTTTTGAAAATGAGAAATTTCTTCTGAACGATAATTTTACGCTTACTCCAACGGGTATTAAATTTCTCTATAATGTGTATGAAATTAAAGCCTATGCAGCAGGAGTGACAGAACTGGAAATTCCTTATGGAGAATTAAAGGAGATTTTGAAGTAACAATGGAATTGTTTGGTGCGAAATATCGCACCAAACTGCCAAAGTCATATTAAATAGCTAAAGGTAAGACAGATAGGGGGTACTTGTTTGAAACGAACTATTAATTGCACAGGATTATAATATTGTAGAACAACCTTGAATTTTATGAGCCAATTTCATGGCGAACATTGTTCTTGAGTAGCCATGCAAAAAACTTTTCTTGATGGCGTTTAGGAACAAAAATAATCGGTTTGTTCGGGTCTGACGCATTATTAAGCGGTTGAATAAACGCCTTCTTTAATGATTTCGAAAAAATCAAATAAGAGATATTATTCGGATCGAAGGGAAAGACATACTCTTCATCTTCTTTTTTAGTTGAGAACCACCATTTCATATTTTACACTAAAGTTTAGTCGCTGCTGAATTCATCGTGGCATTTTGGAATCAATGCTATGAATTAGTTGATTAACTAGAAAGTCGCTTGCTCTTTCACAAATGCTCATTATTTATTTAACGGTACAAAGCAACTACAAAAAATACACAAATGATAGCGTAGAAATACCTGTTTTTTCGTGTAAACACATTTTTTTTGACCTATTTTTTAATAAATTCAAATATTTCATTGTTTCTTTAACAACTTAGTTGTTAGTTTATTAACTTTATCTCATCAATTTGTCTAGTAAACCTCTGGCTCTTTATTGAAAAAACATAAAACGTTACTTAAAGATGAAAAGTAAGCACTTCACGAAACTAACAATTATTTTAACTTTGGTCATTGCTCAATTAGGTCTTTCAAGTTTCGGCTTTTTAGAACCAATTGGACTGATGAAAGTAGAACGAAAATCTACGGCAACACCATCCGACTCCTTGGTTCGTTTGTCAGAAGGAAATCAATTGGCAGTATTAGCAGAGGAGGCGGTTGAAAAAGGCAAGGTGAAGGTACCTAATTCAGCATGGACTTCTCAATTAGCACAAAAGGCACATCTTTATTTGAAATCTTTTTTGAACAAACTTTGTTTTATATGTGTGAAGTGTGCTCAAGTAGTGGTAGTAGTTGTGATTAATTTTCTCGTAAAATAAAGGTGATGTTCTTAAAACGATTTACAGCATGTTGGTTAGTGATTCAAGTACTTTTGATGAGTACTGGATTCGCTATGACCGAGCATTTCTGTAAAATTCGTGGCGAAAAAACGTATTCCTTTGTTGGTGCTTCTTCTTGTTGTAAAGAACGGGTGTCTTCGATACAAAAATCGTCTAAAACAAGTATCAAGCGTGCGAGCTGTTGCAAAAATCAGGTGATTTATGCCAAAGTAACGCCGCAAACATCACTTCAAAAAAGTGTAATTCCCGCTCAGAAACTTGCGGTTGCGTTACCTTTTTCTTTTGTAAGTTATTTTGTTCCCAAAAGCTTTGTTGCAAGTAATCGTTATTTTTTCTCTTCTTTTTCCTTCTTAGAAACCTCACTCCGAACAGGACGAACCATCTTGTTGGCAGTGCAATGTTTCCGTATTTGATTCTTCTTGGTAATTTTGTTAATGGATGGTTGTTATTATCGCCTGATAATGAACGACTTATTTTAAATGGGATTAGTTTCTTTATCGTAAAAAGCGATTAATAGATACGAAACCTAACACAATTATTAATGAAATAGCTTTTTTCTTTACCTGAATTGCTATTTTACCAAGAAATATGAATAATCGACTTTCCTATTTTCTAGGATTCATCATGCTGTTGTTAACAACACATACGATGAATGCTCAGACAACCATACAAGGCATTGTCCTTGAAAAAAACACAAGCGGGACTAACAGTCCCTTAATTGGAGCGACTCTTCGTTGGAAAAATACCCAACAAGGAACATCAACCGATACATCAGGAAAATTTACCTTATCGAAAACGACTAATCAGCATGAATTAATCGTAAGTTTTATTGGCTATCAGTCTGATACGCTGATGGTGCATTCAGATGACTTTTTGACGATTTATTTACGAAATGAAGGAAAAGAACTCAGTAGCGTTACCGTAACTGCTTCACAAAATCAACTAGATGAGTTGAATCCCATTCATTCAGAATACATTTCAATGAAAACCTTGACAAAAGCAGCTTGCTGTAATTTGTCTGAAAGCTTTGAAACCAATGCTTCCGTTTCGGTAAGTTATACCGATGGCGTTACAGGAGCAAAGCAAATTCAGTTATTAGGTTTGTCAGGGAATTATGTCCAGATTAATCAAGAGAACATTCCGAATATTAGAGGATTAGGAACAACGTTTGGTTTGAACTATATCCCAGGAACTTGGCTTGCTTCGATTGATGTAGGCAAAGGAGCAGGGTCTGTGGTCAATGGTTATGAATCCATGACAGGTGCGTTGAATATTGAATTGCAAAAGCCTGAAAATTCAGATAAGTTGTATGTAAATGCCTATTTGAACTCTTTTGGTCGTGGCGAGTTGAACGTAAATACGGCAAAAGAATTGACCAAAAAATGGTCAGTCGCTTTATTGACACACGCTTCTGGACAGCAAACCGTAATTGACCAAAATCACGATGGGTTTAAGGATATGCCTACTTTTGGCTTGGTGAATGTCTTGAACCGTTGGAAATACCAAAGTGAAACAATGATGGCTCAAGTAGGAGTGAAAGCACTCTATGAAAATCGGTTGGGTGGACAAGATGCTAGTTTAATTAGTGCTTCGCAACTGTATCAATTTGGAAATACGACCAAGCGAGTAGAGTTTTTTACGAAAACCGCCAAACTATTTCCACACAAACCTTACAAAGGATTGGGCCTGATTGTGAACGGAACATTTCACGATGCCGATGCGTATTTTGGATTGACTTCAAGAAAATATCAAGGTCAACAAAAGAGTCTTTATTCTAATTTGATTTACCAAAATATCATTCAAACGACCAATAACACCTACAAATTGGGAGCGAGTTTTGTGGTAGATGATTATAATGAAAAATACCTTGATTCAACGTTTAAGAGAACGGAAATCGTTCCTGGGGCTTTTGGAGAATACACACTAACGATACCTCAAAAGCTGACCTTAGTCGTAGGAGGGCGAGTAGATTTTCACAATCTTTACGGTACACGATTTACGCCCCGAGTTCATGCAAAATATGATTTGACAGCCAATAATCACTTGCGAGTGAGTGCTGGAAAAGGTTGGAGAATGCCTAACGCCATTGCTGAAAACTTTGGAATGTTGGTCAATAGTAGGGCTTTACAAGTGCTAGAGCCAATCAGACCTGAAGAGTCGTGGAATTATGGCGTGAGTTTAAGCAATGATTTTACGCTTGGCAGTCGGAAAGGAAGTCTCGTCTTAGATTTTTACCGAACAGATTTTCAAAATCAATTGATTGTGGACATGGAATCAGCGGCTTATTTGCGTTTATATAACCTAAAAGGACGTAGCTTTTCAAATAGTTTCCAAACAGAGGTGAATTACTCTCCTTTGAAGCGTTTGGAACTCAAGCTGGCTTATCGTTATTTTGATGTAGAAAATGATATTCAGACCGTAAGCGGCGATTTGGTTTTATTGCCCAAAATGTATGTCAACAAAGACCGAGTGTTGTTTAATGTGGGCTATGCAACGAAGTTTGATAAATGGAAATTTGACTTTACTTGGCAGTGGAATGGTCGTCGAAGAATTCCTGATGCATCGCATGAACATATACATGAAGCAACTTCTGTTGAACAATTTGCTTCTGCTTTCTCGAATATTAATGCCCAAATAACTCGTGGATTTTTGAAGTGGGAATTGTATCTTGGAGGCGAAAATTTAACAGGTTTTAAACAAGCGAACCCAATTATGTATGCCAATAACCCCTTTGGAAGTATGTTTGATGCCTCCATGGTTTGGGGACCTATTACAGGACAAATGGTGTATGTTGGCTTTAGAAAGAAAATTAGTAAAATGAACTAAATCATAAACTCGTGCGAAAGCACTTAACAACTGTAATCATGAAAAAAGTATTAGTAGTAATGTGTTTGACAAGCTTATTAGTTGCTTGTGGTAAAAAAGAAGAAGCGAAAAAAGAAGCGGTAGCAACCCCTGAAGCAAAAGTATCGACCACTGCGGGCGAAAGCTACATGTGTCCAATGAAGTGCGAAGGGGAGAAAACCTATACGCAGGCAGGGAAATGTCCTTCTTGCAAAATGGATTTAGCAAAAATCGACGTAGCTTCTGATACTAAAGGGAATAAATAGGGGATATTAGATGTTGAATTTTGGATTTTAATTTTTAGGTAATCAGACACATTTATTTTAAGAATCATATGGGAATGTAATAGCTGTAAGTAATTGATTATCAATTTTATAAAACTATGTTTTCTATGTGTCTATGTGGTTGAATATGTCGTGGTACTTAGGTTTAATAAATTTAATAAAATGAAAAAGATAGCATTTTTAGTCGTGTTGTTAATCAGCACGTTAACTGTTTTGGCAGATACGCCTGCAACGGTTAAAATCAAAACATCGGCAAATTGTGAGATGTGTAAAGCTCGTTTAGAGAAAAACGTTGCTTTTGTAAAAGGAGTAAAAGATGTCAATTTAGATTTGACAGACAAAGTAATGACGGTGTCGTACAATCCGAAAAAAGTATCGGTTGATAAAATCAAAAAGGCAATTACCGATACAGGTTATGATGCAGATGAGCTTCAAAAAAATGAAGAATCACATAGCAAATTGCCAGGTTGTTGTCAGAAAAAAACGGGTGCTTCTTCGCACGAAGGGCATCAATAATAAACAATTTGAGGATTGAGGTGTTTTACAATTAGGGTGTTTATTGACATCCTAATTGTAAACATACTCCAGCCATGAAAATAACGATAGCTACCGATGTTAATCAAACAATCCAACAAGTATGGGAAGGTTTTGATTTATCTCTTTTTAAGGCACTCGCTCCTCCTTTTCCTCCTGTAGAAGTGAAGGTTTTTGATGGTTGTATGAAAGGCAATATCGTGAGTTTAGAGTTAAACTTTATTGTTGCAAAACAACGCTGGACTTCTGTTATTACCAGTCAAAAAAGTACAGACAGTGAAATCTATTTTGTTGATTTTGGTACAGAATTACCCTTCTTCTTAAAGTTTTGGGAACATCGTCATCGCATTGTTCGCAGAGGAGAATCGGCTACTATTATTGACGATATTACCTTCAAAAGTCCTTTCGTCCTATTGGATTATCTTCTATACCCTTTTCTGTACCTACAATTTTTGTATAGAAAACCCATCTATCGAAAGTTATTTGCATAAAATAACCCATAACAAACAACATTGCTATTGTTCGTCATGGGTCTGTCAAAAACTACCTAGGGAAGATTGTGTTATCGTTAAAGTTTCACTTTCTTAATCCAAGCTAAATCTTCTTGAACAGCTTGGAGTGGCGTTTTTGCTTGATATTGTTCTTGTTCAACAAAATATTCTGTTGTCCCTCCCGATTGGGCGGCAAGATGCAACAATTCTTTCACACCTACAATACCACTGCCTAAAGTTGTATTCTCGTAGCCACCATCTGCCTTTTTAATCACGTCTTTTACGTGTAGCAATTCAAAGCGATTAGGATATTGTTTAAGCAACTCTTTTGCCCTGCCACCACCTTCGTACATATTGCCTAAATCAAGTTGCTGAGTTACTAGACTCGGGTCTGTATATTGCATAATGATGTCATAGATACGAACGGAAGTAAGGCGTAAACTAAACTCAAAATCGTGGTTATGGTAGCCAAATTTCAGACCCTGTTGTTTACACAATTCCCCACATTTATTGAAGACTTCCATAAAGCGTTTACAATCTTCAAAATTTCTTCGTAAACTAATATCCAACCACGAGTCTATAAAATAAGTTTGTCCCAACACAGCCGCACTTTCAATGGTTTTCTTCCAAGCATCTGTAAAATCCTTCTGCGAACTATCCCAAGCATCCCCATTCATAGGTACGTGTCCACTACGCATGACCAAGCCTAAATCATCCAAAACTCGACGGAATTCTTTGGGTTCAAAACCATAAAATTTATGTTCTACATAATTGGCGTGTTCTAAAAAATGATAACCCATTTTGGCTAATTGTTCTAAGGTGGCCACTGGATTTTGCTTCATATCTTCTCTGACCGAGTAGAGTTGCAGACCAATAGTTGGTTGTTTGGACGGTAACAGTTGCGACTTTTCTGGAATAGCTAGAGCCATACCTGCCAAGACAGACGATTTGATAAATGAACGACGATTTTGTAACATGAGCTAGTATGATTTAAGCTTGAAAGCGAAACGGTGTCAACAGAATTAACATTGCAAATTATCGTTAAATTTGATATTCGTGGGCTGGTCTGTCCTATTAAGTGGAGGTGTTAACCCATAATTGTCTCAGAATACCATAAAATATGAACGACAAGTACTGCTTTTTTTGTAAGCCGACGTTTTTTTCGTTAATTTGGATAAGAGTATCTAGGTAAGATATTTGTATGACTTCATTAAACGAGCTGTAAAAGGCATTTTAAAACACAATACGATCGTATGAAAATAAATATTACAACAAAAATTCTGATAGGTTTTGTTCTTGGGGTTGTTCTCGGGCAAGTGCTTTATAGTACCCTTTCGCCAGAAGCAGCGGTAGAACTGGGTAACAAATTTCAGATTTTAAGTAAAATCTTCCTCAAACTTATTAAAATGATTGTTGGCCCCTTAGTCTTCTGTACTTTGGTGGTGGGTATTGCTAAATTGGGCGATTTTAAAGTAGTGGGGCGTATTGGTATTAAAACGCTTTTATACTTTTATCTGGCTACCATTTTATCGCTGATTGTTGGTTTGGTAGTAGTAAATGTTACTAAACCTGGTACTATTCAAAGCTGGCCAATTCCTGCGGCTGGAACGTCAACAGGGATTGAAGGAAAGAAAATGAAAACCATTGAGGAGTTCATCTTGCATATTTTTCCAGACAGTTTATTCTCTGCTTTGGCAGAAAATGAAATTCTTCAAATTGTAGTTTTTGCAATCTTCTTCGGTATTGCCCTTGGGTCTATTGGCGACAAAGGTAAATTAGTTATTAAAGCGATTGATTCTATTGCGGAGGCTGTTTTTAAGGTCGTAAATTATGTGATGGAACTAGCTCCATTTGCCGTATTTGGAGCAATGACAGCTGTTGTGGCAAGTAAAGGATTAGGGATTTTAGTAAGTTATGCCTACTTAATGCTGTGTTTCTTCGGAGGATTGTTATTCTTTATTTTCGTAGTCCTTTGGGTGATTTGTCTAGTAATGAAAATCGACTACTGGAAATTATTACGTTATATCAAAGAACCTCTATTATTGTCATTTAGTACGGCCAGTTCTGAGGCATCTTTCCCTCAAACAATTGCTGCTCTTGAACGCTTCGGTTGTTCACAACGAATTATTGGTTTTGTGTTGCCCCTAGGTTATAGCTTCAACCTCGACGGCTCTATGATGTACATGACCTTTGCGACGGGCTTTATTGCTCAGGCTTATGGTGTCCATTTGAGTTTAGAACAACAAATTACGATGTTATTGACGTTGATGATTACTTCCAAAGGAATTGCGGGTGTTCCTCGTGCTTCGCTCGTAATCATTGCAGGAACATTAACGATGTTTAACTTACCTGCCGAAGGAATTGCCTTGATTTTGGGTGTTGACCCGTTCTTAGATATGGGACGCTCTGCCACCTCTGTAGCGGGTAATGCCGTAGCAACCTGTGTGGTCTCGAAGTTAGAAGGGGAGATGTAGTCGCTAGAAATAACTATTAACAGAAACGCTTTGTATAATCGAAAGAGGTTACAAAGCGTTTTTTTATTATCCGTTGAATTATACCACGGAGTTCCACAGAGAACCGCAGAGACACACAGAGAAAAAATCTATGAAGAAAATAATCTCTGTGAAACTCCGTGATTCTTAGTGGAACTCCGTGGTACATTTTACCGTATAACTCCGCTACAAAAAGTCAAAATAGCTAATTATTTTTTGCTTATACCATTTCTCATTCTATATTTGCCTTAAATTTAGTCTAGTCTAAACTTTTTTTTAGGTAATTTTTATGAATAATTATGGGAAATAGAAAAAAAATATACGGGAAGGTTCTTGTTTTGGCGATATTACTGATAGGCAAATCGTTAGCTAGTTTCAGTCAAGCTTTTAAGGGGAAAGTAATCAGCAATGGAAAAGCCGCATCCTTTGTGAATATCACTTTACCAAGTCATAAAGGAATGGGTACACAAGCAGATGAAGAAGGTGTTTTTTCGCTTAAAAATGTACCGATAGGAAAGCAAACGATTCAAATTTCTGGAGTGGGCTTCAAGACAACACAACGGATTGTCCATATACAAAAGGATAAACTAACGAGCGTCAGTTTTGAAATTGAACCCGACCAAACGGCGTTGAATGAAGTGGTTGTGACGGGTAGTATGAAAGAAACTATGGTTAACTTATCTTCTACACCTATCGAAATTTTTACGCCTACTTTTTTTAAGAAAAACCCAACTCCGAATTTATTTGAAGCCTTAACAATGGTTAACGGGGTTCGTCCGCAATTAAATTGTAGTGTCTGTAATACGGGAGATATTCATGTGAATGGGATGGAAGGGGCTTATACCATGATTACCATTGACGGAATGCCAATTGTATCAGCTCTTTCAACGGTTTATGGACTTTCGGGGATTCCAAATTCGATGGTCGAACGCATTGAAGTCGTAAAAGGGCCAGCCTCTACGCTTTATGGTTCGGAAGCAGTAGGAGGTTTAATTAATGTCATTACGAAAAATCCTATAAAAGCCCCTCTTATTTCTCTGGATATGAATGCCACTTCGTATGGAGAATATACGCTAGATGGGGCAGTAAAGGCAAATATCGGAAAGGCAACGAGTATGTGGAGTGCGAATTATTTCAATTTTCAGGAACGGATAGATAAAAATCACGATGGTTTTACGGATGTAACCCTACAAAATCGGATTTCAGTATTTAATAAATGGTCTTTTCAACGAAAGCATAATCGCTTATTTACTTTGGCGGCAAGGTATGTGAATGAAGACCGTTTTGGGGGAGAATTAAACTGGCAGAAAGCCAATCGGGGAAGTAGTCAACTCTATGGAGAAAGTATTTATACCAAGCGTTGGGAAGTCATTGGGAGTTATCAACTACCGATTATAAATCAACAAGTTAACCTACAGTTTTCGTATAATAATCACGACCAAAATTCAGTTTATGGGAATAAACCTTACCTCGCACAACAAGAAATTGCTTTTGCTCAATTGCTTTGGGACAAAAAAATAGGAAAAAAACACGATGCCCTTTTCGGAATGGCGTTGCGTTATACCTTTTATGATGACAACAATACCTTAACGCAAGACGAGCAAGATTCGAGTATTAATAAACCAAGTAAAACGTTTTTACCCGGCTTTTTTGTCCAAGATGAAATGAAGATAACTAACCGAAATACCCTTTTAGTAGGACTTCGCTACGACTATAATTCTATTCATGGAGGCATAACATCGCCTCGGGTCAATTGGAAATATAACTCTGAAAAAAACGATATTATTCGGCTTAGTTTTGGTACGGGTTATCGGGTAGTAAATTTGTTTTCAGAGGATGAAACGGTGTATTCGGGGTCAAGAAAAACAGAAATCCGTGGAGACCTGAGTCCCGAAAAATCATGGAATACCAATTTGAACTACCAGAAGACCTTTACCTCTGCAAAAGGATTTCTTAGTCTTGATGCAAGTGTTTTTTATACCTATTTCACCAATAAAGTGGTAGCAGATTATGATACTGACCCTACAAAGGTTATTTTTGATAACCTAAAAGGCTATGGCGAGTTGAAAGGAGCAAGTATTAATGTTGATGCCAATTTTACGAATGGGCTGAAATTTACGCTAGGAGGGACGTACACGGATATTTATCGGATAGAAGAGGACGTTAAAATTCGTCAGAAAAGAACCCCTATTTTTACGACAAACTATGCCGTGTCTTATACTCATCCAAAATCCCAAATTACGGTAGATTTTACAGGAAATGTGTACGGAGCGATGGAATTACCGTTGATTGCAGACGATATTCGTGCCGCAACGTCTCCTGTTTTTAATATTTCGAATCTTCAACTTTCAAGACGATTTAATAATGGGCTACAAGTGTATTTAGGAGTAAAGAATTTATTTAATTTTTTCCCAGAACAGAAAATTGTGTATCAGGCAAATGAATTAAATCAAGGGCAACGTAAAGACGCTGCTTGGAGTGATTTTCCGAAAGGGTACTATTTTAACACCGATTCTAACTACGCTCCAATGCAAAAAATCAGAGGCTTTTTAGGCATTCGTTGGAATCTATATTAGTTTAAACAGCTTCAAATTTTAACATATAATGAGAATAACTAAACTTTTCAAAGAATTTTCTGAAAACGAAAAAACAGGCGGTCTTTTATTAATTGCCTGTACCATCATCTCGATGATAGCCGCAAATACCTATTTTGGTTCAGCATATTCCCACTTTTGGCATACAGAACTGGGTACTGGCAGTATTGAATATTGGATTAATGACGGGTTAATGACCATTTTCTTTCTACTGGTTGGCTTAGAGTTAGAACGAGAAATTTATATTGGCGAATTGTCTAACATTAAAGAAGCTCTTTTGCCAATTTTTGGAGCTTTAGGCGGTATGCTTATTCCTGCGGGAATTTATCTCTTCCTTAACTATGGAGCAAATACACAATCGGGTGCGGGTATTCCAATGGCAACGGATATCGCCTTTGCGTTGGGTGTGTTGTCTTTATTGGGTAATAGAGTACCAACCTCACTCAAGGTGTTTTTGACAGCCTTAGCGGTCATAGACGATTTGGGAGCCATTTTTGTAATCGCCATTTTTTATACTAAAACCATTGTATGGTTCAATTTAGCGGTGGC
>JBMLRK010000276.1:32508-34323 GCA_049241065.1 Spirosomataceae bacterium
ATTACCGTGAGTGCTAGTTTGCAAGATATTATAACACAGAATTATGGACAAGGAATTGCCCTTGGTCTTGTGATTGGTAAGCCCATCGGCATCGTCTTGTTTACGTATTTGGCCGTTAAACTGAATATTTGCCATTTACCAAAGGATTTGAATTGGAAGAAAATTAGCGGAGCAGGTTGTTTGGGCGGTATCGGTTTTACGATGTCCATTTTTATTACCCTACTTGCTTTTGAAAGTATTGAGCTGCAGAATAATGCTAAAATCGTGATTCTAGTCGCATCTGTTACGGCTGCAATTATTGGCTTTGTTGTACTGAATGTTGTCTTGAAAGAAAAGATGCTGGAAAAATAATGTTGGCTAGTTAACGATTAAAAGCATCAAAGACGTTTAGATAACACTCGTCTTTGATGCTTTTTTTGCAGGAAAATAAGATGCCGATAAGGTAATAATTATGACCACAATGGCAGTATATACGAAGTCCGAAACGACCATTTTAATTGGATAGGCATCCACTAGTGAGCCAACGATACCCATCGAAACAAAGCCATACGTTTGTTGGGCAAGGCATAAACCGAAGCCTAATAAAAGTCCGATACTTGCTCCAATAAATGCTACTAACGCTCCTTCTGATAAGAAAATACGACGAATCATAGCAGGAGTTGCTCCCATTGCATACAGTGTTTTTACATCTTGTTTCTTTTCGATGGCAAGCATCGAGAGAGAGAAGAAGATATTAAAACTAGCAATTCCAATAATGAAACTTAGGGTTAAGAATACAAACAGCTTTTCAATTTTAATGGCTTTTAGCAAACTAGCGTGTTGTTCGTCTTGATTTTGTACTAAAAATTTATCTCCAAGTAACGCTTTTAAACGATTTTGTACCGCATATAAGTCGTTTTTATCTTTTACCTGAATTTCTAAGGCAGAGCGTTTATTGCCATATTCAAATAATTCTTGGGCAAAAGCTAAGGGAACAAACACAAAGCTATTGTCGTATTCTTGTTCGATGGTAAAAACACCTCCAGGTAACAAGTTTGCTTGATTGAAAGCATCGGTAGCATAAAAATCAATCGTCTTGGAGTTGTTATTATGGGGGTACAGTGCTTCAATCGGAATAAAATACGCATCTAAATCAATGCCTAATAAATAAGCAACTCCCGAACCCACAATGGCATAATTAACCCCTGATGCACCTAACTTTAGTTCCCCATCAATCAAACTGGATTTAAGACGCTCCTGCTTCAAGAAGTTTTCATCAACTCCTTTCAAGGTTACTACCATTTGGGCTTTATTGTAGCGTAAAAGGGCATTTTCTTGAATGACTTCTGTGGTATTTTTGACGCCTTCTACTTGGGCAATTTGCTGAATGAGCATTCGTGGGCATTCAAAGTTTTTTCCTTTTGCAGGACTAATCTTTAAATCGCTGTCGATGTTTTTAAACAGTTTTCGTTGAAAATCTTCTAAACCATTGAACACAGACAGCACTACCACCAATGCCATCGTTCCTACGCAAACACCTAGCATAGAAATGATTGAAATTAGCGAGATGAAAGAAGACTTTTTTCTCGAAAAAAAGTAGCGTTTAGCAATGAAAATAGGCAGATTCATCCGTTACATGGGCTAATGAAAGAAAGCAAAACTTCGTTTATTAATGAAAAACCTATAAGGGTTGACCGAATCATTCCTCATAGGTTTTGTTCATTATACTGAGCTGATTTAGGTTTGCAAAAGCACGAAGGTGTGTATAAAGTGTAGCGTTTAACGATTAAAGTGTTTTGCCAAATACTATGTTTAACTTTAATCCGAGCGACGGTC
>JBMLRK010000276.1:34423-40319 GCA_049241065.1 Spirosomataceae bacterium
CTCTGTACCTTTGCAAACTCGATGCCTTATACTTATTCGTCCCCAATTACTTCTCCTTCTTTCAAAGGTGGAATGTCTAACTGGTCAATAAGAAGAGACATCTTTGCTGCATATTCTGCTGTGTCATCCAAGAAAAATTCTAAATTAGGAATAACCCTAGCTTGATGACGAATTCGTTCACCTAAAATTTTACGGATATGACCTTTCTTTTCGATAATTTCAGCCAAGAGTCCTTGCTTATCGTTCGCCAGCATTAAACTCAAATAACAGCGAGCGATTGCTAAGTCTGGGGTTACTTTTACTTCCGTAATGGTTACAAATGCTTTGCCAAAAAGGCTACGCATATCTTTTTGAAAAATATCGCTCAAATCTTTTTGAATTTGGCGACTGAATTTTTGTTGTCTTTTAGAATCCATTTTTATGCTTGACTACGTTCGGGACGTAGATCGTTGTCGTTTTGAGAATTATGTAGTCCATATTGAAGAATAATTTAAGGTCTTTTTATGGATTCACAGCTATCCGAATCACTTAAAAAGACCAATGGACTTGATTAATCTGCTTTTAGTCCTACAAATTTCGGGAAATTAATTTGATAAAGTGTAATTTCGTATAAAATACCTAAATTTATACACTCTAAGTTTGAAAATTTTGCCAAAAAATATTCATTTTACGACGAGTTACCATTGATTTTCACCAAGAAACTTCCGAACAAGTGCTTAGTTTTTTTAGAGTAAACGCTATTTACCAGATATTTAGTTTATTGATTTTGTTAATCCTTTTCCGCTTGCCGCTCTATTTGTTCGGTGTACCCGAATTGATTCCTGAGTTGCAATGGATGTTAGTAGGAGAACAAATCAATAAGGGTTTTGTTATGTATTCTGAAATTTGGGATAATACAGCCCCACTTGCAGCATTTGTATATGCAGGAATTGATAAAATCTTCGGACGTTCACAGGGGGCTTACCAAATTGTTGCTTTTTTAGTGGCAGCATTTCAGGTCATTTATTTCAATGTGTTAATCAACGATCGAGATATTTTACAAAAGCGAAATTACCTCCCAGGGCTATTCTATGTCGTATTTTTGAATATCTCTTTTGACTGCTGTACACTATCTCCCGCTCTGCTGGGTAGTAGCTTTATTTTGTTGGCTTTTGGTACATTAGTACGTCAAATTAGCCGTTTACAAGCAACAGATGAGGTTTTTGAGATTGGTTTTTATATTGGACTCGCTACACTTTTTTATCCTCCAGCAGGTGTTTTTATCTTTTGGGCTATCGCTTCTTTAGCATTTTTTAGTGGAGCAACGCTACGCCAGCATTCCTTGGCGATATTTGGGTTTTTATTCCCCATTTTTTTAACGGTGCTGTTTTTCTATATGTACGGTACGTACGAATCTTTTTCAGCCAATTTTGTTTCTTCGGTATTTCAGATTAGACAGTACAACTTAAATGACTTTACCACGCTGGTTGCAACCTTAGTGATTCCTTTTGCACTAGGGATTATGGGATTTCTTCGTTTGGTAAATGCGGTGGGATTTGTCAACTTTCAGATTCGCTGTCAACAAGTAATGATGCTTTGGGCTATTGCAGGATTCCTCTCAATCGGTCTGATGCCTTTTCTTGCCCCAATGCAGTTCATTATTTTTGTGCCTGTGTGGAGCTTTTTTGCACTGTACTTTTTTAGTACCATCAAAAAGAAGGTGGTCGCAGAATTTATCTTTTTGTTACTCTTAGGGGTTGTTTTACTGATTCACTACGATGGCATCTATTTTAAAGGCTTGGAAAGCCTAACCCAATTGAGAAGTCTTGTGTTAAAAGAATCCAAAATAACGAATGTCAAGCAGAAGAAAATCTTGGTGCTAGGAAATGGAATGGAAGAATACAAGGATAATTATTTGGCAACTCCGTATCTCAACTGGAATTTGGCAAAATACGAACTTGAGCAATTAGACAATTATAACAATGTGATTAATATCCTGAGAAACTTCGAAAATGATTCTCCCGAATTTATTATTGATAAGGTGAATCTCGCACCGAAGTTGTTTAAACGTATTCCTGTTTTACAGCGTCGATACAAGAAGATTGAAGACAATGTATATCAGCGAATTTAGGCTAATTTAAGTAGTCATTAGTTTAAAGTTTAATGTTCAAAAAAGAATCAATAAGTTACTAAAATCTAGTGACTTATGCCATAAATTGGCACAATTAATAACATAAACTATTTATCAACGAGTACTTGTCTTCAATAACTTTATTGAAAATAACGAAGGTGTAAAAAGTGTAAAGTTTAAAGTATTTTGTGCCGAATAACATTTCGTTAGAAAGGATTATATCTGTATATTAGCTTTCGTTCGAGCCACATACACTCATAAACTTTTGACTTTTTACACTTTCTTTATACCTATCATAACCATCATTCGGCCTGTTGTGCCTTTTTCTTTTCGATAAGAAAAGAAGTTTTGGTTGTCTAATACCGTAGAATAGGGCGAAACCTCAATTTGGTGTTCTGGAATACCGCTGTTTAATAATTGTAGTTTATTGGCTCCTTTTAAATCGACATAAAACTTTTTCTTAACAGGGTCATATCGTTTTTGTTGAATCTTGAACTCTTGAGCTACATCCTGATCAACTTCAAAAGAGCGTTCATCTATGCAAGTACCCACGTATGCAAAACAATCTTCAGGCTTTGTTTTGAATACTTTTTCCATACGCTGAACAGTTTTGGCAACAATCTCAGCAACAGTGCCTTTCCATCCAGCATGAACCGCTGCCACAACCTTCTGAACCGAATCATAGATTAAAATGGGGGTACAATCAGCAACAGTAACTGACAAATACGCATTCTTATTTTGTGTAATAAGTGCATCATAACCATCGTAAGCTCCACATCTGGTGACAACTAAAATATGGTCTTCATGGATTTGGTTAGCATATACCACTCGTTTCTCTCGAATGCCTAAAGCGTCGTAAAGTCGTTTCCGATTTTTCGTTACGATTTCTATATCATCACCAGAATTATAGCCTAAATTCAAACTATAATAGGGCTTTTGGCTAAGACCTCCATGACGAGTTGTCTCAATGGCTAATAAATCTGAAAATTGCTCAAAAATTTTTGGTATGTTGTACATCTATCTTATTCGTCACTCATGATTATTAAGATACAAATTTACAGCAAATTAACACATTCACGTTGCCGTTTAATAAGTTCTAAGTGTAATAGAAACCTAAAATTCAATTTATCTGTAACTAATTCTGACATACGGAATACGTTGTGCCTTTGTTCCTTTACAAACTAATATTAAGCTTTTTCAGATGTTTGTTCACCATTTTCTTCTTTTGGACCTCTCATGTGGATTACTAATCCATTTAAAAAGTTACGTAAAATTTGGTCACCACATTTTTTAAAATTAGGATGATCCTCAGAACGGAAAATATCGCCTAATTCTCCTTTAGAAACATTGAAGTTAACCAATTTCATAATCGCAATGATTTCGTCGTTGCGTAAATGTAAAGCCACTCGTAGCTTTTTGAAAATATCGTTGTTTGACATATTGGTATCTGTTTGTGTGAATGTATTGTTGTTTGGCTATTCTCGCCTACTTTATGAACTAAATTATAACCGAATTAGTAAGATTAAGTCTTAAAACAAATGTGTTTTAAGACTCACATAAGAATATAGTAAACATAAGTGATTGATTCCTAAACGTTAAACAATTACGTGGTTAAATATGTCGAGGTACTTAACTATGAATAGTTGTGTCAAATTATTTTCAACTTGCCATAAATGTCTAATAGCTAGTGAATTAAATCCAAAATTCAACATTCACAATTTTGCATCACTACTTATGTTTTCTATATGCCTATGTGGTTACAAATCAATGTGCTTCTAACCAGTTAGCCCCAATCCCGATGCCCGTTTCCATTTTCACAGGTAAATCAATTGCTGTAATCATCAGCTGATTGACTTGCTCTTTTAGTAAATCCAGTTCGTCTTTGTGAGCATCGAAAACCAATTCATCATGCACGGTTAGAATAATGCGAGATTGTAATTTCTCTTTCTTGATAAAGTCATTTACCTTAATCATCGCCACTTTAATCATATCGGCAGCCGAACCTTGTATCGGAGCGTTCACGGCATTTCGTTCGGCAAAACCTCTTTCTACGACGTTTTGAGAATTAATATCTCGCAAATAACGACGACGACCCAAGATTGTTTCTACATAGCCTAAATCACGAGCAGAAATTACAGCGGTATCCATGTATTTTTTGATAGCTGGAAATTCTCTCCAGTAGCTATCAATAATTTCTTTGGCTTCGGTACGAGAAATGCCAATTTGTTGGGCTAATCCGAAGGCAGAAACCCCGTAAATAATACCAAAATTGACCGTTTTTGCCTTTCTACGCATTTCAGAAGTAACTTCGTCCAAACTTACGTTGAATACTTTTGCGGCGGTAGTTGCGTGAATATCCCTTCCGTTGTTAAACGCTTCAATCATGGCTTCATCTTTGGCAAAAGCCGCCATGATACGTAATTCTATCTGAGAATAATCGGCAGAAAGAATGACAAAGTTTTCATTTTTAGGAATAAATGCCTTTCTGATTTCTCGTCCACGAGGGGTACGAATCGGAATATTTTGTAAGTTTGGATTCGTACTTGACAAACGTCCCGTAGAAGTAACCGCCTGATTAAAAGAGGTATGGATTCGTCCAGTTCGTTTAGAAATCAACAAAGGCAAAGCATCCACGTAGGTTGATTTTAACTTTTGTAATTCTCTGAAATCTAATATTTTACGAGCGATTTCGTGATTGTCTGCTTCTAATTTAGAAAGTACTTCTTCGCCCGTCATGTATTGTCCCGTTTTGGTCTTTTTGGCTTTCGGGTCAAGTTTCATTTTGTCAAATAAAACCTCTCCCAATTGCTTTGGAGAACCAATATTAAACTCGACTCCTGCCAATTCAAAGATAGCCGTTTGTACTTCCAGCATATCTTTTTCGAGCGTTTTGGACATATCAGCCAAGAAATCTGTATCAATACGAACCCCTTCCATTTCGATGTCTGTTAACACCTGTGTTAAGGGCATTTCTACCGTTTCGAAAAGAGAAATAGCACTTTCCGATTGATATAACTCCTGTTTTAATTTTGCTTGTAATTGCAAGGTAATATCAGCATCTTCAGCGGCATATTCTTTGATTTTTTCAAAAGGAACATCTCGCATATTACCCTGTTTTACTCCTTTTTTACCAATTAATTCTTCAATCGAAACAGGCGTATAATGAAGGTAGTCTTCCGCCAAAATATCCATTCCATGACGTTTTTCTGGCTCAATTAAATAGTGAGCCAACATCGTGTCGAATAATTTACCTTTTACCGTTACTCCATAGTTTTGCAAAACCATCAAGTCATATTTAATATTTTGAGCGATTTTCTCAATTTTATCTTGTTCAAATACAGGCTTAAATTCATCTACAATCGCTTGAGCTTCTGCTCTGTCTGCTGGAATCGGAATGTAAAAGGCTTCTCCTTTACGGTATGCAAACGAAAGTCCTACTAAATCTGCTTCTACGGCATCTACCGAAGTCGTTTCTGTATCGAAACAAATGCTTTCTTGCAAAAGCAAGAAATGAATTAATGATTGACGTAATGCTGGACTATCAACCAAATGATATTCATGAACGGTATCATGGATCGTTTTGTAGGCAGTGAAACCAGACGAAGGTTCTAATTCATCGAAAAGGCTAGGAGCAAGTTTTTTCTCAGGAACTAAACTCGCAAACATATCACGCTGTTTGTCTGAATTCGGGGTGCTTTTTTGCGGAGTACGAGACTCCCCCGCTGGGGGTGGGGGGGCTTCCTCTCCCAATAAACGACGACGTAATGTCCTGAATTCGAGTTCGTC
>JBMLRK010000277.1:0-1348 GCA_049241065.1 Spirosomataceae bacterium
GGGTTTAGCGACTTTGTCGCTGTTTGAAAGCGTTACAAACGCTCACCCACGCCACGCCCGATTGCAAATCGGGGTGAGCGGGAGTGAGCAGAACCTACTTCACATAGCCATATTCCATCGCCATTTTTAGTAAGCTAACTACGTTTTTAACGTCGAATTTTGCTAGTAAATTACTGCGATGGGTTTCTACTGTTTTTTCACTGATAAAGAGTTCGTTGGCAATTTCTCGGGTGGTTAAGCCCTTTGCAATCAGGTCTAAAATCTCCTTTTCTCTTCGGGTAAAACGGAGTTGGTAAATATTCTTTTCTTGCTGTTTTTGGCGACTCAATCCGTTGACAATGACGCTCATTACCTCGGCACTTTGGTAAGTGCCGCCTTCGTGTACAATACGAATAGCTTTCAGTAATTCTTCTCTTCCTGTATTTTTGAGGATATAGCCCGAAGCTCCATTTTTGAGCATTTTCGTAATAAAACTTTCTTCGCTATACATCGAAATCGCAATTACTCGTACACTTGGATGTTCATCGCAAATGTATTTACAAATATCTAGTCCGCTTTCTTTTCCTAAATTAATGTCTAGGAGTACGACATTGACCGTATGTTCTTGTAACAAGGTAGCGACCTGATTTTTACTTTGAGCTTCTCCAATTACTTTAAACTCGCTTTCGCTTGATAGTAATGAGGTTAACCCTTCGGTAAACATTTTGTGGTCATCTACAAGTAATATATGTATCATGTTATTGATTGTCTTTTCGTTGAGTTAATAAGAACTTTTTTGGTATTTGTACCCATAAAATCATGAATAATATCAGAACACGATAGAACTCTTATTTAAAAGATTCTTGTATTTTTGTTCCTATTAGGGTAAATGAGTTTTAACTCGTTTCATCTATTTTTCATGAACGGCTTAAAAAACTGTTCACTCTAAATTCACGACCAATCACGTATGCACCGAATTCTAAGGTTTTTATTGCTTACTATCACGCTACTTTTCCCTTTTGGGCTTTGGGCAAAGGAGGTATATCCGAAGCAGGATGCCCTGTTGACTAAAAACCAACTAATTTCCTTGTTGAAAAAATACCATATTCGTAAAGATACGACTGGTTTGGCATTTACGTATTTGGCTTATGCCAAAAACCAAGAAAAGTGGGATGACCCCAAAGAATCTCCTGTAGAAAGCTATCGAAAAAGTATGGAGTTATTTATGGTTTTGGGCGATTCAACTAATTATTACGAAGTGTCTGGAGCGTTAGGTTTTTACTTTATGGAGCGTCCTATTTTGAGGAAATACGCTTACGAATACCTACATAAAGCCGTAGATTATTTCAGTAGAAGTAAGCAACCTCAA
>JBMLRK010000278.1:0-5384 GCA_049241065.1 Spirosomataceae bacterium
CATTTACGCAAGAAGCATAATAAGTTGTTGTTGCAGTCGGACTAACAGGGTTGGTTACTGTAGTTGTCAAAGCTGCATCACTATAGAAAGCGATTGTTCCTAAGGCACAAGTTCCAGAAAGGGTACTAGATTGTCCCGAACAGATTGCAGACGGACTAGCAGTCACGGCCGTTGGAGCGGCAGGTGTGGTAGTTACCGAAACAGAAACGGTTGTAGCTAGACTTTTACAAGCACCATTTACACAAGAAGCGTAGTAGGTTGTTGTTGCAGTCGGACTAACAGGATTGGTAACAGTAGTTGTTAAAGCCGCATTACTATAAAAAGTAATTGTCCCCAAAGCACAGGTTCCAGAAAGTGTACTTGACGAACCCGAACAGATTGCTGATGGACTAGCAGTTACCGCTGTTGGAGCAGCTGGCGTTGCTATGGTAACAGTTGTCGTTGTGGCAGTGCTTTTACATTGGCCACTAACGCATGAACCATAATAGGTTGTTGTGACCGTTGGACTAACTGGACTTGTAACTGTTGTACTAAGCCCAGCGTCACTATACCATGTTAATGTTCCCAAAGCACAAGTTCCCGATAGGGTACTTGATGCTCCCGTACAAATGCTCGATGGACTAGCAGATACAAGGGTAGGAGCTGTTGGTAATGTTATAACAGTTACGGTTACAGAGGTCGAACTACTTTTACAACTGCCATTTACACATGCTGCATAATAAGTTCTTGTGGAAGTCGGACTTACTGGATTTGTTACGGTCGTTGTTAAAGCAGCATCACTATAAAAAGTTAGCGTACCCAATGAACAAGTTCCAGAAAGGGTACTGGATGATCCCGAACAAATTGTAGCAGGACTAGCTGCAACAGCCGTTGGAGCAGATGGGGTGGTAGTTACAGTTACAGTGGTATTTGCTGAAGGACTCGTACAAATTCCGTTTACACATGTCGCATAATACGTTTTTGTTGCAGTGGGCGATACGACATTTGAAGTACTCGTTGTCAACGCCGCATCACTATACCAAGTCAACGTACCCACAGAACAGGTTCCTGTGAGGGTACTTGAAGAACCTGAACAAATGGAAGACGGACTAGCTGTCAACCCAGTTGGGGCAACTGGCATGGCTATTACAGCGACTGTTACAACATTAGAAGCCACCCTACAACTAGAAGTACCAATATTTCCACTCTCAGCAACTAAAATACGATAGTATTTATTACCAGACCCAGTCGCAGTTGTGCTATAAGCTAATGAATTAGCCCCAGAAATATTTGTGAAGTTTGTTCCATCAGTACTTGACTGCCATTGATAAACAGGTGTTGTATAACCCGCAGAAACCGTAGCTGATAAGCTAATAGAACTGCCAGAACAAACACTTGATGATCCTGAAATGGCAGCTGAAACAGTTGGACCACACGGTCTAAATTGAATATCATCTAGTGCCAAATCATTACCACAGCCACCAGGTGCATTGTTAATGAGTTTCAAGACTACACTCGTAACACCTGCGGGTGTAGTGAAAAAAGTAGCATAACGATTCCAAGTTGGAGTTGTGCTACTTAAAATTTGTCCCGTACTGAAGGTCTTTAGTACAGTTCCTCCTGTAGTTTCAATACTAAATGTAATATTGGGGAATCTATTAGGATTATCAAGACAAACAGTTGTTAACAGTAAATTGATGATATAGGAAGAAAACTCATAGGTAGAAGACCCACACAATCCACTTACTGTTTGCGTGAAAAACTGTCCTGGAGAGTTGGACGCATTTACAATCATCATATATCCGTTGACGTCACCTACTGTATGATCTTCTGTAAGCGAATGCCAGCTGACAAAACAGTTACTGGTAGAGTTTCTGACTGCGTAGAATCCATCATTAGGACAATCGGTGGACTGATAGGTATAGTTAGTTTGCGTACCTAAGCTTGCACCAGGGTTACTTCCCGTTCCGAATGTCTGATTTACAATTGGATCACCCAAAGAGCCAGAACACGATTGTGCGTACCCATTATAGGATAGTATAATGAGTAGGATTGCTAAAAAAGAGTAATAAAGTGGGCGAATATGTTTCATATAGTTGCGTGTGATATGTAGAGTAATTCTTATTTCGAGATAATACAGGTGGTATGAACAAGTAGAATTTTTTAGCCTATTCTTTACAACTTCGTATTCTCTGTTCTGTCCTCGTTTCTGGTCGATTATCCTCTACTATGATTAACGGTTTTTTGTTCTATAAGTTCCTGAAATTCAATCGCATATCATGTATTTGTTTTATTGTAATAACTATTTGAGTTGATGCTATTTCGAATGATTGATTATATGGTTGTTTATAGAACAACGTGTACATAGAGGGAGTCATGCTCATGATTTTTTAACTTTAGTAAAAGAAGTTTTGTATTAGCGTAACAGGATTGTTTTACTAATTCAAAATATTCAATTGATGGTAACTTATTGACAAAATAAGGAAAAATAAAACAGGGTTATTGTGTATTCATCTTCATAAAAGTGAATAAACAATAACCCTGTAACTGAATATGAATTCAATTGCTGGTGATATAGAATGATGAGCCGAAAAACAATTAATTGCTTTGTTTTTCATTTTAAAGTAAGGATTTGTAATGACGAAATATCTACGAATAAAATAACAAAATAGATCTATGTGCTATTCTGAATTTGTCATAAATATATAAAAAAGTGATTTTAAACTCATAATCATTTCGTTAAATGATTGAATTATATCGATAAAGCGTATTATTATTTGTTTTTTTGATATTTAAACGGAAAAGTATCGTTCAAGTCACAACTAAATAGTAGCGATTATATTAAAATCAAAAAGCCGTTCCATCAAACAGACGAAACGGCTTTAATCAAAAAATAAGTTGTTACAATAACGCTCTGTCTAAATGAACATAGCCGCCATCTACATGGATAAGTTGTCCTGTAGTGTGACTTGAACGAGAAGACATCAAGAAAGTTACCATATCACCAATTTCTTGTGAAGTGGTCATGCGTTTTTCAAACGGAATTTTATCCGTTATTTTCGCTAAGGTTTCTTCTGGATTGGGTAAGGTTTTAATCCAACGGTCATATAAAGGGGTATAGCATTCTGCTACCACAAGAGCATTTACCCGAATGCCATATTTCAATAATTCTACTGCCCATTCACGAGTTAAGGCATTGCGTCCACCATTGGAAGCCGCATAAGCAGAAGTGCCACCTTGTCCCGTTTCGGCTGTTTTAGAAGAAATATTAACGATTGAACCTTTTGATTTTTTCAAATAAGGTAAAGCGTGTTGTACGAGCAAATAATAATGAATTAAATTGCTGTGTAACGAAGCCACAAAACGCTCATAAGTGCCGTTTTCTAGACCCACGCCATCGTTTACCCCTGCGTTGTTCACAATGCCGTCAATTTTACCAAAAGTTGCACCGATTTCGGCGATTACTTTTTCGCATTCTTCAGGCTTTGATAGTTCAGCTACGAAAGACCATGCTTGTCCACCAACAGCTTGAATTGCTTCAACAGCTTTGATATTATCGGCTTCGTTTCTTCCAACAATGGCTACATAAGCACCCTCAGTAGCGAGTGAATTGGCAATGCCTTCACCGATGCCTTTTGCTCCACCCGAAACAATGATTACTTTTTCTTTTAATCCTAAATTCATCTTGAATGTCTGTGTTTTTACGTTAAACCATAGAAACGAATGGCGTTTCCGCCCATAATATTGCGTTTCTCTAAGGTTGAAAACGTGTTAAAATAATCATTCACAATACCAATTTGTTGTTCGTAACTCGCAGCAACCGTGCATACAGGCCAGTCTGAACCATACATAATCCGATCTGTTCCGAAGGCTTTTACGACGGTATCTAAATATACTTTAAATTCTGCCGCAGTCCATTTATTCCAATCAGCTTCCGTAACCATGCCTGATATTTTACAATAGACATTCGTATGCAAGGCTAATTTTTTGATATTGGTTTGCCATTCCGCATATTCCCCCGACTTAATATCTGGTTTCGCAATATGGTCTAATACAAAACGTTGGTCTGGAAATAACTTCACCAGTTGGATTGCTTGTTCCAACTGGTAGTGATAAATTAGGATATCGTAGGTGAAATTATAACTTTCGAGTGCTGTTATACCTGCTTTAAATTGAGGTCTGAGCATAAATTCAGAATCACTTTCACCCTGCACAACGTGTCTAAATCCTTTTACCTTCGCAAAAGACGCATAATGGGCAAGTTGGTCGTCAATATCATTTGAGCGTAAATCAACCCAGCCAACAATACCTTTGATAAAGTCATGATTGGAAGCTAATTCAATCAAAAAATCCGTTTCTTCTTCTGTTTGTGAGGCTTGTACCGCCACACAACCGTTGATTCCATTAGCTTCCAAAATGGGAGCGAGGTCATCGGGCAAGAAGTCTCGTTGAATGACCTTCATATCATCCGTAATCCAGCTATCACGAACGGGGTCAAATTTCCAAAAATGCTGATGTGCGTCTATTTTCATGCTTAACGGTAATTTTGTGCAACTTGCTTCGCTGTTCCTAAGTTTTCGATACCTAATTCAACCACATCACCCTCTTTCAAGTAAATCGGTGGTTTGAACCCTAAACCAACTCCTGGAGGTGTTCCCGTCGAAATAATATCGCCTGGTAATAAGGTCATAAACTGACTTACATACGAAACAATTGTTGGGATTTTGAAAATCAATTGATGGGTGTTACTGTTTTGGAACCTCTTTCCGTTAACACTCAACCACATCGATAAATTATCTACATCACCTACTTCGTCTGGTGTTGCCAAGAAAGGCCCTATAGGAGCGAAACTATCACATCCTTTTCCTTTACTCCAGTTTCCGCCACGTTCCAATTGGAATTCTCTTTCCGAAACATCATTGTGTAAACAGTAACCTGCAACATAATCCAAGGCATCCGCCTCTTCTACATACTGAGCTTTTTTACCAATAACAAAGGCTAATTCTACCTCCCAGTCAGTTTTTATAGAATTTTTAGGGATAATAATTGGGTCGTTTGGCCCCGAAATAGAAGTACTCGCCTTGAAGAATATAACTGGTTCCGTTGGAATAGGCATACTTGATTCTAGTGCATGGTCGGCATAATTTAAGCCAATACAAACAATTTTAGAAGGTCTTGCCACACATGAACCAAGACGAACGTCTTCGCTAACTTCAGGTAAAGAAGCACTGTTGTCTGCCAACCAAGCTCCTAAACGTTCAATACCATTTGTTTCAAAAAAAGCCTCGTTAAAATCTTCCCCAAAAGCCGAAACGTCATAACGTTTGTCGTTGATAATAACGCCTGCTTTCTCTTTTCCTACTTCTCCAAATCTGATAAGTTTCATACTTTTATGTTATAATTAT
>JBMLRK010000279.1:0-2711 GCA_049241065.1 Spirosomataceae bacterium
AGCGTATAAAGCGTTAAGAAACCAAAGAAAATCGCTATCCATAACTTAATCGTTGAATTGCTATATGCTGGCGAAAAGAGTGCTTTAGGTGATGCTTTTGCTTGAGCAGCAGGCTTTTCTGGTAAAGAACTAATGGCTTCATGTCCCATTTTAGTTAATAAGATATTAATTTTCTCATGAGCGTTTTCGGGTTGCTGTTTTCCTAAAAACTCTAAGGAGTCTGTCATAAATATCCAGACACCTACGAGCATTAAAAACGAAACTCCTCCTGCAAATAAAAAAGCCAATCGCCAACCAAATTCTGGAATGGCATAAGCACAAAAGAAACCTGTCAAAATTGCCCCAACAGGCCAACCTGCTTGTACAAGACCTACGTTAAAATCTCGGTTTTTATTATTGGAAAACTCTGCTGCGGTAGCTGCCATGGTAGGTAAAATCCCACCAATACCTAAACCCGTAATAAGACGAAGAATCAGCAATTGATAGTACGCATTACAAGCGGCTACGAGTAACATTCCCGAGGTAATCAAGATGAGCGAAATAAGAAATACTTTTCTACGTCCGAGACGGTCGGCTAAAGGGGCTATAAAAAAGCAACCCAAAGTCATACCAGCTAATCCAGCACTAAAAATATAACCTAATTCTGTTTTAGAAAGTCCCCATTCGGTTGTAATGGCCGTACCCGAAAATGACACGACTAATACGTCAATGCCATCGTTCATATTAAGAACAAAACAAATGGCAACAATGATGATTTGATACGCACTCATTGGACTATTGTCAATGAGATTTTTGAACTTCAGTTGAAGACTTTCGTAGTTCATTTCTTTTTCGTTAAAATTGAAAATTTCTTATGATGAGTTGAATCGGAGCGTTGGTAACACACTATTTTTGGATAGTGCTAGTAACGCATTTTTTCAAAACGGAATATCACATTTTAGTAATTCAAGGCGATTGAGTTAGACGATTGCTCAATATGCAAATTGGCTTCTCTGAATTTAGCAGGAGAAACACCCGTTTGTTTTTTGAAAAAACGGCAGAAATAACTAACGTCTTTAAACTCCAGTTGGTAAGCGATTTCAGAGACAGTCATGTCGGTATGAGCCATTAAGACCATTGATTCTTTAATCAAATATTTACTGATTACCTGTTTGGTTGATTCACCCGAAATAGCCTGACAAACTCGGTTTAAATGGGTTTTGCTAATCCCTAAGGAGGTCGTAAAATCGTCGATGTTTTTGTTGGTTGGCACAATTGTCTTAATCATTTTCATGAACTCTTTGTAGTAAGAAAGTTCACGGGTAGAAATGGCATAATCTTTCTCTACCTCAATCATTAAGCGGTAAATTTTTATTAAAAGCAGTGCTAATAATAACTCCAAAAATTGATGCGTTTTGACTTCTTGTAAAGAAAACTCCTTGTTCATCCGACGTACCGAATCCATAATATCGTTGAATTCTTCCCAGCTATCGTTCATGTTGATTAAACGAACTCGACTGATTTCATACAATAAATCTTTGTCTTGGTGGGTAATGGTATCAATAATATGCGAAGAAACAGTGAGGGTAAATCCCTTGACATCCTCGCTAAACTGAAATCCATGAAGGGTATTTTCGGGCATAATAATGAGGTTTGTACCCGAAAAATGCTTGGAGCGTTCATTAAAAATGAGCGTTCCTGAGCCAGATTCGATGAAAAAGAATTGGTAAAGTTTACTATGAAAGTGCGGTTTGATTACCCAGTTATGTTTCCGACAACTTGAATCAATGGCTACTAAATTGATAAAATCAGCGGATACGGTGGAATCTTCTCGACCATAGAGTCCAAAATTCTTTATTTCAGTTTTGTTCTTCATATACGAAGGATGATAAATAAGGGAATGCTATTCAAAAGGGGTGATACGACCGTATTAAATAAAGAAAATAGTCTAATAGGTCATTAGTACATCGAATTTACAAATAGTATTGGATAACATGGTTGCTTTCGTTGCATAATCGCTCCTATAAAACAAAAATGGGTTATTGACTAAGAACAAAATATCGGGTGGCTCACCGAACCACCCGAAGTACTTAGATTATAAATTAAGTTGTACTCTTATTTGTAATGTTAACAGTGAAAATTAGAAATCCATTTTCAATCCTAACTGAATACTGTACGGAGAACCTCCTGTGATATATCCTCCTTGTGTTTGATCAGCAGTATAGCTTCCTGCTGCTGTTGCCGTTGCAGGATTCCATTTGAACAAGTTGATAAAACGTCCTGTTGAATAATCATCACCCGATGAGTTGATGCTTTTGTAATAACCAGCAGCACTATTCATTAAGTTGAACAAGTTGAAAATATCCGCTCTTGCTGTAACATTGTATTTTCCAGCAATTTTGAATTTCTTAGAAATCGAAGCACTTGTTTGGTACATCCAAGGGTAAACGCCTTGATATACCCCTGTGATTTGTCCTTGGCTATCCTTCAATACGTCCAATACTTCTTGTGCTGCATTTGGCAATAAACTAGCTGCATTTGCAGGAATATAAGCTAAATCTCTATCAACAGCATTGTTTGGATTTCCTGTCGTCACTACGTTGAAACGCTTTTGTTGAGCTGCCATTATGCTAAGACCTACCGTAAATCCTTTGTATTCTGGAGAAGCAGCGATTAATACTAATTTATCTCCTACAGCATTTTGGTATCCGTTGCTGAAACCATCTTGGTAT
>JBMLRK010000279.1:2721-4216 GCA_049241065.1 Spirosomataceae bacterium
GTCAAATGTACCACCAGCACTATAAGTTGTTACACCATAACCTCTTGCTTTGGTGTAAGTAAAGTTGATTAACCCTCCGTTGCCAATTTTAGCTGATAAGTCTAATTGTAATGCCATGTATTTTGAATTCCAGTCTGCATTCGTGTGAATAATTACATCTGCCACCGCTGTATTGGCAACTCCAAGTACTTCTCTTCCGTCGATTGGGTTTGTTCCAACTACTTTTCTATTCGCATTTGCCCAATAGGTATCGTTCATCCCGATGTTATAGTAACCTGTAATAGTTGCTTTGAAACGGTCGCCAAAGAAGTGCGTATAGCTTGAGTTAAAACGCCATGCACTTGGCATTTTGAAATTAGGGTCAAGCATAATGATGTTTGCAGCTCCACTTGGCACTTTATCACCTGTTGGGTTGATACGAGTCGATAACCAAGTAGCTGGGTTTGCAAAATTACCGCTACCCACATTTGCCGTGATGTCCGCATTGGTCGTATAGTCAACACGTTTAGTTGTTACGCCATCATTATAGAAGGTTTGCGTGATGGGTTGTGTCGAAATAGGGGAAGCAAATAAACCACCACCGATTTTGAAAATATCACTCTTATCGCCTTTTACATCCCATGTTAAGCTAAAACGTGGTTGGAATACCGTTGCATTCATGCCTGCGGTGTTGTCCAATGCTGCACCTTTCCATGTTAACCCAGAGTTCAACAAAGTTGTGTTTTGGGTTGGTTTGTTTCCAAATTGAATCCAAGAATCCCAACGTAAACCTGCTTCAATTTTTACGTTTTTACCAACACTGAATGCTGCTTCTGCATAAGCTCCGATTTCGGCTAAGTTCCAGCTTTGTCTTTCTTTCAGATTTAAACTATTTGAAACTAATTGACGATAGAAAGAAGGTTTATCATTTTGTAAATCTTCTACGGTGTTATAGACAACTACGGGAGCAGTCCAGTGAGCTAAACGTTCTTGTTGGAAATAGATTTGGTTGTTTGTACCAAATGTCCACGTAACACCATTAGGAGCATTGTAAGTGATGTCATCAATTACCTGGAAGTTATTGGTAATCATAGATTCTGGCACCCATGTCAATTGTCCAAATGCAATGTTACCACCTGCTAGGCCATTTTTAGGAGCGATACCTACATAAACACGTGGTTCTTGGGTAGTACCTTGTGGGTTGTTGTCACGCTCAGAGGTAATGTACTGAACAATCAATTTGTTCATTAAGTTGTTAGAAATATTACTTCTTAAATCGGCAGTAATACGGTGTTCTAAGTTTAAGAAAGCATAGTTACCTGCATTAGTACCCCATGATCGAGCATTTGTATAGGGTAAAATAGGAGTGTTTAAGCTCAATGGATTTCCTGAGTTTCCTTCGTTGGTTAAGTCATAACGTAAATAGTTATAACGAATCGCAAAGGTGTTATTCTTATTAATGTTCCAGTCGAAACGAGTGAAGAAGTTGGTCGTTGTTGCATTTCTCAATAAGTTG
>JBMLRK010000280.1:0-2175 GCA_049241065.1 Spirosomataceae bacterium
GATGAAAGGAGAACGAAATGAAAAAAGTATTAATTTATTCACTAGGATTACTATCGTGTTTATTGTGTACTTCCATTATTCCCATCAATCCATTATCTTGTTAAAGAATTATAAACCAACGCCATGAATAACAAACTCCTCACCGCTCTCAAAGTCTTTGCTGTTCCAACGGGATATGCCATTTTTCTCCGTTTTGTATTTGGAATTAATACATGGGGGTCTCTATTTTCTGTAATGTCTATTAGTTTTTTATTTTGCTTACCAACCATCGTGGGTATTCTGACAGTCTATTTTTCTCCTCCAGAAAAAGCTGCAAAAAGATCTTACTATCTAATGGTACCATGGGTTCCAATTGGTATTTTTATGCTCATTACGATTGCCTTTAGGTGGGAAGGTTGGGCGTGTTGGCTGATGGTTTTACCTTTGTTTGCCTTAGCTGGCTCTGTTGGTGGTTCTTATGGCTCGGCTCTCAACAAAAGGAAACACGATAACAAATTGTATATTTCGGCATTTTGTCTTTTACCTCTGCTAATTGCTCCACTAGAAAAACAGCTTGGTGCTATCCCTGGCACTTACAAGGCTTATACCGTTATTGATATTCATGCGTCAGGAAATACCATCTGGAAGAACGTCACTCGTGTGCGAGAAATTCCGATGGAACAAGACAAGGGTTGGCTAACTAAAACATTAGGATTTCCTAGACCTGTACGAGCTGAATTAAATTATAACGGCATTGGGGCGTATCGTAAGGCGATTTTTACAAATGGATTAGTATTTGACGAAACCGTATTGGACTATCAAGAACAACAACGAATGGTCTTTCGAATTCAAGCACGTAAGCACGAAATACCTTCAACCACGATGGACGAACACGTGGTAATCGGAGGAGATTATTTTGACGTTTTGAATGGAACGTATGAATTAGAACCTCTCAATGATGATACTTACCGTTTGCATTTATACAGTAATTTCAAATTAAGCACCACCTTCAATTTCTATGCAAGTTGGTGGGCAAAATGGATTATGCAGGATATTCAGAATAACATTTTACAGGTGATTAAAGCCAGAGCTGAATCGGAAGAAATACGGAAATAATTGTATAATCCCTAGAGACAATGATAGATTTCAAGGCTTTTCTGGTGAGATTTGAGGCGTAATCATTTCAATCAAAACGCCATTTAAACTAATGAAAAAGTCATTCATTCTCTTTTTTTTGATTGCTTCACTTCCCATGTTTGCTCAGCAGTGGTCTGCTAAAAAAGCGAACGACTGGTATGCTAAACAGCCTCAATTGGTAGGAGCTAATTTTATTCCGAGTACAGCCATTAACGAACTTGAAATGTGGCAAGCGGATACCTTTGACCCTGTGACCATCGACCGTGAACTGGCTTGGGCAGAGGGATTGGGTATGAATATCATGCGGGTTTTCCTTCATAATATTCCTTACGAAACCGATAAGGCAGGTTTTCTAAAGCGTATGGATGAGTTTTTAAGCATTGCTGACAAACACCACATCAAAATCATGTTTGTCTTGTTTGACTCTTGCTGGAACGACGACCCTAAAGCGGGTAAACAAATGCAACCCAAACTAGGTATTCATAACTCAGGTTGGGCTAGATGCCCAGGCACAAAGATGCTGTTTGATTCAAGAACATGGGGACGTTTAGAAGACTATACCAAAGGAGTTATCGGACATTTTGCACAGGATAATCGAGTATTGGTATGGGATATTTTCAACGAGCCTTCCAACTCTGGCTACATGGATGCCGTAGTGCCATTACTCAAAAAATCGTTTGAGTGGGCAAGAGCTGCCAAATCTTCGCAACCCATTACGGCAGGTTGGTGGCACGATCATCCAATGAGTAACGAGTTTATGCTTAATAACTCTGACATTATTACTTTCCATAATTACCGTCCTGCGGATGACCTTGAAAAGCAAATTATCGACTTTCAAACGACTTATAAACGCCCTGTAATTTGTACGGAATACATGGCTCGTAAGCACAAAAGTACCTTTGAAAGCTGTTTGCCTATTTTTGCAAAATACAAAGTAGGAGCAATTAACTGGGGACTCGTACAAGGAAAAACCAACACGATTTATGCGTGGGATGAGCCAATGCCTTCGGGTGCAGAACCAACGTTATGGTTTCATGATATTTTCAGAACAGACGGAAG
>JBMLRK010000281.1:0-21584 GCA_049241065.1 Spirosomataceae bacterium
TTATTAAAAAGCAATGATTTCTTTTCCTGTGGATAAATAATATTGACGATATTCGTTTGGTCGTCAAATGTTTCCATTAATACCTCATTCAAAATGCTTGTACCCTTCAAAGACTCCTTTATAGGCATCTCCAGATAAATCCACGTCGCATCTTTCTCCTGCTCTTTACCTACGTAAGTGTAAGCCCGTCTTTGTTTCAAAGGACTTATCAACACAAAATGTTTACTGATGTAGCGTTGCACCAAGGCATCGAAAGCATCATTTTTTTCAAGAACTACCTTCTTGTTTCCGTTCTCTTTCGTCAAAGCTGTTTGTAAATCATCGGTAAATACCCGAACACTGATTTCCAGCGATTTTGTTTTTGCATTATACTGCAACTCGGTAACGCTTGTATGAAAAGCGTGTTTGACATAGAAACTCGACAACCCTACAATGAGCGTCAAAAAGAAAAGCCCTTGAAACGCAAATCGCTTCAAAGGCTTTTCTTTGATTATGTTTACTAAACTAATCATGGTATTGTATTAAAAGAATTTTTTGAATGCACCATTACCCAGAACGAAGACCATTAAACCTAATAAGATAACCGTTCCAACTTGTTGAGCTCTTTCCATGAACTTCTCCGATGGCGGACGACCCGTGATAATTTCATAAATTAAGAACAAGGCATGACCACCATCTAAGGCAGGAATTGGCAAGAAATTCATAAATGCTAATGCCATAGAAAGTAAGCCTGTTAAGCTCCAGAAATTTAACCAATCCCAATGAGAACCGTACATATCTGCAATTTCAAAAGGGCCGCTCAAGGCTTTATCAGCACGAACTTGTCCTGAGAAAATCTTCTTGAAACCTTGAATATTTTTCCAAACCACATCAAAAGCATCGTGAACACCAGCACCGAATGCTTGTCCAACAGAATAATCTTCGTGCGTTTTACCAATCAATTGCTCTGGAAGAAACCCGATTGTACCTTCTGGGCTTACTGTCATTTTCAAGGTATCAACTTGACCTGCACGTTTTACTGCAAGAGCGATTGCTTCCCCTTTCAGTTTTTGTAAGTCCTCTTTGAATAATTGGAAGAAAACGACAGGTTTGTTGTTGATTGCAACGATTTCGTCGCCGTCTTTCAAGCCTGCCATTAAAGCGGGAGAAATAGCGTTTGGATCTGCTTTTCCAACAAATTTCTCTAAAAGTGACGGTTCTTTTGCTTGTGGAACAAGACCAACCTTGAATTTTGTTAAAGGCTGTAAGTATTCCCCTTTTTGCTCAGAAAGCTTGTTTAAGAAATTATCAGGAATGGTAATTTCTACTACTTTTCCAGCTCTTTCAACGGTGTAGTTTAGTTTGTCTTCTAAAATTGCACCACCAATATCGCTGTACTCTTTGTAGTCTTTTCCGTTAATTTTCAACACTTTATCGCCTGTCTGAAAGCCCACTTCTTTGGCTAAACTTCCTGCATAGATACCGTTTTTGTTCAGTTCTTGTTTTGAGATAAAGTTATTACCAACCTTGAAATTGATTCCGAAGAAAATCAAAATACCTAAAATCACGTTGACGATAATACCACCTAACATCACGATAAGGCGTTGCCAAGCAGGTTTACCTCTAAATTCCCAAGGTTCTGGAACAGCGGAAAGTTTCGACGCATCTTGCGTTTCATCAATCATTCCTGCAATGGATACGTAACCACCTAGTGGGAACCAGCCTAAGCCATATTCTGTATCACCGATTTTCTTTTTGAAAATCGCAAAGTTTAATAAGGTTGGTATAGGGAAAAGGAAATCAAAAAATAGATAAAACCTATCCACTCGCATTTTGAACCACTTTGCCGTGATATAATGCCCAAATTCATGTAAACTTACTAAAATAGACAAACCTAAAATAAGCTGTCCTACTTTCACTAATCCTTCCATATTGTTCAATTATTCGTTAGTTGGTTCATGGTTTAGTATGAGTTGCCTAACGCAGTACATTATATTATTTAATAAGTTGCTGATTAATCCTGACACAATTCAAGGGCAAATCTTCTGGTTGCTTCATCCGTTGCGATATAATCCTCTAAAGATGGTTGCTGAATAAACGGTAATTTTGCCATACAAGTTTCAATGAGATCAGACATTTGTAGAAAGCCCACTTTGTCCTTCAAAAAGGCCGCCACAGCAATCTCATTTGCCGCATTTAAAATACATGGCATATTACCTCCTTTTGCCATTGCATCGAAAGCTAATTGCAAGTTACGAAATGTTTCTTTATCTGGTTGTTCAAAAGTCAGATTTGGATATTTCATAAAGTCAAAACGTGGAAAATCTGATTTTAGTCTATCTGGAAAACCTAACGCAAATTGAATCGGTAATTTCATATCAGGCAATCCCATTTGAGCCTTTATCGACCCATCTTCAAATTGCACAAGCGAATGAATAATCGACTGAGGATGTACAACTACTTCTATTTGAGAAGGTTCTACATTGAAAAGCCATTTAGCTTCAATCACCTCAAGCCCTTTGTTCATTAAGCTTGCCGAATCAATGGTAATCTTAGCACCCATTACCCAGTTGGGGTGTTTGAGGGCTTGAGCTTTGGTTACTCCCAATAATTCTTCTCGTTTTTTTCCACGGAAAGGCCCACCAGAAGCGGTTAAGATTACTTTTTCAATTGGATTATGAAATTCGCCTACAAGGCATTGGAAGATGGCCGAATGTTCTGAATCGACAGGGTAAATGTTTACGCCCTTTTCTCTTGCCAAAGCCGTAATCAATTCACCTGCAACCACAAGGGTTTCTTTATTGGCTAAGGCAATGTGTTTACCCGCCTCTATGGCTTTGATTGTTGGTAACAAGCCTGAATACCCCACCATTGAAGTTAGCACAATGTCGATACTATCCATTTGAACTACTTCTTCCAGTGCTTTCGCCCCCGTGTAAACCTTAATATCTAGTGGATTTAAGGCATCAAAAACGGTATTGTATAGATTTTCGTTTCCGATAACAACGCAGTTAGGCTTAAACTTACTACTTTGTTCGATTAATAAATCGGCATTATTCTGAGCGGTAAGAACCTCTACAATAAATGAGTTTGGATTAGCTTCGATTACCTCAAGGGCTTGCGTGCCTATAGAACCCGTTGAACCTAATATAGCGATTCGTTTTTGTTGCATAAAATTTTAGTAGTTTGTAAAAACTGCTCGTTGCTATTGCCAGTTAATTAATTGGAGAATAAAGATGTTCCAGACTTTTGGATAAATAAGTGTGCAGCAAATAACACCCCAAAGTCCTCCGTATAGATGGGCAGAATGATTTACATTGTCCATATTTCGTCGAGACATATAAATCGAATACCAAACATATAAAACTGCAAATAAGATGGCTGGAATTGGAATGATGCCATAAATAAGCATTTTGTTGGTTGGAGCAAACAAAATACTCGCAAATACAATGCTCGATACGCCACCAGAAGCTCCCAATGAATTATAACGACTATCTTTTTTGTTTTTTAAATACGATGGAATATCCGAAACGATAATACCCCCTAAATACAGAAGTAGAAAGTATAAATCACCGCTTAGTCCTCCTATTTCCTTAAAGACCACTTCCATAAATTCGCCAAATGAGTATAAGGCAAACATATTGAAAAATAAATGCCCATAGTCTGCATGAATAAATCCAGATGTTAGAAAACGCCAATATTCCTGATGTTTACTTACTTGATATGGATTGAGTATTAATTTGTCCATTACCTGATAATTTCTCCAAGCATAAAGACTAATTCCTACGGTAATGCAGATGAGTAAGGTCGTTAAGGTTAACGATGATAATAATTGTTCCATTTTTTAGAAAATAAGAGCAGTAAAAGAGTTCTGACTGCTGCCTAATCATTAGCTTAGTTGAACCTACAATAAGATGATGTTAGTGGTTGTATCGTCAGGTCAAAACCAATAGCTACTTATCCACATAATGCTAGTTTAAAACAAATTTACATTAAACTTCTCTATCTATCAACATCGTTGCAAAAGCACGCAATTCATTTTTGCGACTATCCTCTACCTTCAACGCATCCAGCAAAGCAAATGCCTTATCGAAATACGCATTGATACGCTGTTGAGCGATTGCTTTAATCTGTAAACTATCATAAATAGCGGTAACAGCAGCAACTTTTTCAACAGGGTTAAAGTTGGTTTCCTTTAGCCAATTTTCAAGAGCGATTTTGGTTTCTCCTGTGGCTAAATTACGAGCCTCAATAAGCATGAATGTTTTTTTGTTGGCAATAATATCGCCTCCTATTTGCTTTCCAAACTTTTCAGGGTCTCCATAAACGTCCAATAAATCATCCATAAGTTGGAATCCTAGCCCGATACTTACCCCAATTTCATAAAGGGCTTCAATCGCTTCTTCGGCTGCTCCCCCAATGATTGCTCCAAGTTCTAAGGCGAAACCGAGTAATACCGATGTTTTAAGCTTAATCATTTGGATATACTCCTCTTCCGAAACCGTTTCTAGCGATTCAAAATTCATATCCAGTTGTTGCCCTTCACACACTTCTGCGGCTGTTCTATTAAAACGTTTTAACGCCCTTTTCAAAAGATGGTCGTCAATATCCATTAACAGTTCGTATGCTTGAACTAACATCACGTCTCCCGATAAAATGGCAATGTTATCATTCCATTTTTCATGAACAGTTAATTTCCCACGACGCAATGGAGCTTTATCCATAATATCATCGTGCATTAACGTAAAATTGTGGAAAACTTCGACTGCCGAGGCTGGTTTAATCGCCTTTTGCCAGTCGTCAGTGAAGAGAGCCGTCGCCATGAGCGTCATTGCAGGACGTAAGCGTTTTCCGCCAAGAGCCATTAAGTAGCGTAGCGGTTCATATAATTCTACGGGATGAGAGCCGTAGGTTTGCGTTGCAAATTCGTTGGCAAGAGCCTTTGAAAATTCGTTAAGTGTCATAAAATTGCCCGATTCTTAGGTTTTCTAAGCGTTCGAGGAGTGGTTTATTGATTGAATTAATACGGGTAATCAGAACGATACAGGAAAGACGTTTACCCTAAAATAACATTCAACACAGCTAAATTGTTATCATTTGCCAAAAATAGAAATAAGAAATGAAACCAACACACGATTCAATTTTATTTTGGCTAACTTTGCACAACTCAGTACCATGAGCCCAAACTATTTTTATGCTTACACATCAACTCAATCTTCGCAAGCCGCTCGCCGTTTTCGATTTGGAAACCACTGGCGTGAACGTTATTAAAGACCGTATCATTGAAATTAGCATAGCGAAAGCCAATGTTGATGGCACTGTGACTGTCAAAACTCGTCGTGTCCATCCCGGAATGCCTATTCCACTAGAATCTTCGATGATTCATGGGATTTATGACGAGGATGTCAAAGATGAACCTAACTTCAAGCAAATAGCCAAATCAATGGCTCAGTTTTTGGACGGATGTGATTTGGCAGGTTTCAATTCAAATCGCTTTGATGTACCAATGTTAGTAGAAGAATTTCTACGGAATGACATCGAGTTCGATATGAAAAATCGTCGTTTAGTCGATGCCCAACGCATTTATCATTTAATGGAACCAAGAAGCCTTTCGGCTGCTTACCGTTATTACTGTAATAAAGAGCTAATTGACGCACACTCGGCTGAGGCGGATACCATTGCAACCTTAGAAGTGTTAAATGCTCAAGTAGCTAAGTATGAAACGGTTGCCTTGAAAAATGACAAAGGTGAAGAGTACTTTCCTGTGAAGAACGACATGGATGCTTTACATGAACTTACCTCTTCTCGTATGGTTGATTTTGCCCAACGAATGACCTTTAATAAAGAAGGTGTTGAGGTAATCAATTTTGGTAAACATGCGGGCAAACCAGTAGTGCAAGTATTGAAGGAAGAACCCTCTTATTATGATTGGATGATGAAGGGCGATTTCCCTTTAGATACCAAACGTAAGCTAACGGAAATAAAATTACGAACTTTCAATAATAGATAAGTTGTGAAATTATTCCACAAACATAAGTTTTCAATCAGAAATACTTATTTTTGCCTGTAGTTATTGCTTTTGGCAGTGGCTTTTTCCCAAATATTATACATTCCATAGAAAAGATGTTTCTATTTTGATTTGTTGGTTTGAGAGAATATCCCAATTATCCGAATATCAAGGCTCTCGAATTGAAAACTAGACAAAACTCATGCAACAATTACCTGACGTAATCCGACAAATTCCCCTAAACAACTATGTATGGTTTAGTGCGGCACTTTTCTGTATCGGCATCATTGGTGTTCTTACCCGCCGAAACGCAATTATCATCTTCATGTCTGTAGAGTTGATGCTAAATGCTGTGAACTTACTACTAGCTGCATTTTCGTCCTACAAAGCAGACCCTGCTGGTCAAGTGTTCGTATTTTTTATTATGGCAGTTGCTGCGGCAGAAGTTGCCGTTGGTTTGGCAATTATCGTAATGATTTACCGTAACATTCAGTCTATTGATGTGGGTATTTTGAATAAATTGAAATGGTAGATCTTTAATTTGAGTATTCGATGCTTGTTAGAATCGTCTTTTCAAATTAACACATTTTCAGATTTTCAAATTAATAAAGAAATATGTCATTAATTACACTCATTCCTCTTTTTCCACTACTTGGTTTCCTTATTAACGGAATCGGGTTTCGCAAAGTTCCAAACTCGTTAGTGGGCATTATTGGTTCAGCAGCAGCATTAGCGTCTTTTGCTTGTGCTTTGTCGCTTTTCCTAAATTTTACTGGAACACCTCAACTTGTACACGTATTCGATTGGATTACGGTGGGCAAATTGAATATCGCCATGTCTTTCCAAATTGACCAACTTTCACTCCTGATGTTGTTAATCATCACAGGTGTTGGTTCTCTTATTCATATTTACTCTGTTGGTTACATGCACCACGACGAAGGTTTTGGGAAGTTTTTTGCTTTCTTAAACCTCTTTTTGTTTTTCATGTTGCTTCTTGTAATGGGATCTAACTATGTGGTTATGTTCATTGGTTGGGAAGGTGTTGGTCTTTGCTCATATCTATTGATTGGTTTTTGGAACAAAAATACCAATTATGGAAATGCTGCTCGCAAGGCCTTCATTATGAACCGTATCGGTGACTTAGGCTTTTTGTTAGGTATCTTCTTAATCATTTCTCATTTTGGTTCTGTTGAATATGCAGACATTTTTGGGAAAGTTGCTGAAGGTGGATACATCTCTGGAGATAAAACATTAATGGCTATTACTTTATTGCTTTTTGTAGGAGCAATGGGTAAATCAGCTCAAATTCCATTATATACGTGGTTACCAGATGCAATGGCAGGTCCAACGCCTGTATCGGCCCTAATCCACGCTGCTACCATGGTTACAGCAGGTATCTACATGATTATTCGTTCAAATATCATGTATTCACTTGCACCAGAAACCTTAGAAATTGTGGCTTGGGTAGGTTTAGCAACTGCTGTATTTGCTGCTTCCATTGGTTTATTCCAAAATGATATCAAAAAGGTATTGGCTTATTCAACCGTGTCGCAATTGGGCTATATGTTCATGGGACTTGGGGTGATGGCTTATTCTTCTTCTTTCTTCCATGTAATGACGCACGCTTTCTTTAAAGCCTTGTTATTCTTAGGAGCTGGTTCAGTAATTCATGCAATGTCTGACGAACAAGATATTCGTTCGATGGGAGGCTTGCGTAAGAAGTTGCCAATTACCTTCATTACCTTCTTGATTGCTACTATTGCTATTTCGGGTATCCCTCCTTTTTCAGGTTTCTTCTCGAAAGATGAAATTTTAGCTCATGTGTACGAACACAACAAATTGATGTGGGCTTTTGCCTTAATTGGTTCAATCATGACTTCGTTCTATATGTTCCGTTTACTGTTCTTAACATTCTTTGGTGAATTTAGAGGAACAAAAGAACAAGAACATCACTTGCATGAGTCTCCGCTTACAATGACTGCTCCTTTAATGATTTTAGCGGTGCTTTCTGCCATTGCTGGATTCTTTAACTTGCCTCATATTTTTGGTGGACATGCTGGTTTAGCAGAATTTATGGCTCCATTATTTGCTCATTCTCACGTAGAAACAGCAGAAGTAAGCGAATCAACAGAAATTATGTTGATGGTTATTTCCGTTGTTGCCGCTCTTGCTTCCGCAATTGTTGCCTATGTTATTTATGTAAGTAAGAAAGCCATTCCAGCAGCAGATGGTATTGAATCAGGTTTACAAAAAGTGATTTATAACAAATATTATATCGACGAATTATATGATGCTGTATTTGTTAAACCAATTACCGCTTTATCTAAATTCTTCTATAGCGTAATCGACTTTTTAGTAATTGACCTGATTGTAGAAGGCGTAGGGAAATTAGTTAAAACCTTATCCGCTGAAGCACGCTTATTGCAAAACGGAACAACAGGCTTTTATTTATTCGCCATGGTGTTGTCGATTGTCGCTTTATTGGCTTGGGGTTTACAGGGCTTTTTCTTTTAGTCCTTAACTTCCTCCACACGAACGAGTACACGAAGATTTTTATCACATAGCAGATTTGAACAGTACAAATCCGATTGATCAATAAAATATGTTAACACTTTCATTAATATTTCTTCCTATCGTAGCAGGGTTACTGACATTAACCACGAAAGGGGAAAACGCAAAAACGCTCGCATCCATAGCTGCCTTTGCTGAGCTAGTTTTGGGAGGGTATGCTTATTATACATTTGTACCTAATGCGACAAGTCAATTTACCTACTCGCATTTATGGATTGCAAATGCTGGCATTAACTTTTCGGTAGGTATTGATGGTATCAGTTTAATACTGGTAGCACTTACTACGCTAATTGTTCCATTCATTGTTTTATCAACGTTTAATTTACGTTATAAAAACCCATCTGTTTTTTATGCCTTGATTTTATTCATGCAAGCAGCATTGGTGGGTGTCTTTACAGCGAAAGATGCGTTTTTATTTTATTTCTTCTTTGAAGCAGCGTTGATTCCTATTTACTTCATCGCAGCGATTTGGGGAGGCGAAAATCGTATTAAAGTAACATTCAAGTTCTTTGTATATACCCTTTTCGGGTCTCTTTTCATGTTGTTAGCGTTGGTGTATTTATATTTGAAAACACCTGGGGTACATTCTTCTGAAATAACGGCCTTCTATGACTTGGCTAGTTCATTAGATTTGAAAGAGCAAAGCCTATTATTCGGAGCATTCTTTATTGCTTTTGCTATCAAAATGCCTTTGTTTCCTTTCCATACATGGCAACCAGATACCTATGTTGAAGCTCCAACAGCAGGAACAATGTTATTGTCTGGGATTATGTTGAAAATGGGTACTTATGGACTTATTCGTCTATTATTGCCAATCGTCCCACTTGGTGTACAACACTGGGGAATGGTTGCTGTCATTTTATCGGTAATCGGTATTGTGTACGGTTCAATCATTGCGATTCAACAAAAGGACATGAAACGTTTAATTGCCTATTCTTCATTTGCTCACGTGGGCTTAATGGCAGCAGGTATTTTTTCTGGAACATTAGACGGTATTCAAGGAGCATTAATCCAAATGTTAGCACACGGAGTTAACGTGGTTGGATTGTTCTTTGTCGTAGAAGTAATTCAACAACGTACGAAATCTCGTGAATTAGAAAGCTTAGGAGGTATTACTCAAACTACTCCTTTCTTGACGGTAACGTTCATTATCTTGATGTTAGGTTCTGTTGCATTACCATTAACAAATGGTTTCGTTGGAGAGTTTTTATTACTAAAAGGGGTGTACGAATATAATGCTTGGGCTGGTGCTATCGCAGGTTTGACCATTATCTTAGGAGCTGTTTATATGTTGCGTTTGGTACAAAAGTCGATGTTTGGAAATACAACTTCATTGACAGAAGGGTTTACAGACTTGACCTTTAGTGAAAAAGCGACCTTATTACCTTTGGCCTTTATGGTTATCTGGTTTGGTCTTGCTCCAAACACATTCTTAACAGTATCTGAACCAGCAGTCGCTCAGTTGTTAACCTTGATTTCTAAATAAGCATTTTCTTTCGTTCAAATACGCCCTTCATCGGGCGTTCATAATCAACGAATAACAATACTAATATGAACGCAATTATCGCTTTATCACTTTCGGGTATTGCCAGTTTGTTTTTAGGCTTTTCAATGAATCGCAAAAACCTATTGATTACAACATTACTTTTTGTACTTGTTGCTTTAGGGTTGAATTTAGCCGACTGGAATCATGAGTATTATTGGTTTAATAATATGCTCAAAACCGACAATTTATCTATCAATTTTTCGTCGGTAATTTTATTGTCAACTGCTTTAGTAGTGGCAATCTCAAGAAGCTTTGGAGAGGATGACGAACATACACATCCAGCCGAATATTATGCTATTATGTTGTTTGCTGCCGCAGGAGCAATCATGATGGTTACTTACGAAAACATGATTATGTTATTTGTAGGGTTAGAAATTCTTTCTGTTTCGATGTATATTTTAACAGGAAGTGATAAACGTAATTTACGTTCTAATGAAGCAGCCTTGAAATATTTCTTGATGGGAGCATTTGCAACGGGTATTTTATTGTTCGGAGTTGCTTTAGTATATGGAGCAACAGGTTCGTTCAATATTCATGGAATCGGAGAAGCTGCTAGTCGTGCCAAAAAAGGGATGGAATTATTTGAAGGTGGAGCTATTTTATACGCAGGTATTATTCTGATCTTCATCGGTTTATTATTCAAAGTATCTGCTGCCCCTTTCCACTTCTGGACTCCAGATGTATATGAAGGAGCTCCAACGATTTTTACAACATTTATGTCCACTGTGGTAAAAACGGCTGGGGTTGCAGCAATGTATCGTTTGTTATCAATATCGTTCCCTGCGATGTATGGACTTTGGGGAAATCCACTTGTTTGGATTACTTGTTTGACCTTAATCGTTGGAAATATTACCGCTGTTTATCAACAAAGCTTTAAGCGTATGTTGGCATACTCAAGTATTTCACACGCAGGTTATTTGTTGATTACCGTGTTGGCCAAAACACCAAATACCAATTCTTCGATTTTGTTTTATTCATTAGCCTATTCAATTGCAACAATCTCGGCATTTGCGGTATTAATGGTAGTTTCAGAGAATAAGCCTAAAGATGGTAAGCCAGATGAGAGTTTTGAAGCCTTAAACGGATTATCAACTAATAACCCATTCTTAGCATTTGTCTTAACGATATCTATGTTATCTTTGGCGGGAATTCCATTAACAGCAGGTTTCTTTGGTAAGTTCTTCATCTTTACGGATGCTTTCTCAAACGTATCACCCTTGTTTAAGAATATCTTGGTAGTAGCCATTTTAATGTCAGCAGTTGGTATCTATTACTATTTCAAACCAATCATTGCTGTTTATATGAAGAAAGGCGAAATTGCGAAAATCGAATTACCTTTAATTTATAAAATCACACTTATCATCACTACTGCTTTGACCATTCTACTTGGTATAGCACCAGATTTGGTAAAAAATATGTTCTAATAGTGTCAAAATCTAAATTACTTAATACCAAAGATTTAATCGCCTATTTCCTAGTAGCAGGTACTGGGGCTTCGGTTCAGTTATTGTCAGGTAGTTTCCTTAGAAATAAGTTTGCACTTTCCTATAGTACGTCTGTTTCGTTGGGGTATTTTATCGCATTTTTTGTAGGTTTTTTTCTAACGAAAATGTTTGCCTTTGATGCTCGCAATACAAATCAGACTCGTAGAGAGATGGTAAAGTTTATGATGGTAGCAACGGGGTCTTGGGCTGTAACGTGGTTTTTTGCGGTTGCTTCCTTGAGTTTTGTAGAAAGTATGTTTGGCAAAAACTATATAGTTGTACCATTTTTTAATAAAACAATCAATGCAAATGAGCTTGGTTGCCAGGTTATCGGGATGGGGTTTAGTTTTGTGTTTAATTATATTATGCATAAAACCTTTACATTTCAGAGTACAGGTTTCTACGATAGACTAAAGGCATTGTTAAAATAATAGGGTAATATTAAAGATAATGACCTTGAAATATTAATTGTTGAGAGTTCTTAATTGCACTTTTTGTATAAAAAATCGCTTTTTTTAACTTTTTTTTATGAAAAGTTAAAAAATATTAAAAATAATCGAGTCTAGGTTTGGAACAAATAAAACTTGTGCATACCTTTGGAACTCAAACCTTAAATCACCCCAATAAATGAAAAATTTATTTGCATTCGCATTAGTAGCTTCAATGTTATCATTAGCTGCTTGTTCTGAGAAAAAAGCTGAAACTACTGCTGTAGATTCTGCTGCTGTTGCTGTTGATACTACTGCTGCTGTTGATACTACAGTTGCTGTTGATTCTGCTGCTACTGATTCAGCTGCTACAAAATAATTTTTGTAGTACTTCTCGATGAAGAACTTCGAAAAGCTCTAACCAAAAGTTAGAGCTTTTCTCTTTTTAAGGCACTTAGCAAACAAGCTTTTTTGTATCTTTAATCCCATGAAAAAGCAAATAGACATCTTTGAGAAGTATCTACCTGTGGCCACAGTCCCCTACTGCTATGACTTGTGGCAAACACATCATTTTGCCTTCAAAATTACAAAACCTCGAAACTCCAAGTTTGGCGATTACTCGTATAGACAAGGTAAAGGACATCAAATAACGGTTAATGGAGATTTAAATCCATTCGCATTTCTTGTAACCTACATTCATGAAGTGGCTCATTTAGTAACTTTTAACGAATATGGCTCCAAACCCAATCCCCACGGGAAAGAATGGAAACGGAATTTCCTGAAACTCTTTACTCCACTATTACAACCATCAATTATACCCGAATCATTACTCTTAGTCCTCAAAGAATATTTGAAAAACCCAGCTGCTAGTACGCAGGGGAGTCAGGATCTATTGCTTGCTTTGCGTACATTCGATACTAAAATACACGAGAGTGATAAGGTTGAACTATCATCTCTTCCAACGGGGGCAAACTTTGAATTGCAGGGTAAAATCTTTAACAAAGGAGAACTTCGCCGAACAAGATATTTATGTACCGATACAAAAGGCAGGCGTTATGTGATTTCTTCCCTAGCACTGGTAAGTAAAATATAATTAACTCCTTTTTATATCGTTGATAGTAAGTAGCATAAAATTCAAAAAACGTGATTCAACAAGCTAAATACCTACTTATCCTTCTTGTTTTAGCATACTCTTTTGCTCTAAATGGGCAAACAAATTCTGTATTAGCTTCTGGAACTTGGTATAAGATTGGGGTTATGAACTCAGGAATATATAAAATTGATGTTAGTTTCTTGCAGAAAATGGGAGTTAATGCAAGCCAAGTCAATCCTCAGAATATCAAAATTTTTGGTAATGGCGGTGCTATGCTCCCGCAAGAGAACAGCGTAGCTCGTCCAAAGGATTTAATCGAGAATGCCATTGTCGTAGAAGGGGAAAGCGATGGACGTTTTGATAACACGGATTATATTCTTTTTTATGGTCAAAGCCCTCATACTACTTATTACGATTCGGTAGAGAAGTTATTCAAGCATCAATTCAATAGTTATTCCGACACTACTTTTTATTTTCTAACGATTAGCGATACCAAAGGACTTCGTGTTGCTAACGCTCAAAGCGTCAATTCTACCCCTTCGAAACAACTCACGACTTTTGATGATTTTCAATTTCATGAGGTTGATCAAAAAAATATTCTTGCACAAGCTCCCTTTGCAGGTTCTGGAAGAGAATGGTTTGGTGAATACCTTTCGGATAATGCTCAAAATATTACTTTTGATGCAACTGGCATTGTATTGAACACTACGGTTACGATAAAATCCGCAGTGGTTGCCAATGCAACAGTAGCTTCTACAGTTAACCTAACACTGAATGGAAAGGCATTGGGTTCGCAGTCAATTGAAAGCACCTCTACCTATCAGTACGACTATAAAGGGAAGTTATCCACACAAAACTTTGTATCACTTAGCGATGGAACAGCAAGTTTGAAAATTGGGATTACCCATGACAAAAAAGGGCTTACAGTCGGTTACGGTTATTTGAATTATTTAACATTAAACTGCAAGCGTAAATTGCAGTGGAATAATAATTCATTCCAATTTAGGGCATTAGAAAGTTTAAATATCCCAAGTGTGAGTTATCAACTTTCAAACGCTCCTGACGGTTTACAAATTTGGGATATTACTAATCCTTTAAATCCAATCAAACAGCTCGTTACCAGTCAGAATGGCATTGCTTCTTTTACGAATACGGGTGACGTACTAAGGGAGTTTGTATCATTCAATCAGGATTATCTCATTCCTGCGAGTGGAAAAGTCATCGCCAAACAGAATTTACATGCCAATCCTGTTCCTTCGATGTTGATTGTTTGTGCAGAACGACTTCGTTCGGAGGCGTTGCGACTTGCGGCTCATCGTAAGTTGAATGATAAATTAGATGTATTAGTGGTTTCTTCTCAAGAAATATACAATGAGTTCTCTTCTGGTAAACAAGACATTACCGCAATTCGAGATTATGTGAAATATTTATACGAGCAAAACCCAAGTCGTTTAAAATATCTCTTACTTTTTGGAGATGCTTCGTATGATTACAAGAAACGTTCTACGGTGGTCGAGAACGAAACAAAAGATATTTATCTGCCTACTTATGAGAGTCTGGAGTCACTTCACCCAATTAACAGCTATTCATCGGATGATTACTTTGGGTTTCTAGAAAGTCATGAAGGAGAATGGGCTGAAAACGAGACAGGAAATCAAACGTTGGATATTGGCATAGGTCGTTTGCCAGTCAAGTCTGTACAAGAGGCTAGGAACGTTGTAACTAAATTAATTCATTACAGCGATTTATCAACAACTAAAGGGGAATGGCAACGTAAAATTGCTTTTGTGGCTGATGATGGTGATTCAAATATTCATCAGCAGGATGCACAAACGTTTTCGGAAGTAGTAAATATTCAAATGCCTTCTTTTAAAACGGATAAAATTTACTTAGATGCCTATAAATCAGTATCTTTGGCAGAAGGGAGACGGTCTCCACAAGCGAATTCAGCCATCAATCAAACAATTAAAAAAGGGGTTTTGATTGTTAATTATAACGGTCATGGCTCGGAGTCAGGTTGGTCTGAAGAACAAATGCTGACCACTGGGGATATTCTCAAATGGACGAATTATAATAGTATGCCCTTGATGCTGACTGCTACCTGCCAGTTTGGTCGTTTTGATGACCCAAACCAAGTTTCGGGAGCAGAACTTGCAATGCTAAATAAGCAAGGGGGAGCAATTGCCTTGTTAACGACTACAAGACCCGTATATCAAAGTTCTAACTACTTAATTAACGAGGCATTTTATGAAGCGGCATTCAAACCAATTAATAAAGAAATGCCCCGCCTCGGCGATATTTTGGTCTATACCAAGAATAAAAGCCAAGTGGGGGTTGTAAACCGAAATTTTACATTATTGGGTGATCCTTCCATGAAATTAAATTATCCATCTTGTTCGATGAACGTGACGAGTATCAACGAAAAGTCAGTAACTGATCATGATACGCTAAAAGCACTCTCCCAAGTACGAATAAAAGGGGAATTAATTGATGAGACTACTGGAAATAAAAGAGCTGATTTTACAGGAAAAGGAACGATTATTGTATATGATAAACAGCAGGACTTACAAACATTAGGGAATGCTGATAGGGTATTTAGTTATCAAGATTACAGTAATATATTATTTCAAGGTACACTATCTGTTAGAAATGGCGAATTTTCCGCTACCTTTGTTTTACCAAAAGATATTGATTATCAGTATGGGAAAGGAAAAATATTGCTTTTTGCAACCGATACCATTTCTAATAGGATAGCTGCTGGAGGGAGCTTTCCATTCATTGGAGGAGCTGCTAATATCACTGAAATAGATACAATTGCCCCCAAAATTGCTGTTTATATAAATAATCAAGAAACAAGTTCTGTTATTAACACTTCATCCCCTATCTTAGCAGTAGAATTAGGAGATGCACACGGGATAAACCTATCAAATCAGGGCTTGGGGCATCAGATTATCTTAATGATAGATGATAGTGTAGAGGTTAATTTGACAGCATATTACCTGGCTAAAGACGGTTCATATACGAATGGGAGTATTAGGTATCCTATTTTGAATTTAGCTGAAGGAAAACATACGCTTCAAATAAAAGCTTGGGATACGTATAATAATTCGAAAGTAGTTACGTTGGACTTTTGGGTTAATACATCATCAAATACCAATTTGACCAACGTTTTTTGTTACCCCAACCCTGCTGATGTTCAGACAACGTTTAGTTTTGAACACGACCGAGTTGGCGATGACTTTGTTGTTTCCTTGTATATTTATGATGTTTTTGGACATCTTGTCAAAGAACAGACTAGTTATATCTATCAAGTAATATCCCCTTGTAAAGAAATTGTTTTAGATTTAACGGAAGATTCTTCCACATTTGCAAGAGGTAATTACTTTTATCGTATTTTTGTACAATCTCAGACAACAACCTATAAGAAGTCGGGATTTGGTAAATTGATTTCCGTTAAATAATTTAAGTGAAGGATTTTTAGGTAATCTCTATTGAAAAAGTTATTAATGTATTACTTTTGATATACCTCGTCCGAGAAACTTTAACCTTAAAAACAATGATTAGAAAAGTTACAAACGCTTTTGCAGCGTCCTTGATGCTTGGATTAACATTATCCTCTACTGCTTTATTGGCACAGAATATTCCGTCGCCAACAATTCAGTCGTTGGTTCTTACACCAGATGCTCGTTCAGCTGCAATGGGAGATGCGGGTGTGGCTCTGTCTTCGCAAGATGGGGATGCAAATGCAATCTTTTGGAACCCAGGGAAACTTCCTTTCGCCGGTAAGGATATGGGCGTATCGCTTTCTTACACTCCTTGGTTACGTCAACTTGTAAACGACATGGCATTATTGAATGCTAGTTTCTACAAGAAGATTAAGAACAACCAAACTATTGGGGCATCCATCCACTACTTCGATATGGGTCTGTTTCAGAAAACAGACAATCAGGGTAATTCTCAAGGAACATTTAATTCTAAGGATTATGCTATTTCGGTTTCTTATTCAAGAAAATTATCTGAAAAATTAGGATTGGGTTTGAATATAAAATATATCAATTCTTCCCTGTTTGAAGGTACTTTTAATAATATCACTGCTACCCCTGCTTCAACAGTGGCTGCTGATTTAGGCATTTTCCATACGTCTAAAGGGGATAAGAATTGGAATACTAACTGGGGAGTAATGATTCAAAATATTTCTGGTCGTGTTTCTTATGGTGGAAATAGTTCCAACTTTATTCCAACTAATTTTAAGGCAGGTATTGCTACAACCAATAATATTGATCAACACAACAAATTGACGTTGACGGTTGATGTGAATAAATTAATGGTACCAACTATACAATATGCAGATGGAACTGCAATTGGAGGAATGTTAGGGTCTTTTGGTGATGCACCAGGTGGATTTAGTGAAGAATTGAAAGAAGTAACCGTGTCAACAGGTGCAGAGTACCTTTATAACGATATGTTTGCTGCTCGTTTAGGTTATCGTTATGGTTCTGCTGAGAAGAAAGAAAATAGTTATTTAACAGCAGGGTTTGGTGTTAAAATAGATAAAAAATATGGTATTGACTTTGCTTACTTGATTCCTACAACAGGAGGAAGTCCTTTAGCTCAAACATTACGCCTTTCATTACATGCTAATTTTAATAGCGGTGCGGGCTTAGTGGCTAACTAAGAGATTTAAAGACAAGTTCAACGCATTGAAAAGTGGCATCCTATAAGGTGCCACTTTTTTTTATGAAGAAGTAATGCTTATTCCTGTATAATTTGGCATAAATTCAAAACAAATTCATGGATAGAGATTTGTTAATTGAATGCGTATTTCATTAACTTTAAGACTTTACACGAAATATTATATGATACATAACGATATGACTTTAAATAGAACGCTCAGTCCTGATTTTAAAACAATAAAAAACGTCCCTATTCCACCTATACAAAACCTGATTTTAGCTAATGGGACACCGCTTCATGTGGTCAATGTAGGTGAGCAACCTGTGGTTAGACTAGAAATTTCATTTGAAGCTGGTGCTTGGTATGATACAGAACAGGGAACATCTTTGTTTACCTCTAAAATGTTGAATGAAGGGACTAGTAAACATTCCTCTAATTACATCAGCGAGTTTTTTGACCAATACGGTTCTTTTGTTGAATTTGGACACGGCTTGGATAGAGCAAATTTTACACTCTATGGCTTGACTAAGCATTTGGGGGCTTTATTACCGCTAATTAAAGAGATTTTAACGGATTCTGTTTTTCCCGAAAAAGAGTTAGAAACGCTAAAGAAAATCCAAGAGCAGAGCCTTAAAGTAAATCAAGAAAAAACGGCTTATGTCGCTGGACAAGAGTTACGTAAAAATATTTTTGGAGAAAGCCATCCCTATGCAAATAAATTGACTCAAGCTAGTATTTCGAATATTTCGAGAGAGGGAGTTCTTAATTTTTATGAATCGTTTTGGAAAGGTAAGAAATATCGAATTTTCTTATCGGGCCAGGTTGGAGATACTGAAATCGCATTAATTGAATCGTTTTTTGGACAAGATAAGCTAGAAGCTGTACCCCAAAAATTGGTTTCAGCTCCTACTCCGAACTATGGTCAAGCTCCCATATTTATCGAAAAAGAAGGTGCATTACAGACTTCTGTGCGTATGGGGAAAGTACTAATGCAGCGAGCTAATCCTGATTATTTTAAAATGCTTGTGGTAAACGAAATTTTTGGAGGATATTTTGGTTCACGATTAATGAAAAATATACGTGAAGATAAAGGTTACACCTATGGTATTTCGTCTAATTTAGTATCATCTACACATGGAGGGTATTTTATTTTGGGAACTGATACCAAAAGAGAATTTACCGAGCAAACCATTCAAGAAATCCACCATGAGTTAGTACGCTTACAAACAGAACCAGTGGGAAATGAAGAACTTCAGGTTGTAAAAAACTATATGATTGGCTCGTTCGCAGGTTCATTGACTACTCCATTTGAAATTTCTGATCGTTATAAGGTAATTTTATCTGAAAATCTACCTTTGGACTACTATAACAATTATGTAGAACGAATCAATAGTGTCTCGACTACGGATATTTTAGAGATGGCATCTAAGTATTTAAGTATTGATTCTATGACAACCGTTTTAGTTGGTGGGAAATAATAGTTTTAATTTGCATTTTTAAGTTATTATTTATAACTTAAATAATGAAATGTAAAAGTTAAGACTATGAAGAAAGTTTCCCAACTACTACTCCAAAAAGGAGGTGCTGTAAAAACGATAGATGCGTCGAAAACAGTATATGAAGCTCTTGAGATAATGATTTCTAATGACTTTGGAGCCTTAATTGTTAGCCAAAATGGTCGCTATGCAGGTTTGCTGACGGAACGAGACTATGCACGTAAGGTTGCTCTATTAGGAAAAAATTCTCATGATACACATATTGCCGAAATCATGCAGACAAATCCAAGTAGCGTTTCGTTAAAGGATTCAATAGAAACCTGTATGTCGATTATGTCGGCAAAACATATTCGTTACTTGCCTGTTTTAGAAGGAGACGATGTGGTTGGTTTAGTGTCTATGGGGGACTTAGTTCGCTTTATAATTGATGATCAAAAAAATACGATTAGCCATCTTCAGAACTTTATTACTGGAGGAGTGTATTCGTAATACGGAATGATAAATTTTCAAGCTTTAATATAAGTAAGAAATACATAGTTAGATTTGATTAATAGGTAAATAAGGGGTGATACATAATTCCCGAGTTTTTTAAAACTCGGGAATTTTTGTGTAAATGCTATTGAACGTCTTTAGCCCAGTTAAAACGGTCAGACGGAGCAAACTTCCAGGGTGCTTGGTTATTTTCAATATTTGAAAACATCGCATTCCAAGAACTAGGAGCATTAGATTCTTCCATAATTTGATAACGTCTTAACGAAAGGATAATGTCCACGGGTGAAATCAGTATAGGACACTCCTGTACACAGGCATTACAGGTCGTACAAGCCCTTAATTCCTCTGAACTAATGTAATCGCCATAAAGTGATTTTCCGTCGTCTATAAACACTCCTTTGTTGGCTTGTAAGTTTCGACCCACTTCCTCTAGCCTATCACGGGTGTCCATCATGATTTTTCGAGGAGAGAGCTGTTTACCTGTTAAATTTGCTGGACATTGAGAGGTGCATCTACCACATTCGGTACAAGAATAGGCATCCATTAAATTTTTCCAAGTTAAGTCCATCACATCTTTTGCTCCGAACCTCGCAATTTCGCTACTCGCTTCTCCTGCTTCTTCCAAACCAAGCATAATTTTTACCTCTTTGCTGACTTCAGGCATATTTGAAATCGTACCTTTCGCATTCAAATCTGCAAAATACGTGTTGGGGAATGCCAAGAAAATATGTAGGTGTTTGGAATAGCTTACATAAAGAGCAAATGCCAATATACCGATGATATGTAACCACCAGGTAGTTCGCTCATAAACAATCAACGAAGCGTCTGTCCATGTAGAGAATAATGGTTTAAGATACGTACTAAACGTAAACGAGCCAACAGCAATATAGTGTTCATTACCTCTCTCTTGTAGAATACTATCGGTGGCATTCATGGTTAATAGTGCAAGCATCAAAACGATTTCCGTAACTAAGATGATATTTGCATCCATTACAGGGAAACCATTTAATTCTCTGTGTTGATTAGCTTGTAGGCGATTAATATGGGAAACATTTCTTCTGTATAAAAACACAAGACAAACCAGAATAACTCCTACAGCTAAACTTTCAAAAAAGGAAATTAGGAAAGGATAGCTAGAACCTAGAAACGGTGCGAATAACCGATGCGTCCCTAGTAACCCATCCAATACAATTTCTAATACTTCTACATTGATTAATAGAAAACCTGCATATACGACGAAATGGAGTAAGCCTACTATAGGTCTATCAAACATTTTCTTTTGTCCAAAAGCAATACGGAGCATGGTGAATAGCCGTACTTTGGGTTCATCGTATCTGTCCAATGGTTTTCCTAACTGGATAGTTTGCTTAATAAGCTGAAATCGTTTGCCGATTAAATAGCCTGCTATTGCTAAGAGAATAGCAAAGCTAATCTGTTGTAGTATGTGCATCGTAAATCAAGCATTTATTTTGATTATTTCTTTAAAAAACAGTACTATGTAAATATCTTTCTTTTTGAATTATTATGCAAGCATACTACTAATTAAACTTTAATATTGATAAAAGAGGATAGAAATAGGGCTTATTGTTGATTTTTATGAGCAATTAGCGTTTTTTTTTGATTTATAAGTATTTGAATATGAGAAAGTAAGATAGTTATGTGCGAAAAAATAAATATTTATTTGGGCAAAATTTGATTTTTTAAGAAATAATTATGACATTTGCACTCCCGAATGACACATCGGGTTATTAGAGTAAAAGGAGAAATAGCTCAGTTGGTAGAGCATCGGACTGAAAATCCGTGTGTCGGCGGTT
>JBMLRK010000282.1:0-2676 GCA_049241065.1 Spirosomataceae bacterium
GCCTCCAAGTGCTACTACTCCTACAAAGATTCCTCCGATAAGTAGCCAGTTGGGGCTAGAGGCATCAAGAGATTGATTCCCATCAATGACGGTTTTTTTACCTAAATCGGTTGAGTTATCTTTTGGGGTATCGTCTTTTTTAGCGGCTGCATCGGCTTCCGCTTTAGCTTCTTCAGCACGTCTTTTTGCTAGTTCAAGCTTTGTGAGATTGACATCTCCTGCTTCTACCGCTGCATCAAGCTCTTTCTCCACATTGGTAATGTCGGATTCCTTCACCCAGCCATAGCCTGTCATCACAACTTCAGAGCCACCACCGTAAGTCGCTGTTAATGAGAGTTGAACTTTGTAGTATGTGTCTTCATCTCCTTCAAAATATACGCCAGCATAGTCTCCTACTTTTTTACCAAACTTAGTAGTGATCTTCGTGTTTCTTTTCGTATTTGGAGTAGCATCCCCTAAATACTTATTCAAGCTGTTTGAAGAAGGTTCGCTTGCTTGACTCAAGAAGTTAATCGCACCGTCAATATCGTTTGTGAATGCTCTATATTCTTCATTACCAACTTTTCCTGCATAGACGGGAACAACGTCTTTAAATGCCCATAAAATAGAGCCATTACTAATATCAAATCTTCTCATGTTTCAAGAATTTGTAGGCAAGAATGCCTGTTGTTAAGATGATTAGACCGACTACATACCAAGCCCAATTTGATTTCACATTCTCCCCAAGCTTTTTGATACTTAACCCAGCCTTTGTCTTGCTTGCCGTAAAGATTTCTCCCAGAGCATTGATGTATGAAATGTACCCACCATCTACCAGCGTTCTAGGAGCGGTTACAATGCCTGTATAAGAGTACTTTGCATTCTTAGAAAGCCCTGTGCCATAGAAGAATTCAGGATAGTAAAAGTCAGATACTTTGATGCTTTTACCTGACTTTATCGTGACATAATAGCCATGTTCTGAGTAGGAAACGTCAGCTACTTCTACCAGATAATCCACTTCTTCGTCTCCTCCAAATACCTTAGCTTTTACCGTCTTTTTGGCATACGGATTGACCAACATTTCTAGTAACTCATGGCTAACGGTCTTTTCGTAGCCTTGTCTCGCTACCACGTGAGCATAAGGAACGCCATTTTCAGCCCAGTGATACCCGTTTGCATTGGCTACGTCTATTTCATTCTTGATGAGAATATGCCACGCACCTGAAGGAATAATACTCGGACTTTCGAGAGCAATCAGGGAGCAGGATAAGCCCCAAATGGGTTCAAAATGGTTGTCGATTTGGTATTGGCAAGCTTCGGCCACTTCTTGTAACTCCTTAAAGGGAGTTCCTACTTCGCTGGCGAGGTAGATGGTTTGTTGTGTGGGCATTGGCATTTACAGAATAAGTCACGGATATAAGCTTTAAGCAATCGTAAGAAACTAATTCGCCACTGCGGAACAGTCGGATAACTATTAAAAGGCACATGACGGCTAGAATCAGGCTGTACGACCTGTGTGGAGTCTTGTTGATAGATTTCACTGACAGGTACTTTAACAGATTGAGCTTGTTTGCCAACCGCTCCACCGAGGAGAAATAGCATACAAAAGAGTAGGGTTAATGTCTGTGTCATTTGTTCTTTAGTTTTTCGTTAAACAATTTTTCTAAGAAATCCATCTTGTCAACAATGAGGGTTTTAAGCTCCTCAAACATTTTTTCATGTGACTTTTCAAGTAGTTCAACCTTCATGTCTAATCTATCAATTTTTCCTTTTTGCTCTACCTGTACTTGCTCTAAAACCTTGATTTCATCAGCTCTGGCATTGATTCGTTTTTCAATCAAATTATAAAACCATACGATTAAACCGATACAAATAGTAACTAAGTAGGGTAAGAAAGGAGATAAGTCAAATTTCATTTGTTAGCTTGTTTTAAATAAATTCGATTGAGTTGAACACAAAGTGCGTGAATTTCGGATTCATTCATGTTCCAAGCTTTTTCATAATCTAGGATGATGATTAGCTTTTTAGCACGCCAATGCGGAAAAACGCCCTCAGCTCGTGATTGATGTTCATACGGACTTCTCGTATTGAATCCACCTGTAAGGCAATAATTAGGCTTTTCGGTATTCCACCTTCGTAGGGTTTCGACATGATACCCAGAACCACCATTTCGCCTGATAAGAACAATATCCCCACGTTTTACAGGAGTGTTGTCGATGACCTTTCCAAAGCGAACTTTAACCGCATTTTTAATAAGCCAAGAAGCTGCTGTACCGTTGATTTTCGCTAAGAGTTTAATCTTGTTGACTTTAGCACAATAGAGCTTTCCATACGAACAGTAGGGTTGTCCGACCCGACCGCCTACGCTCTTGATGATACGAGAAATAACCCGTCCACCGTTCTGAATCTCCTCTTTAGTACCGAAATAGCTTTCGAGGGTATCCACCGCAGCTCTTCGCATTATCCTGCGTTCGTAACTGGACTGTGCAGAAACATCAGCACAAACGTAAATGCCTTTAAGAATAAGAGCAACAAGGCAAAGACTTCTGGAGCGTGACCATCTAAACATCGTGATACAAAGTCAAATTGTGGAAAATCATGGGTATTCAAAAAGTCGTAGATGGCCCTATAATTCGAGAGCAAAAAGGAATCAATGACAAACCACATGATCCACCATTCGATAACCGTCATGCCAAA
>JBMLRK010000283.1:0-3610 GCA_049241065.1 Spirosomataceae bacterium
AAGGACTGCCACGTTATTTTTATCGTACAATTGTGCCTTAATCGTATAATTTGGCACAGCGGCACCCGTAAAATTATCCATTCTTGGACGAATACTTAATACCGCATCTTGGTATTGCTTATCTAATTTTGTTTGGTAAAAAAAGTCAGCAATACGTAAACTTGGTTCGGCATGAAGAAATACTTCTCGGTGAATACCACTCATTCGCCATTGGTCTTGGTCTTCTAAAAAAGAGCCATCACTCCAACGAATTACCCAAACAGATAATACATTTTCGCCTTCTTTCAGGTAAGGCGTAATGTTAAATTCAGAAGATAAGAAACTATCTTCGGCATAGCCGACAAATTGCCCATTGAGCCAAACTTTATACGCAGAACTTACGCCTCCAAAATGTAAGTTAACCGTTTGTCCTTTCCAGCCTTGCGGAACAGAGAAAGAACGCTGATAACAACCCACTCCATTATAATCTTTGGGAACAAAAGGAGGATTTACAGGTCGAAACGGATAGACCGCACTTTTATAAATCGGTTTATCATAACCCTGCATTTCCCAAGAAGAAGGAACTGTAATTTTTTTCCATCCCTGCACTTTTTGTTTGTAAAAATCAGTGGGAGCATCAGCAGGTTTCAACGCAAACGAAAAATCCCAATCACCATTTAGCGAAAGGTAACGTTTACTTTTTGTACGGTCGCCCAGCAGAGCATCGGTCAAATTGTCAAAAGAATAGGCCGTTGCTCTGGAAGGTTCACGGTTGATACCACTTACCAAAGGATCTTCGTAAGGTTCTGATTGATAAACGGTTGGTAGTTGAGGAATTGCCGCAGGCGTTTTATCTACTAACTGAGCTTTCGTTGAAAGACTTGGGAGTAGAGAAAGTGCGGTTAGCAGGACTAAATATGTTCTAAACATGATGAATGAATGTTGCTTAAATCGCTTGGCAATGATTAAATTTCAGTCAAAAGAGCGTCCTTAAACGAGAAGCCCCAGCCTGCTCGTTCATGGGGGCGAGCCATACCATTGACGATGTCGATAGGGTAGTCAATAAGCGGGTCAATCCAATCAAACGATTCTGCTCCAACGCCATTTGGAATTGTACAAAGCAAAGGAATGTCGTAGTCTTTGTAGTAGTGTGGCAACACAGGAATGTTATAGCTACCTGCAAGGGCGGCACTATTTCGCCAAGCTTCTACGCCACCCAAACGTAAAATATCGGGTTGCCAGATGTCGATGGCATTTCGTTGCAATAATTCACGTAATGGCAAAGTGGAGTATTCTCGCTCGCCCATGGCTAAGGAAATGCCCGCTTGCGTTCTTAACAATTTATAACCCTCAAAATCCGTATGGTCGATAGGTTCTTCAAACCATTGAATGTGTAAATCCCTAGCCGCTCGTGCCAATGCCAATGCGTTGGGTACGGTCATTCCTTGGTTAGCATCCATCATAATATTGATTTCATTACCAACTGCTTCACGAACCAAACGAAGACGTTCTAAATCTTCTTTCCAATCGGGTTTACCCACCTTAATTTTAACGGCTTTAAAACCACGAGCCTTATAATTACTTACTTCGTCTATCAATTCTTCGGGCGAATACGAAATCCAGCCACCACTTCCATAAATAGGCACTTCTCTGCGAGAACAGCCTAATACTTTCCAAATGGGTTGTTGCAGCGATTTTGTCCAAGCATCCCACATGGCAATGTTGTAAGCTGCTTGAGCCCAACGGTTTATGCCTTCTTGTCCGAAATATTCGTTTAGGTGATTTAACTTTTCAAAGACACGAACCGTATCGTAAATGGGTTCACCGATGAGCATTTCACCAATATCTTTCAACGCTCCTGCAATCGCTCTCGGACTATACTGAAAACTAAGTAAATACGATTCTCCAACGATACCGCTTTGCGTTTCAATTCGTAAAATCAAAAAAGATATTTCGGTTAGGGTATGCGTAGCGTCGGAGATGGGTTTGCTCAAAGGAGCTTTTGCCGAATAAACGGAATAATTTTTAATTGTGTGCATGGATTTGCTAAGAAATACGATTGAATAATTTAGTATTTCAAAATTAATGGTAATAATTCCCTAAAAGATATAATATTTTCACAAGTGAATATAGTATCTTAGCATATAGAAATATCCTTAAAATCATCTTTTCATTAGACTTATGACGAAATTAACACAAGCCTTTGAGCTTTTTGATACCTACAATCAGCAAGACCCAACATCGTTTATTTGGGAGGGTACAAGCTATCCACAGGAGTATTTTATGGCTTTAAAGCTCCATGAGTGGGTCGAAAAACTAACGCCCGAAGCTAGTGAACCCTTATTACTAGCATCGAGAAGTCAGCATATTGGTCGTTGGACAGTCGCTCGCAATAGTTATCCAGAAGGTAAAGTCGGATACTTGACGTGGAGAAAAGATTTAGGAAAATTCCATGCAAAAACAGCAGGAGAATTGATGGCTCAGGTGGGTTACGATGCCGAAACCATTGAGCGTACGCAGCAAATCATTTTGAAACAACGAATTAAACAAGATGCCGAGGTGCAAACTATTGAGAATGCACTGTGTTTGGTTTTCTTGGAATATCAATACGAGGCGTTTCATCCCAAACACGAGGCGGATAAAGTAATTGATATTTTGAAAAAGTCGCTTTTGAAAATGGATGCTCATGGACATAGTTTTGCTCTAAAATTGTCTTTCTCAGAAATAGGATTGAGTTATGTTCAAGAGGCGTTGAAATTGTTGTAAGTAATAATGCAAAATTTTGAATGATGAATTTTGGATTTAATGAGCTATTTATTGATTATTTACAGTAAAAATCAGATACTTAGAGTAAGTAATTGATTACCCAAATTTTACAGAACTATGTTTTCTACTGCTACTATGTGGTTAAATATGTTTGGGTACTTAAAAGCAAAATCCTTAACGATTTATCGATAAATGAACGTCGGGAAGCACTAATGCTACTCGACGTTTCTTTGTCTCTTGTCAATACAGTACAGTGTAGTACGGAGTCGTCTTTTGAAAAGTTTATCTTTCGGAAGATTAGCTTAATTTACAAATTATCCAAAAAACATGAAAAAACTATTCTTAATCTCCCTCTTGTCTTTACTCTGCCTAAAGACAATTGCACAACTGAGTCTTCAAAATCTAAAGACTGAAAATTTACGGAATCCGATTGGCATTGAGTCCAAGCAACCTCGATTTAGTTGGCAATTAGTTTCTCCTAAAAAGAACGTTGTTCAAACCGCCTATGAGTTGACTGTTAATCAGGGAAATAAAACCGTTTGGACAAGTGGTAAAGTGGCATCGGCGGCTTCGCTTTTTAATGTTTATCGTGGTAACGCATTGCCTTCCAATACCTTATTTTCTTGGAAAGTACGTGTATGGGACAATCAAGGGCAAGTTTCAGACTGGGCAACGGCAACCTTTCAGACAGCTCTAAACAAAGAAGACTGGACAGCAAAATGGATTAATTCGGGCATTGTTGCTGATACAACTAACGGAATTGTGCCGATGTTGAGAAAGACCTTTCAGACGCAAAAGAAAGTCGTTCGGGCTACTGCTTATGTGACAGCACGAGGGATGTACGAAGTAGAAATGAATGGAGCAA
>JBMLRK010000284.1:0-11617 GCA_049241065.1 Spirosomataceae bacterium
TTTCATGACTTTAGCATAAGTATTGCTATCAATTTTAAATGGAGCTTTCATGGTACGTCAATTTGGGAAGAATAGCTACTTTGCTACTCTAAATTAGAAATTATTTTCTAATTATAAAAGTCATTCACTTGATTAATTTATATTAGTTTTTCGACTGATTTAGCTCCAATTATCAAAAGGAAGGCTGTTGAGTTGTGCGTATTCATTTTTACCTGTTAGCGAAAAATAAGGAGCAAGTAAACCCCAAATATGGTCTTTTAATTGTTGCACATTGATTTCCGCTACTTCTGTTCCTTTCATGCGTTCAAAATTCATCCAGTTTTCTAAGAATAATAAGTAACGATGTGCTAGTAAAAACGTAGTATCGGGCAATTGAGGCTCAATCAATGCTCCACGAGCGATATTAAACTGAAGCAATAATTCTAATTGAATCGTTTGCCATTGGACTTGTTCCCGATATTGTCGCTTAATACTTGAATACGCCCGAATAACCTCCAGCGTATCTGTATAGAAAAAACTATATTTCTGTTGTAGCAAAAAACTATTCTCTACATGCCGATTCATATTAGCAAATAAAGGAATCATGCGTAAATCTGCCAACAGTTGTTGCTGTTCTTGGGCTAATGCTTGATAGAGTTTTTCTACGAGTTCGTCTTTGGTTTTGAAATGATATGCCAAGTTGCCGACACTCATGCCTACTTCGTCCGCAATATGTTGTAAACGTACGCTTACAAAGCCAAACCTATTAAAAAGGTATAGAGCAGAGGCTAGTATTTTATCTTTAGTAGTGAGCGACATCCGTTTTTTTAACTTCATTTAGCGAAATAAAGCACAAAAATACGATAGCCCTGTGGATTATCCCACATTTAAGAGAAAGAAGTGGCTAATAAGAGTCCTTGATAGTCAGAGCGATAAGCAATACGAACCATTCGTCCTTTAAATTAACCACTCAGGTAGTTTGTATAACATAGTACTAAGTAATGCACTAATTTTGAATCAACAAAACAGAAACACATTTTTAATCTAACGCATAAACGCACAACAAAACAACGTCATGAAAAATCAAGTAAGAAACCTCGCATTATCATTTTTAGCTACTGTATTAAGTTTGTCAGTAAGTTTAGCCTCTGAGCCTCAAGAAACAGGTGCATTAAAAGGGAAAGCCTTTGATGCAAGTATGTACCGTGTGATTAACACGATGAAAGTGAATTTGAAATTAGAAAAAGTAAAGGGTTCGGTCGTGAAAGTAAGTTTGAAAGATGAAAACAATCAGACGCTTCAAAGTGACTATGTAGGTAAGAAATCAATGCTCTTCTCTCAGAAATATGATTTAGCAGAATTGCCAGATGGGAATTACCACTTTGAGATTACCGACGGAACGCAAGTAATCATCAAAGATGTACAATTAGGAACGGGACAAGTAAAACCTGTAGATTATAGAACGCTTGCGTTGAAATAGTATAAAAAGTTTAGCGAATAGTTGCTACGAAAGTAAGTACTCGTTGGTAAATAGTTTATGATATTAGTGGTCTCAAGATGTAGTATCGAAACCTTTGAACATTAAACATTAAACTGACGACTACTTATTTGCACATAGCTTTTGCGAGCGGCAGCTACTCATAAACTTTTGACTTTTACACGTTATTCATTGTTAAAATCTCTTCTTTTTGAACTACTCAAAAAGAAGAGATTTTTTCGTTTAAAGGGTTCTTGTCTATACACAACACCAGAAAGAAGGATACCCCTCGGAATTACTACTAGACAAACTTTTTTACTAAGTATTTCTTCTTGGAAAGCTTAATTGCTAAATAAGTATATTTTACAAAAGAATTAATTCTTTTATGATTTTGTAATAAATATTTAAAAACATTTTAAATATTTTATAAAAGTTTTATATATTTGAGACATCATTACGATTTGTTGAGTAGCTATCTAGGAAAATATAGGATTAATAAGGGATAGAATTAGTAATTTGGTTGAATATTTAGCAGGCAATCTGTAAGCTGTTTTTATAGATATTTTTCCAACATTCAAATAAATGACTACTAAAAAACTATCAAATAATAATAAGATAATAAAGCAATTATATTTTGCTGGTTCCATGTCATGTGCAGACTTTAGTTTACAGCTTAAAAAGAGTCTGCCATTTACGACCAAATTGGTGAATGATTTAGTGGAAGAGGATGTCATTGTAGAGACAGGTTTTGCACCATCGACAGGAGGGAGGCGACCGTTGATGTACTCCATTAAGCCAGATACCTTGTACATCATTGCTGTGGCAATCGACCAATTTGTGACTCGAATAGCCTTGATGGATAGCAATAATCAGGTTGTAGGCAAGGTAGAAAAGATTGATTTGCCTTTGAGTGAAAATGAGGAGGCACTTATTGTGTTATCAGAACATTTAAATTACTTCATTCAACAAACTAAAATAGCACACGCAAGAATTGTGGGTATTGGTATCGGAATGCCAGGCTTTGTCGATATTCAACGAGGAATTAATCATAGTTTTTTGAAAACACCACAAGAATACGGGAACGAAAGCATTACCAAATTTCTTTCAGAGAAGCTAAACCTTCCTGTATTTATTGATAATGATTCTAGTGTAACGGCTTTGGCAGAACTTCGTTTTGGTGCTGGCATCAGTCGAAAAAATGTAATGGTGATTAATGCAGGTTGGGGTGTGGGTTTAGGTATGATACTCAACGGGGATTTATATAGAGGTGCAAGTGGGTTTGCAGGAGAATTTAGTCACATACCACTTTTTACGAATAACAAATTATGTAGTTGTGGAAAAAGTGGCTGTTTAGAAACAGAAACGTCTTTGTCTGTTTTAATTGAAAAGTTTAATTCAGCTCTTCAAAAAGGGAGAGTGTCGATGCTTCGAGGGATTACTACCGAAAGCCTTGAAAAAGCAAGTGAGCAAATCGTTCAATTTGCCCTTGAAGGCGACCGTCTTGCGGTGGAATTATTGTCTGAAATTGGTTATAAAATTGGTCGAGGAATTGCCATTCTGATTCATTTGCTCAATCCAGAGTTAATCATTATCAGTGGCAGAGGAACACAAGCAGGAAAGATTTGGCAAGCTCCTATTCAGCAGGCATTGAATGAACATTGTATTCCGAGATTGGCACAAAATACTAAAATTGAGATTTCAAATTTAGGCTTCGATGCTTCACTGATTGGTGCAGCAGCTTTAGTGATGGAGAATTATGACCACGTGCAAGATTAGTTAGTTAGCAGAAGGACATAACAGATGAAAGAGAAAAGCCAGAAGTCGAGACTATAAATTACCTGATTACAGAATTTATTTTTATCCTTTTATTCACTTTTACATTTCATCTCTATGCGAAGAAAACTACTTCTGCTATTCGTTATGCTCATAACGATAGGTGGCCCTGTGTTTGCTCAAAAAATCACAGGACTCGTTGTATCTAAAACAGATGGACAACCACTTGTTGGTATGTCTATCAAAATTAAAGATACCAAGGCTGGAACAACTACCGATGTTCAAGGAAAATACAGCCTAACAGCTTCTCCTCAAAGTACCCTTATTTTTACGTTTATTGGCTACAAAACGCAGGAAGTTTTAGTTAGCGGACGTTCGGTTGTCAACGTCGAAATGGAAGAGGATGCTTCTCAATTATCAGAGGTTGTCGTAACTGCCTTGGGCGTTAAGAAAGACCAAAAATCATTGGGTTACGCAACCAACACCATTAAGTCAGAAGCGATTACTCGTACAGGGTCGCCCAATTTTGCTTCGGCATTATATGGCAAAGCTCCAGGCGTTCGTATTGCCTCTGCTCCAGGTGGTGCTACCAGTGCGGTAAACATTACCATCCGTGGTACGAACTCAATTACAGGAAAAAGCCAGCCGCTAATCGTGATGGACGGTGTGCCTATCCGTGATGGCGAAGTAAAAAACAACGATTACTGGAACGATCAACGTATCAGAGGAAATGGTTTGTTGGACGTGAACCCAGAAGACATCGAAAATATTTCGATTTTGAAAGGTGCATCTGCCGCAGCTCTTTATGGTTCGGAAGCAGTAAACGGGGTAGTCTTAATTACGACCAAAAGCGGAAAAGGCAAAAAAGGCTTCTCTGTTGATTTCAGTGCGAATTACAGCGTAGATAAAATTGCCTTTTTACCAAGATACCAAAATGTAAGAGGACAAGGTTATCCAACGGCTATCGGCAATGCAGGACAAGATGCGAATGGCTTTGTATATTATGACACCAATGGCGATGGCGTGAAAGAAACTAGAGGTTTGGTAGGTACGTCCTTGAACTATGGCCCTAAATTCGATGGTCAGCCAGTATTGTCTTGGGATGGTGTCGTTAGACCTTATGTATCTCAGGGTGATAACTTTGCAGGTTTATTCCAAGAAGCTCATAGCTCTAATGTAAACTTTGCGGTTTCTCAGGCTTCAGAAAATGCGAACATCCGTTTCTCGTTAACACATCAAGAAAATCAAGGTTTGAGTATGGGTTCGCAAAACAATAAAAACGTAGCGAACTTAAATACTTCGTTCAAATTAGGTAAGAAATATACAGCCGACTTAGTGGTGAATTATGTGAATCAATACACCCACAATCGTCCGTATGCCATTGACCGTATGATGAACAACTTTACAGGTATGATGCCTCGTTTTGATAATGCCTCTTGGTATTTAAACAAGTACAAAACAAGTTTAGGCTATCGTTTTGTGACAGGTACAAACCAAAGTTTAACGCCTGATGAAAATATCAAATATGGTGGATTCAGAGGTGATATTGCCGACTACGTTTGGAGTTTGAAAGAGAAAAACGAAGACGAATATAGCAACCGTGTGATTGCGAGTATGACACACAATATTCAGATAACGGATGATTTAAAACTTAGAGGAAGACTTGCTACGGATTTCACCTCTGTGAAAACGGAAGTCGAACAAGCTACTGAAATTCCACTTGCTTTTGGTAACTCTGGCTATTTCGGTATGAAGTCGAATCTCTACAACATCTTGTATGGTGATGTATTGTTAACGTATTCTAAAAAAGTTTCGGAAGATTTTAATTTAACAGCAATGGCAGGTTATACTGCTACGAAAGAAACAAGCAGTTATTTAGAAAGAGGAACAAGCGGAGGATTAAGTACGGAAAATTTATTTGACGTAGCGGCTTCTGTCAATACGCCTGTAAGTAATTCAAGCAGAACTTCGTTAGTGAAAGACGCTTTCATTGGAACACTTAACTTAGACTACAAAGGATTTTTGTTTTTAGAAGGAACATTGAGACGTGATAGAACCTCTACGATGAACCCGAATAACAATACTTTCTTGTATCCATCGGTGAATTCGAGCTTTGTATTTTCTGAAGCGTTTAATCTACCCCGTTACCTTAGTTATGGTAAAGTTCGTGCCTCTTGGGGTGTCGTAGGGAACTACCCGTCACTTTATTCTGCTAACATCGCTTATCAGCAGAATACCTATGGAACGCAGCAAACAGGGGGTAAATCGGTACTTTATACGACCTTGCCAAGTGCTTTTGGTAACGATTTAATCAAGCCAGAACAAAAACACGAATTTGAATTTGGTCTAGAAACGAAGTTTTTCAATAACCGTTTAGGTTTAGATGTTTCGTATTACAATGCTCGTATTGTTGACCAAATTTTACCATTAACGCTTGCTCCAACATCGGGTGCAGTTTCAGTATTGAGTAACATCGGTATTTTAAGAAATGAAGGTCTTGAGGTCGCAATCACGGGAACACCTGTGAAAACGCCTAAGTTTATGTGGGAAACAGGTATCAACTTTGCTTCTAACCGCAACGTAGTAGAACAATTAGCGAATGGTTCTACGGAGTTATTGCATGCAGATTATGATGGAAATGCTGCTCAATTACGCTCGGTGGTAGGGCAACCAATGGGAGATTTCTATGTGCACCCAATTGCAACCAACGACAAAGGTGAAAAAATCGTAAGTACGTCGGGGCTTTATGTGTTAGATAACGATAAAATGGTGAAAGCAGGAAATGCAATGCCAAAATTAACAGGCGGTTTCACAAACACATTTAGTTACAAAGGATTTACGTTGGATGTTCTTGCAGATTTCCGTTGGGGTGGTTACATCATGCCAACAGGTTTAAATTGGATGATTAGTAGAGGTCTATTGGAAGAAAGTACCAAATACATGGATGCGGCTAGTGGTGGTTTAAGATACTACCTTGATGCAGACGGTAAAGGGGTACAAACAACGGCAAATGCTGGTCCAAATGGTCAAGTTGTGTATAATGACGGGATGTTGATGGATGGTGTTTCAGTAAATGGCGAAAAGAATACCAATGTGATTTCACAAGCGGTTTATTATTTCAATACTTACAACTGGGGTGGCCCACAATATAGTTCTTCTCGTTATGAATTGTATGTACAAGAAAACTCGTACATCAAGTTAAGAGAATTATCATTGGGGTATAACGTACCAGCAGCCATTGCAAGAAAAATTGGAGCGAAGAAAGTGAACGTCTCTGTATTTGGTAGAAACTTATTGTACATCTACCGTACGATCAAAGACATGGATTCTGAGCAAACAACTGCTGGTTCACGTTGGTTCGAAACCCTTACTAACGCAGGAACAAACCCTGCTACTCGCACCCTTGGTTTCATGGTGAGAGCAAGTTTCTAACATTCATTCGACTTAAATATTGAGAATATGAAAAAAATACTCTTTATACTATCCATGGCATGTTCAATGACTTTTGTCGCTTGTCAGAAGTCAGACTTTGAAGAAAGTTATGCCGACCCTTCAAAAATTTCTGTAACTACCGTAGAAAAACAGTTTACAGGTTTTTTAGGCTCAAACAAGAGTTATGTACTACCCGATTATTGGAATTACTTTGTTGTATTACGTACTACATTGAACCACTATACACAAGCCGTTGGTTGGGAGAATTCTCCCAATCAATACATTCCAGGGGCTGCGGGTATTAGTGATCGATGGACTAACTATTACAATTTCTTAGCTCAGTATCGTGAGTTTGAAAAGGTATATGCAAAAGCAACAGCCACAGAGCAAACCGATAAGCGAATCTATAAGATTGCTTCAACGATTTATTTCTATGACCACACGCAGAAAGTAGTTGATTTACACGGGGATATTCCTTTCTCGATGGCAGGTTTATTGAGCGTTAACGGAGGCGATTATGGTAAATCGTTTGCTAAATACGATACCGCAGAAGGCGTTTATACCAAAATGCTAGACGATTTGAAAGGCTTTTCAGATGAGTTAAGTACTTTAACAGTAAAGTCGGGAATTTTAGCAGGTTTCAAAACCCAAGATTTTGTAAACAAAGGCGATATCGCATTGTGGACAAAATATTGTAATTCGTTACGCCTTAGAATGTTGGCTAGAGTATCGGCTTCTACTACGTTCCAAGCGAGAGCAACAGCAGAAATTAAGGATATTTTAGGCAATTCAACTAAATATCCATTGATTTCAACCAATGCAGATAACGTGCAAATCAATGTGTTTGATTTAAACACGGAACTTAACTCGAAAGGATTCCGTAGCGGTATCGAAGATTCAAACGGTAACTTGGCAAGCAAAGCGATGATTGACAACATGGTAAGCAACAGCGACCCACGTTTGAAAGTGATGTTCGAAACAGGTGAAAATGCAAAAGGGGTGTACAAAGGCTTAGACCCATTGGCAGCTTCGGCGGTACAATCGGCTACCGTGGCAGATGGTACGCTTTCTTTATACAACCGTTCGACGTTTAGCCGTAACCAATTCTTCCCTGGTTTGCTTATCAATGCAGCGGAGGTGAACTTCTTAGTAGCTGAGTTTCAGTTGAAAAATGGCAATGCAGCCTTAGCAAAAACAGCTTACGAAAATGGAATTAAGCTTTCGACAGAAGCCTACTACAAATTCCGTACCTTGAGCAACGACAATACTGTGCCATTGGCAACAACTGCAACGGCTGCTGAAGTGCAAACGTATTTGACTAGCAATGGTGTAAGTTGGGATAAAGCCTTGACGGATGCTGATAAGCTAAAATTGATTGCTACGCAAAAATGGATTCACTATAGCATTTTGCAACCACACGAAAGCTGGGCGGAGCTAAGAAGATTGAATTATCCTCAGTTATCTTTCCAAACAGATAATTCAAATGTTCAGAAACAACCACCTTTCCGTTGGGTATATCCATCGAGCGAATCGGTGTATAATACCGAGAATTATAATGCCGTGAAAGCAAAGGATAATTTAACGACTAAGCTTTTCTGGGATATTAATTAATAGAAGTTACAATCAGAGCCTAAGTAGCTTTTTAATTAAAAGCACTTCATCCTTATATTTATAAATAGAATCCGCTACTAGTGAATAGATTATTCACGGGTAGCGGATTTTTAGTGGGGTTGTGTAAAAAGTTAAACGTTTATGAGCGACCGTCGCTCGGATTGATGCTGAATGTTCCCCAACGCTTTAAGTGTTAAAGTCTACACTTTTTACACACCTTTCATTTGAGTCGAGCTTTTAACGCTAGACTAGTGAGGTGATTATTGTTTGTTTATCAGTTTGTACACTGTGTTCATTTCTGTGTCTGTTCCTTTTATTAAGTCAGCGATACTTGGCTGAACAAATACATCAGGTTCAATACCTGCGTCTGGTAATGTTTGAGCAAGTGCCAAATCAGTACCAATAAGGGGAACATCAACTTCGATTTTACTATTAGGTAAGCTTATAAAAAACATTGCTCCAGCCGTAATTCCTCTTTGGTTTCCACCTGTTGTTTGACCAACAATGGTTGCTAGTTTATATTTCTTAAAAGTTTCTACCATCATATAGGCAGCGGAACTATTGGTTGCACTTGAAAGTAAAAAAATATTGCCTGTGAAACGTTCGCTATTAGGGGTAAAAACTTGTGCATTTTTTGCTGCTTTCCATTGTCCTAAAGGAGTTTCCTGATAACCTTTATTACGCTGATCAAACCAATATTTTGCCCAATCACTATTCGCCACCAATGGCTTTAGGGTCGAGTCTATTTTTAGCATTTGCCATGTATTTTGTATGTCCAAATAGTCAATAGATTTTTCGGTAAAATACGGTATCAATTTAAACATTTCCGAACTATTACCACCTTCATTTTTACGTATATCAATGATTAAATTCTTACCTTTTTTAAGATTATATTCTTGCAAAGATTCAAGATAGAATTTTGCATAATCCGTTTTCCCGTTGTAATTATTGAAGTCATTAATCGTCATCACTGCCGTTTCAGCATTTAACCAATTGAATGCTATTTTCTTGTACTCCGTCTCTTGATAGTTGGCTTTGATAATCTTATCTCTATCAGCGTGATTCATTGCCGAAACTTCTATCGTTTGACTCTTTTTTGAACCAAAGTCAGCATACGCTATCGTAAACGTGCTATGCTTGATGTTAAAAAAGATGGGGAAGAAAATGTCGAAATAGCTAAAGTATTCCTTACCATTTTCTAGTAAACTTTTTCTTTTACTATCGTTAGAACCATCAGCTCTCACGATGGGTAAAATCGTATGGATTATTTTCTGGATTTTAATTCCGTTAATTGATTTAATTTCAATACCTCTTTTAATCGTCGAATCGGCTGAACGAATCACAATCATGCGGTCGTCAATAATTTTGAAGTGAAAAGGTAAAGCGTTTTTTTGCTCAAACACTTCTTTCTTTAGGAAGTTTTCCTGATTAAAAAAGTTAGGATAAGCATGACCACATTTAAAACTTGAGGTAAGTTGATGAATCGTTAGATAGGCTTCCGTTAAAGTTTGATCTTTATTCAATGCTTTTTTGCAGGTCTCAAATGCAGCATCAATCGTTTTTTTCGATTGGTATTTATACAAACCTGGGTGCATTTGTTCATAAGATTTTCGTATGATTTCAAAATCGTTTTGAAGAGCTTCAGCTTTTAAGATAGTCTGAGCGAAGAGACTTTGTGAGATTAAGAGAAAAAGGACGATGAATGAGTTTTTCATAATTGTTGAAGTTGGAATGTTGTTGCTGTTTGATAGGACAAAGTTGGCGTGTTTTACTTGTACAGGTGCTTCAAAATATGATTTGAGATGTCTCAAATCATATTTTGAAGCACCTTACGGCTATTTAGGAGGGTTTAAGCGTGTTGAGATGAAGAAATATGGGTGTACAGAACTATAATTATTCTCTATTAGCCTATCCAAACGAATGCTGAATGTCTTTATATTTGTAGCTTTTTAATATTTCAAAAGGGTATTAGAACCCATAAACACCAATATTGTACAAAAATGAAGATAATTTTAAAGTGGAAAATTGCTTTTAAAATCTTACCGATTGTAGTATTTATTGCGATTTCAAAGTATGTGACTCACCGATTTGAAGTTGATATTATGGAACTCAACGCTCTGTTTACGAGCTTGGTTGCGGGTACAATTTTCCTGATAGGTTTTCTAATAAGTGGGGTACTTTCTGATTATAAAGAAAGTGAGAAACTTCCAAGTGAGTTGGCTGCTTCGATGCGTAGCTTACTTGATGATTCACTCACTGTCTATAAGAGTAAGAATTCGCAAGCAGCATTACGATTCATGGATTTTCAGAAAAAATTTCCAGTACTACTTATCCAATGGCTTTATAAGAAAGAAAGTAGTAAGTCAATGCTGGCAACGATTAGTTCAATGAATGATTTCTTTGTGGATATGGAAAACGAAGGCATACAGGCTAACTACATCATCAAAATGAAAAATGAGCAGAATCAGTTAAGGAAAGTTATGTTACGGATGGACACCATTCGAGACACTGATTTTATTGGGTCTGCTTATGCAATTGTGGAAGCAATGGCTTTTCTAACTGCTTTGGGACTTATTTTTATTAATATTAACCCATTTGTGGTATCTATTTTTTTAACTTCATTAGTTACTTTTTTAGTGACTTATATGCTTTTCCTAATCAAAGATTTAGATAATCCATTTGATTATGCTGACAAGGGCGAAACAGGTACTGAAATATCCTTGAAACCAATTCATGATTTTATCTCAGAATTGTAATTTCTATCAGGTGGCCAGTTATGGGGATTGCAGCTTAGTCAATTTTATCGTTTATTAGCTCATAAACAGAATCCGCTACTAGTGAATAGGGTATTCACGGGTAGCGGATTTTTACTTTTAAGGATGCTGCTTACAAATTAGTCTTCTTTTAGGTCGAATTTCAGATTAGCCAACTTTGAGTCGAGCTGGATTTGATTTAATATGAGTCTTAATAAAATCTTCGAGTGTAAACCAATTTAACAAACCTTCTTCTTCTTCCTCTCTCAGCTCTGCAATTTTTTCACCAGATTTATATAGTTCATAGTATGGTGGTATATCAATGTCATAATTTTCTGCTACATGTAGGAACGTGATCATTTTACGGCTGTATGGACGTAGGTGTATATCAAAAGCAAAAGCTTCAAATACGTCCTTTGGAAATGACCAATTCACATGTATGAATAGTGCGTATGGATAGCTTTCTGCATATCGTTCTACTTCATAGCTAAGTTCGCTTAGGTCCTTAATTTTTATCATTCCTTCCATTTTACTAACGTGTTGATTTTATCATGCCTCCATTATCGCATTTCGGCTTTGCGTAAAATGACAT
>JBMLRK010000285.1:0-1847 GCA_049241065.1 Spirosomataceae bacterium
GTAACACCTGGTACACGTTTTACTACTTCAGCAGCGTTACGGTCTAAGGTCTTTCCGATTTGTGCAGCGGAAATACCACTTACAATTTGTTGAGCCGCTTTAATTTCTGAAATAACCGAAACCTCTGTGTTTGTTAAACGTTGTCCAACAACTCTAACTTCATTTAAGGTTGTTCCAGCGTTTTCTTCTACAAAAATGTTTACTTCCGTAACACTTTCAGCAACCACACGAACGTTTTCAACAACTTTCGTTTTGTAACCTACAAAAGAAACTTTCAATTTGTAAGTACCTACTGGAATGCCTTTCAAAGAAAAGAAACCGTTAATATCGGCAGAAGCTCCTTTGTTTAAGCCATCAACTAAAACAGTTGCACCAACAAGGTCTTCTTTTGAAGAAGCATCTTTGATAGTTCCTCTTATCGTCCCCAATTGCTGTGCAAGGGAAACGGAGAATGATAATAGTGTAAGAATTAATGAGTAATAAATTCTGTGTCTCATACTGGTTGAATTAAGTTTGATGACACAAAAGTAGGACGGCTATTTAACCGCATTATTACCCAGACATTATATAAGCATTAGTAAACAATTAACCCTGTGTTAAGTAAATTATCCAAATATTACCAAATGGTAAAACTGCTATTTATTCTACACTTTATTCAACATTTTGGCAATTACAGCGTTTTGGGACTTCATCAAGGCCACTTCCTCCCCACGGATTACAACGAGCTATTCGCTTCATTCCTAGGTAAAAACCTCTAAAAAAACCCCATTCTTGCACTGCTTCAATCATATATTGAGAGCAAGTAGGCGTATATCTACACGAATTCGGAAAATAAGGGGATAAAAAGACTTGATAAATCCGAACAAGTATTTTGATTATCTGAGACGATAGTTTGTTATTCATAAAAGAAATGCGTTGATTTAGTTACCTTTGTATTTACATTTTATAGGAAACACCTTGCTTAGGCACTCAGCCTTATGGGGTTTCATTTGATTTTTTAATAAGCAACCATCGTCATAGATGAAAAATAAGCATCCAAGAGGAGCTGCTCTAAGCCCTCAATCAAGTATCAAACCTCCAAAAGTTTTGGAAGTCACTGAAGAGGCAGAATTATTAACGTTTTTGTTGGCAAAATTGACTAACAGAAATAGACACAACGTTAAAACAGTATTAAAGGATAAATTAGTTTGGGTAAATGGTAAACCTGTTACGCAATTTAATCATATTCTGAAAGTAAACGATAAAGTTGAAGTTAGAACAGGGAAAGCTCCAGAAGAACAAAAATACAGAGGACTATCCATCGTCTTTGAAGATGAGTATATTATTGTTATCGATAAAGCAGAAGGAGTTCTTTCAATCGCCACCGAAAAGGACAAAGACCACAATGCGTATCGTATCTTGAGTTCACACGTCAAAAAAGCGAATGAACATAACCGTATCTTTGTCGTTCACCGTTTAGATAAAGATACCTCAGGATTAATGATGTTTGCGAAAAGCGAGAAAGTGAAAAACTTATTGCAGGAAACATGGGGACCAACCACCAAAGAACGTACCTATTTGGCTGTAGTAGAAAGATACCCGAAAGAAGATAAAGGGACGATTTCGTCGTACTTAGCCGAAACCAAAGCCTTGATGGTGTATTCGACCCAAAATCCGAATGCAGGACAACACGCCATTACGCATTACGAAACCATCAATAGTAACGAAGACTTTTCTTTATTGAAGGTAAATTTGGAAACAGGACGTAAAAACCAAATCCGTGTTCACATGCAAGATTTGGGAACACCCATTATCGGCGATGAAAAATACGGTGCAAAACAAAACCCTATCGGTCGTTTAGGATTACA
>JBMLRK010000285.1:1947-4486 GCA_049241065.1 Spirosomataceae bacterium
TATCAACATAAATTCAACAACATGGATATTTACGTAAGTAATTTACCTTTCAAGATAAAAGAAAAGACACTTCAAGAATTATTTGAAGCACACGGAGAAGTTATCTCTACCAAAATCATCATCGACAAAATCACTCGTCAGAACAAAGGCTTTGGTTTTGTAGAAATGGCTAACGACGAAGAAGCAAAAGCAGCCATCAAAGCCTTAAACGGTTTTGAAATCATGGAACGCAAATTAGTAGTGAACCGTTCGCAGGTGAAATTAAAGACAGAAGTTACTAAAAAACCTGTTCGTAAGTTCTTAGGCTTAGGTAAGAAATGGGGCGAGAGCAGAAAAGGCAATAAATAGCGAATATCAACTATTTCGGCAGTAATACTGCCGAAATAGTTGATACGAAGATTATTACAATAAGTTATAAACCGTATTAAAATACGATGATTTTGTGTACGTTTTTGGAGAGCCAGCCGTGTATGCTTGAAATTGAGGCGAAATCATATTCATACCAAGACCATCACCTGCCCATGCCCAACCAAGGATTGTCCAGCCTTTGCTTTTTGCATAATTAGTGATACCCAACCAATCTGCTCCAGAACCACCTACACTACCAAATTCACCTAAAATACACGTACGACCAGCAGAAGCTAAATCATCAATGTCAGATGTATTCATATAACGTCCTTTTGCTTGGTTATAAGCACCTGGATAAATATGAGCGGAAAGAATAATTTTCACATCCGTAATTTTAGTTTGTCCTGTTGTACATCCTTTTACGGCACAAGCAGCAGTAGCGGTTTCTTGTCCCCAACCAGGAATATCAATGATAATGTTTCCACTATACACTGTACGTACAATCGAAATGGCATTGTTATAGGCAGCGGCATAGGCAGCCGAAGTAATATTATGGCTACCCCATTCATTCATTAGGTTAACGGTAAATGCAATTGTGCCGTTTGCAGAAAGTGAAGCATAGTTTGCTTTCCACCAATTGGCAGCGGCTGTTAAATCAGCCGTATTGTCTGACCCCAAAACAGAAGCTTTATGATAAGTAACAATAATTGTTTTTCCATTGGCTTTAGCTTCTGAAATCCACCGTTTTGCATTTGTCTCTTGGCCTGGCTCAACTTCGATACGAACCGTTTTGATTTTGGTATTCGCATTCATTAAGTTCCAACCTAAATCGCAATTTCCTCCATTATAGTAAGAAGGTTGTAAATTTACCCCATTTCCAAAAATTCCTTCTGGCGTAGCAACAGCAGTTGTTGCTGTATTCTCTGGTTCTACGGACTGAGTGCAACTACTTAAACATAAAGTACCTACAAGAGCAAGGCAGGCACTAATTTTTGAAATAACATACTTTGAGTTCATGACTGATTGTTTTTGGATGAAAAAATTGATTATGATAAATTTTCATTACAAAAGTAAGGCAATCAAAAACAAGCTATATAACACTATTTTATCTATCTATTGTACAATTTTTTACTTTGCGTATTTTCTTAGCTACTCTAATACTATTTTATCCTATCAAAAAAAATAAAATATAAAAGTGACTTATAATAATGATAAGCGTGCAATTAACAAAACAAACATAGAACACCTAATAACACTATATAGCGATAGAAAGGACATAAAAAACCCTACACCAAAAAGGCATAGGGTTACAATACTGAATTTATGCTACGAAATTCTTATGTATTCGTAGTACAGAGCTTAACCTATTTTCTTAATAACTCAATTCAACAATCTGACGAGCTACCGCAGGCGTAATCGCTTTACGTTCGCCTAGTCCTAACCAGCCACGTTTAGTAAAACGTTCTTCTACAAATGCCCCCGTATCGGCATAATCCGAAGTGTATTCTGATAAACGAGTTTTTACGCCTAAGCTGTGCAAGAAATCAACCGTTTTTTGAATCGCTAAGGTTGCTCTTTCTTCCAACGACCCTTCTGTAATACCAAAAAGACGTTCTCCGTATTGAGCTAATTTTTCTTTCTTGTTATCAAACTGTACTTTATACAACTGAGGGAAAATGATGGCTAAAGTCATAGCGTGGTCAATTCCATAAAGAGCCGTCAATTCATGTCCAATTGCGTGCGTTGCCCAGTCAGTCGGAACACCTTTTTGAATCAATCCATTTAATGCCATCGTACACGACCACATAAAGTTAGAAGCAGCTTCATAATCGGCAGGGTTAGCAATGATTTTAGGAGCTACTTCAATCAAGGTTTGCATGATACTTTCTGCAAAACGGTCTTGTAACCATGCCCCTGCTGGATACGTCATGTATTGTTCCAACACGTGCGTATAGGCATCTACAATACCATTTACTAACTGACGAGGAGGAATACTTTTGATTACTTCTGGATCAAGAATTGAGAAGGCAGGGAATAAACCTGGACCACCCATGCCCAATTTTTCTTGAGTAGCATAACGAGTAATTACCGCTCCTGAGTTCATTTCTGTACCCGTTGCTGGCAAGGTCAACACCGTACCAAAAGGCATTGCTTTTACCGTGCGAACTGGCTTTGTTAAGATTTCCCAAGG
>JBMLRK010000285.1:4586-6287 GCA_049241065.1 Spirosomataceae bacterium
ATGGTTGCGTCAGCAGGTACTTCTTTTGCCAAAGCGGCTATTTGCCCTTTTCCGAATATAATTTTCGTTGGATTCTGAAATTCAAAATTTAACATTGCTTGTTGATTTTGTTGTGAAAATACCCACATAAAAAAACGGGAATACCGTTTTATAAAAACGACATTCCCGTCTAAAAAGTTCTAAAAAAAACGTTTATGGTAATTGTAATAAGAATCCAATTGTAAAGTTAGCGTCCCAGTCGAACACAAACTTTTTGCATCCTGTTGCCTCCGCTACTGCTTTATAGATGTTTAATCCTGCCTTAGATTTAGCATTGTCTAATTTATAAGCCGAAGCAACATCCAAAACCGTATAACGTTCTTTTCCTTTACGAACCGCCTTGGCTAATTCAAAAGGAACACCACCGATGATAAAACAAGTTTCACGTTTATCCGAAGGCACTTGTTTTGCTTTGGCGGTAATGTCAGTAAATACCGTAGCATCATCTGTTCCATTTTGGAAATATTTAGCTCCATACGATTCTAACGATTTAGGCGATTTACCATCTACCCACGTAATTTTCGTATTTCCAGAACCAATATCTACCACAAAAGAATTGTCTTCAAACTCTTTTGGTTGTACCGATTTCAAGCCTAATTGTCCTTCTTTTTCTGGTGTCACCGTGTTCACAAAATAGTTTAAGGTTTTTAAAGCCTTAATAATTTTCTGTGTTCCTTCTGCTTTTAAAGCTCCCGAACTTACTACGAAGTGAATATCTCTTCCACCAACGCCATAATCAAGCATTCCGCCAATGTATTTTTTCAAGCCAGCACGCACATCGTCGTCGCTTGCCATATTTTCCGTTACCAAGCTGTTTCCAAATTCAGCTTTCTCTAACTTCCAGTTTTTATCGCCATCAATACGAACGATAAAAGAGTTAAAACCACTTGCTCCTAGTTCAACTACCCCCTTCAAACGTCCTGCAATAGGAGCTGGTGGAGTAAATTCGAAAGTCGGACGAGCAGCGTCACTTGCTGAGGACGAGCTTTCGGACTCAGAAGAAGATGAGGATGAACTTTCTGAAGATGCGGAACTACCTTCCTCCTTGCTTTCCGAAGCAGGCGTTTCAGTTGCTGTTGCCGTTTTCAGGGTTTCAAGAGCTTCTTTACCGCCAAGCATTTTAAAGCCAAAATAAATTGCCCCTATAATTAAGGCTGTGATGAGTAATCTTCCTGCTACTGTGAGACGTTGCATATTCTAAAGATGATTTAAAGTTTTGATAAACAAAGATGTAACTTTTCGGGGATTCTACAACAAATTTCATGTCATTCGGTCTTAAATTTATTTGATTGGCTGTAGGCATAGACAAAAAAAATCCAGCAGGCGAACCTACTGGATTATAAAGATTTTTATAGAAGCTATTTAACGATAAATCTATGCTTTGTTTCAACATTTCAAATTCATCCTTATTTAAAGACTCCTTGAGGGTCTTCTTTCTTCGCAATTAATTCTTGCACAAAGCTCATATCAACAAACGATAAATCTAAAACCTTGCATTTATGCAGACATTCCCATGATTTATCGTAATGCTCTAACTGATACTCACCAATGGCGTATTTTAGCCAAGCATTTGCATTGGTTGAATCTAGCTGTACCGACTTTTCGAGAAGTCGCATGGCATCGTCAATATCGTCGCAATTACGTTTTTCTTTGAAACACGCA
>JBMLRK010000286.1:0-9767 GCA_049241065.1 Spirosomataceae bacterium
ATTTCACGACCGTCCACTAAAGAGGAGTTTGGCGTATATTCCGCAGGGATTGCCTTCACATTCATCGGTGAATCTGCCGAAACGCTTTGTTGGAAAGAGCTAAAGCGAGTATAATTGGCTTCGGTAGCTTTTTCTAACCAAGCCAATAATCCTTGTTTTGCTGGCGAATCCTCAAAACGAAGAATACGTAAGGTTTTACGAACAGCAACGATATTTTCACGGTGGATAGGGTTGGTTGTTTTACGCAACTCATCCACTAAGGTTTTAATATCGTCTCCGTTGGGGCTTGTAATAGAGGCTTGGAACATCAGCGAAAGGGCTTCTTCTCTTTCGGGTTTAATCGAAATGACGTATTGTTTCCACGCTTCTTTTTGAGCTTTTCTTGCTTCTTTTACCGCCTCTTGGTCAATTGCTTGTAGTTCGTCTTCTGTTGCTAGTTCTTCTTGCAACAACCAATTTCTGAAATGAAGATTACAATCAAAATCTAGTTCAAATTGCAAACGTTCTGCGGATTTATAGCGTTCGTGTGAGCCTGAAGCCGAGTGACCTTGTTGTTGCGTAAGTCCTTCTACATGAACCAAGCAAGGAATATGATATTTACGAGCTATGTCAGCCGCTTTTTGGAAGGCTTCCACTAAGCCAACGTAGTCCCATCCTTTTGCGGTAAAAATTTCTAAGCCATTGCCGTCTTCGTTACGTTGGTAACCTGCCAATGCTTTAGAAATAGACGATTTTGTTGTCTGATATTCTGATGGAACAGAAATTCCGTAGCCATCATCCCAGACAGCCATCACCAAAGGGATTTGTAACACACCTGCTGCATTGACACATTCTAAGAACATCCCTTCTGAAGAGGAGGCATCCCCAATGGTCGAGAAGCATACTTCGTTCCCTTTTCTGGAAAACTTTTGAGCAACATCCCCTTGTAACTCTGGTAAGTGACGATATAGCTTAGATGCGTAAGCGATGCCGACGGCTCTAGGAATTTGTCCAGCCGTGGACGATATACCTGCTACTGAATTGTAGAGTTTGGTTTGGTCTAACCATTGTCCTTTATCATCTAGCCATTGCGTAGCATGATGATTATTCATGGTACGTCCTCCTGTATGAGGGTCATACTGTTTGTCAGGATGGCCGTATAACTGAGAAAAGTACTGCGTCCAAGTCATGTCACCAACAGCGGCCACAATGGTTTGGTCTCGGTAATATCCCGAAACAAAGTCGCCAGGTTGCATGGCTTTTGCCAAGGCAATTTGTGCGAGTTCTTTTCCGTCACCGTAGATGCCGAACTTTGCACGTCCCGAAAAAACTTCTTTTCTGACCAATAAACTACACTCTCGACTTGTTTTAGCGAGACGATAGTCATTTAAAGCAGCCTGCTTTTTAAACACAATAGTTTCTGAAAGTATTTCGTTTTCTACCACGTTAGCGTTATTGGTTGAGGATTGAGATGATTTAATGGTTAATCTGGGCTTGATTTCGGGGAAAATATACCGTTATTCGCTCAGGAATAATCAAGAATTAATATCAAAAATAGCAGAAATATATTAGGATAACAAATTGACTGAATTGAATTACAGGGTAAAGAATAACAGCTTTTAGCTAAGTCATTGTTAATGATTTGTTAAACACCCTAGGGATTTTTGTCATAACGCCGTTGCTCACTATTTTTGTTTCGGTCGAACAGCGAAAATTGATTTTATTTCAATACCAAAGGCACTCAAAGAGTATTGAGAGTTTTATAATTTCAATGTATCTTTGGAAACTCGGGTGCGGCGGGCTAGTCGTCAGAGAAATTACAAACTTTTTAACATACATAATTACCATGAAAAAATTACTTTTCGTTTTATCATTTATCTGTGCTGCAACATTTGCTAACGCACAAGGTGTTATCAAATTCAAAACTGAATCTCATGAGTTCGGTAAAATTGACGAAGGTACGCAAGCTACTCACACGTTTGAATTCACAAACACAGGTACTGCACCAGTTGTTATTTCTAACGCTCAGCCTTCTTGTGGATGTACTACACCAGATTGGACAAAAGAGCCAGTTATGCCAGGTAAAACAGGTAAAGTGACTGCTTCATTCAACTCAACAGGTCGTCCTGGTAACTTCAACAAAACAATTACCGTTATCAGTAACTCTGAAACTCCTCAAATTGCTTTGACAATCAAAGGTGAAGTGATTCCAAAAGGAGCTGTAGCACCAGCTGCTGCACCAGCTCCAGTTGTTTCAGCTGCACCAGCTCCAGCACCAACACCAGCTGCAGTAGTTCAGCCAAAAGCTGTTAAGAAGAAAAAATAAGCCTTTAGTTTTTCTCAACAAAAACGGCGAACTCCAATTGGGGTTCGCCGTTTTTGTTTTAACAGGATAAAACAAAACCCTCACTGAACGAGCCAATGAGGGTTTGTAAAGAAGGGTAATCTCAACAATTAAGCTAATGCAGCTTTCAAGTTTGTATCAATAGCTTCTAAGAATTCTTCTGTATATAAGTAGTGTTCACCATGCTTAACTTTGTTACCGTGGATACAAACGGCTAAGTCTTTCGTCATTTTACCAGACTCAACTGTTTCAACACATACTTTTTCTAATGTCTGACTGAAATTAATCAAGGCATCGTTACCGTCTAATTTACCACGGAACTCTAAACCACGAGTCCAAGCAAAGATAGAAGCGATAGGGTTTGTTGACGTTGGTCTTCCTGCTTGGTGTTCACGGTAGTGACGAGTTACTGTTCCGTGAGCTGCTTCAGCTTCCATTACCGTTCCGTCTGGCGTAACCAATACAGAAGTCATTAAACCTAATGAACCAAATCCTTGAGCAACAGTATCCGACTGAACGTCTCCGTCATAGTTTTTACAAGCCCAAACAAAGTTACCATTCCATTTCAAAGCAGAAGCAACCATGTCATCGATCAAACGGTGTTCGTACACGATACCTGCTGCTACAAATTTAGCTTTGTAATCTGCTTGGTAGATTTCTTCAAAAATATCTTTGAAACGACCATCGTATTTTTTCAAGATGGTATTTTTCGTAGATAAGTATAAAGGCCATCCTTTGCTTAATGCCATGTTGAAACATGAGTGAGCAAATCCACGGATAGACTCGTCTGTGTTGTACATTGTTAAAGCAACGCCATCACCTTTGAAGTTGAATACGTCGAATGACTGTACTTCGCCACCATCTTCTGGAGTGAATGTAACGGTCAATTTACCTTTTCCTTTTGTAACGAAATCGGTTGCTCTGTATTGGTCACCAAAAGCGTGACGACCAATCATGATTGGAGCAGTCCAGTTTGGTACTAAACGAGGAACGTTTGAACAAACGATAGGCTCACGGAATACAGTACCATCTAGGATGTTACGGATTGTTCCGTTTGGAGAACGCCACATTTGTTTCAAGCCGAATTCTTCAACACGTTGTTCGTCTGGAGTGATGGTAGCACATTTGATACCTACGCCATATTTTTTGATTGCCTCAGCAGCATCAATCGTTACTTGATCGTTCGTTTCGTCACGATATTCCATACCCAAATCGTAGTATTTAATATCTAAATCTAAGTAAGGAACAATCAATTTATCTTTGATAAATTTCCAGATAATTCGAGTCATTTCGTCCCCGTCAAGTTCAACGACTGGGTTAGCAACTTTAATTTTTTCCATTTTGTTAAGAAAATATTATTCGTGATTATTTGTGCGTAATTTGTTTAAGACGCTATTACGAGTGCAAATGTACACAATGAATTGATATGTAAGGAATTTCCTTGAAACAGAAAGTGGAATATTTTATTTTAGTATTGGAAAAATGATATATTATAATCCTTTGTTCCTTGTTTTTCAGACAATTAATTTAACAAATAGATATTACCCGTGCTGCCAACGACCATAATTTTTCCTTTACTACTTGCCGTCAGTTCGATGACATGGTCATTTCCCACCAGATTTAACTTAGTCCAGTTCGTTCCTCCGTCACTTGTTTTATAGATTCCGCCTTTCCCACTGACATTGACGATGGCATATCCTGTGGTAGCATCGATAAATCGCATTTTTTGGAAATCACCTGTTATGTTCGTACTAATCGGTGTCCAACTAGTTCCTGCATTCGTTGTTTTAAGAAAAGTGCCTGAAACACCTGCTACGATATACGTTTGCTCCGAAATAACAGCCACGGTTTGTAAATTGTTTGTCTGTGGGGTATTGATATAATCCCATGCCCATTCGTTTTGACTATTCAACGTAGCTTTTGTAGCTTTCCCGCCTTCACCCGCAAAAACCACCACTTTGTTTACCAAGGAATGACTAGCTTTTTGGTAGCCATCTAGCGTAATGTATTGACTATTAACAAAGTTCATTGTTGCCCAGTCGAAGGTGTAAATTTCTGTGTATTTTCGACCGTGCGTATTGTCAAATAGTAGTTTTGTTAAGAAAGCTTCCTGAGTTTTAGAGGGAGTAATCGTGACTACTGTTTCTGACAATCCAGCTAACACTTGCCAAGAAGAACCTGAATTAGCAGTGCTTCCGAAATAATTGCCCGCCACTAATCCTTTACCATCATTCAAGAAATATACGGCATTCATTGACTGATTAAAGGTGGTGTTTTTTATCCAAGAAACTCCGCCATTAGTTGATTTATAGAGTTGTACACTTCCAGCGGAGGTATTCCCTAAGGCATAAAGGCTTATATCGCTGGCAAAGGAAGCAGCTTGTACCACAAAATCGGTAATTTTTGCATTGATTGGAATCGTTGTGATAGGAGCTGGAATTTCGGGTGTAAGCTGCTCTTGGCTTTTACTACAGGCAAATGTACCGAGGACTAACATTAGTACACAGCAAATTTTAGTGACTTGTATCATTGATTTATGGGTTATTATATTGATTTAGTAATCGTGTAAAATTATTTTGTTATGGAGGTTATTAGTTAATTGTATAACCGTTATCAGGATGCACTCAAAACCAGTTTTCATACAGCTATGCTCCCTATGTCTCTATATGGTTAACTATGTCGGGGTTCTTACGCTCAAGATTTAACATTCATAATCTAGCATTATTACTTAACTACTTTGTTCTTAGGCTTGGGTTGCTTATTTTGCACCCCAATTTAACAGTGCTTAGCTTTTAGAACAAAAATGACTGATTATATTTTAAAAATTGATTGCCCAGACGAGAAAGGGCTTGTCCATAAAATTACGGGAGTACTTTTTTTTAATAATTTAAATATTGAACGTACAGACGAATTTGTAGATCGTGAAAATGCACATTTCTTTATGCGAGTAGCGTTTTCTGGTCTTGCAAATCCCGAAAAAATTGAGGACGGACTCCGTGGTATATTACCTAATACGGCTAACATTGTTTTAACCGAAAAACAAATTAAAGATGTGGTGATTTTGGTAACGAAAGAACATCACTGTCTAAGCGATTTGTTGATTCGTAATCAGTTTAAAGATTTACCTTTTAATATTTTGGCGGTTATTGGTAATCATGATGTGCTACAACCACTGACTGAAAAATTCGATATTCCATTTCATTATTTACCTGCCAAAGGTACAGACGATGTTTCTCGTTTGGCTCATGAAGAGCAAATTCACGAGTTGTTGGCCGACTATGATTTCGACTTCTTGGTATTAGCGAAATTTATGCGAGTTTTAACCCCCGAATTTACGAAAAGATACCGACACAAGACCATCAATATTCATCATTCTTTTTTACCCGCATTTATAGGGGCAAACCCTTATCGTCAGGCATTTAATCGAGGAGTAAAGATTATTGGAGCAACTGCCCATTTTGTGACGGATGACTTAGACGAAGGCCCGATTGTTTTTCAAGACGTTATCCGTGTGAATCATACCAAAACGGCTGTTGAAATGGCTGCTGCGGGTAGAGATGTTGAAAAAATTGTGTTGGCAAAAGCCCTAAAGTTTGTTTTCGAAGACCGTGTCTTTATTTCTGGTAATAGAACGGTGATATTTGAGTAAATAGGCTTCACAAAAAATGCCTTCGCTACAATTAAGTTGCGAAGGCATTTTTGTTTAATTTAAGGTACTAATGAAGCTCCTCGATGCAATCGGACGGTGTTCTTCGTTATGAATAATTACTTCTCTTTCAATAACCATTTGGTTATTTTTGGAAGAAATCCCTTTGGTTTCTATGCTAATGTTTCGTTCGAACGTATCAAGATTTGTTTTGATGGATAAAGCGTAAATTCCATCTTCTAGTCTAGTCGTATTTAATTCGATGTTATAAGAGGTACGTCTATAAAATATATCGTCTTGAATGATTTTATTCTGTTCATTTTTCAACTGAATAAACAGCAGCTCATTGTTGGGGTTGGTTACGACTAATTTTATATGTTGGGGGTCTTCGTTGGAACTGACCACCACGTGGAATTCTTTGAAATCTTTGTTTTTTTCAGATTTCGCAATTCGTTCTTCTTTCAAAGAAACATACTGTGCTGTAATGCACTTAGAAACGATAAAAAAGGCAAAAGTTAGGGAAACCTTTGCAAAAGACACAGGTAACTTCATAAAATATGCGTTAAGTAGTTAAATATTTTAATTAGTGGCGGATAATTATCAGAGGAGGCTTATAAAATATGTTGCAAAATTAGGTCTAATAGACAAGAAATAAACGATTTGCGTCAACTATTCGCCTGCTCATGCTCACTTTTTTTTCGAGTCTTTTTTCTTTTGTCATGTAATACGTCTTTTTTTGTACCTTTGTAGATAAATTTCTCATAATTACACGCATTACCCATTCTTTACCGAACGAAATAGCGGAAAAGTGATTGAGTGTAGCGAGCCGAAAGGAGGGTAATTGAGAAGGAAGAATTTGCATAATTTAAGAAAGAAAACGATTAACAGATACCAGAAATGTTTGAGAATTTAAGCAGTAAACTTAATACCGCAATGCGTACCCTTAAAGGAAAGGGACGTATCACGGATGTAAACGTAGCAGCAACTATAAAAGAAATTCGTCGTGCTTTAATGGATGCCGATGTAAACTATAAAGTTGCAAAGGAAATTACTGACCGTATCAAGGACGAAGCAATGGGACAAAAAATCCTAATTGCAGTTGACCCTGGTCAGATGTTGGTGAAGATTGTACACGATGAGCTTGTAAAGTTGATGGGTTCTCAGGTACAAGCAATCAATCTAAAGGCAGATCCTTCGGTTATTTTGATTGCTGGTTTGCAAGGTTCTGGTAAAACTACGTTTTCGGGTAAGTTAGCTCAGTATTTAAAGAAATCAGGTCGTAATGTGCTATTGGTAGCTTGTGATATTTACAGACCAGCAGCGATTGACCAATTGAAAGTTTTAGGAGAACAAGTTGGCGTAGATGTCTATGCTGAACCTGAAAATAAAAATGCTGTTGAAATCGCTCAGAATGCCTTGGCTTATGGCCGTAAAATGGGCAAACGTGTAATCATTGTCGATACTGCTGGTCGTTTGGCAGTAGATGAGGCCATGATGAACGAGATTGCAGCGGTTAAAGAAGCTATCAAACCATCTGAAACCCTTTTTGTTGTTGACTCAATGACAGGGCAAGATGCAGTGAATACAGCCAAAACATTCAACGAGCGTTTGAACTTTGATGGGGTTGTATTAACGAAATTAGATGGTGATGCTCGTGGTGGTGCTGCCTTATCTATTCGTTACGTAGTTGAGAAGCCAATCAAGTTTATCTCGACAGGAGAGAAGATGGATGCCTTAGATCAGTTCTATCCTGATCGTATGGCAAGTCGTATCTTAGGGATGGGTGACGTACTGTCGTTGGTTGAAAGAGCTCAAAGTGCCTTTGACGAAGAAGAAGCAGACCGTATCAATAAGAAAATTCGCCAAAACCAATTTAGTTTTGAAGACTTTTACTCGCAATTGCAACAAATCAAAAAGATGGGTAACATCAAAGATTTGATGGGAATGATTCCGGGTATGTCTCAAGCGGTAAAAGATGTAGATATTTCGAATGATTCTTTCAAGCCGATTGAAGCCATTATTCAGTCGATGACGGCAGCGGAACGCCAGAAACCAGAAATTTTGGATATGTCTCGTAAGAAACGTATTGCTGCTGGTTCGGGAACATCGGTTCAACAAATCAACAACTTATTGAAGCAGTTTGAAGATATGCGTAAAATGATGCGTATGATGAATAAGGTTCAAGACGGAAAAATGAAAATCCCAGGAATGTTGAAACGCTAGTTTTGGCTTATCAGGATACTCGAAGATTTTTTGGACAGCGAAAAAAACCTTCTTAATGTTTATTTAAGGAGGTTTTTTTCGTTTCAACTAGTATATATTGCATTGTTATGAATTGCTTGCTTTGGTGAAATTGATTCTCTATCCTTATTTAACCGAAAAAAAGATAATTTACGGAGTGAAATTTTATTTTTGTACAAAAAAATGCTAACTTCTATCACGTTTAGGACAAAATCTTACTAATCCTTTTTGCTGATTACTATTGAGTTAGGAAATTATCAAAAAGACTTGTTCTGACTAGAGTTCATCTCTTCCTGAAAAATCCTTACCCCGTACAAAATATGAAAGGCATAGTCTTTACTGAGTTTCTGTCAATGTCCGAAGAACTCTACGGATACCAATTGGTTGATTCGTTGATTGAAGAATCAAATTTACCCTCCAAGGGTATTTATACCGCTGTTGGTACGTATCATCACTCTGAGATTGTCACCTTGCTGATGAACCTCAGTAAGAAGGTGAATGTACCTCCCAATACCCTGTTACGCACTTTTGGTAATTATTTATTTTTAGCTTTGTTTAAAGCATATCCCCATTTTTTTATTGGAAGCAATTGTGCATTTGACTTATTGGAAAAGGTCGATTCTTCGATTCATATAAATGTAAAAAAACTTTATCCAGACGCAGAACTTCCTCATTTTGAAGTACAGCGAGTGAATGAGAATACACTTTGGATGGATTATTATTCAGATAGACACATGGGAGACTTAGCTCATGGTTTAATAGAACAATGTATAGCACATTATGGTGAAAAAGCCCATATATCACAACACGTAATAGGAGATAAACCGAATGCCATTCGATTTGAAATAGTATTAAGCCATGATTAATGAAGAGATAGAGCTACTAAAACGTCAGCTAGCACGTGAAAAGGCTGCTAGACTTGAAGCGGAATCCATTTTAGAACAAAAGTCGAGAGAACTTTATGAAGTCAATCAACATTTGTACACTTTAAATAGGACGTTAGAAAGTCAAATAGAAGAAAAGCTCAAAGAATTAGGTACCTCAGAACAACGATACAAGGATATAGTGGAGTCTGTGGGGGATATTATCTATAGGACAAACCCAGAGGGTTATTTCGTTTATGTCAATCCTGTTGTAAAATATACACTAGGCTACTTAGAAGAAGAAATAATCGGTAAGCATTATATATCCTTTATTCATCCTGATTTTAGGGAAAAGGCGGTAGAATATTACCGAAATATGTACCATGAAGGTCTTGACAGGACTTATTATCGCTTTCCAGTTATTGCTAAGGATAATAGCATCGTATGGCTTGGTCAGGTGTTGAACGTAATTCGTGGTGCGAATGGACGGATAACCGAATTAGTAGCGGTTGCAAGGGATATCACCGACCGAATGAAAGCGGAGGAGGAATTAGTCAATACGCAACTTCGTCTTTCTACCTTAATCACGAATTTGCATTCTGCTATACTAGTAGAAAATGAAAATCGAGAAATTGCTTTAGCGAATCAACGTTTTTGTGATATGTTTGGACTTTCGTTGACACCCGAACAGATG
>JBMLRK010000287.1:0-8443 GCA_049241065.1 Spirosomataceae bacterium
TCTTTAGCAGTGTCAGGAATGATAATTCCGAATGCAGTTTTTTCTTCTGCCGCTGCTGGTTCAACAAGAACTCTGTCAGCTAATGGTTTGATACTTACTGTTGACATTTTTGAAATTAATTTATTTGTTTTTGTTAAGGTATTCAAATATTAGGTGGACAAGCCTGTCCGTTCCTCTTTCTACTGCAATTTCATCATTTTCCGTGCCATAGCCTAAAAATCGGAAACATTGTCATACAAACTGACAAAATGTAATTTTTCTATGATTGCATACAACGAATTCATGTCAGACAAAAATTATTATCCTGACATAATTTGGAAAATAATGTAAAAATCTTAACTTTAAACATACACTTTCATCCAGCAGAATCGAAGGGTACGTTATCTTAGTCTATTCATCCACTTAATCCTTTATGCCCATGAAGACACTCGAAAAAGATTGGCTTACCACAGGTCTAATAGACTATGAGTATAAAAAATATGTGTTGTTGGCATACCTTCAAGCTGTCAAAAATAACTTCGAATTAAAGAAGTTATACCCTGATTTATCTGATTTGGAGCATCATTACGAATATTCGCTCTATTTTAAATCTGGGTTGCGACAAATGATGGATAATTTCCCTAAACGTATCTCTGGTGTCAATACCGAAGACCTCAGTTTCAATTATGAATTGGCTCAACCTTCGGACATTGGCTATTTCAATGAAATTGAGTCTATTACGGAATTTGCCTTGAATCGCTTTCGATATGGCATTAAACTGGGCAGAGACATTGCCAGAGAGGTAGAACATCAGGTAAGCATTAGTCCAATTGGTATTGAACCCTTGTACAAAAATGAAGGCTATTTCTTCTTGTACGAACCTTGGCTAAATGAGTCCAGAATTTACCAATTTAACCTGACTATTTTCGAAGACAACCATGAGAAAATGCGTGGGCTTAAAATCTTTTATGTAGATACCGTAAAGCGTTCGATGGTCAATACCTTCGAAAACATCAAACTGGATTTAATCAAACGCTTCAAGCACTTGCCTAATCCAGCGACTTACATGATTGAAGCCCCGTGTGCGTTACCACTCGAAGAAACACTATTACCCATTGCGAAAAAGAAAATCGTATCATTCGTTTCCTCCGCCGCATAGGTAAATGCTTTTAAATTTTCTGTAAACGAACAACATCGAAACTGCATAAACTAAAAAATCCACAAGATTGATTCTTGTGGATTTTTTAATTCAGCACGAAATAAGCTTATTTCGCTGGTGCTGGTGCTGGAGTTCCCGCTGGAGCAGCCGGTAATGCTGGTGCTGCAGGAAGCGTCTTTGTAGATGCTTTTTCTACGTTAACAGAATTGATTCCTTCGCCAGAAGTTGTTGGAGTGATAAATTTAGAAGCCAATACTAATAAAGCGATTGCGATAGCACCACCCCATGTAATTTGCTCTAATAAATCTCCCGTACGAGCCACACCAAACATTTGGCTTGCACCTGCTGTACCGAATTCTCCTGATAATCCGCCACCTTTCGGGTTTTGAACCAATACTACAAAAACTAATAATACTGCAATAATGCAAATGATAACAATAACTGCTCCGAACATGTTTCCTATAATAAATTTATAAATTTTGTTTTTTTAAAATTCGAAAAACCTAACCTAGTTCTTTTCGTTAACTGAATTTTCAACGCATGGTTTTACGATAACGCCGCTATTCGATTCGCAAAGTAACCTTTTTTTTCTGGAAATTTCAAAATTAATTTCTGATAAACTACTACAGCTTTCTCTTTTTGTCCTTGCATTTCTAAGATATTCGCATAACTTTCTGTAATTATCTCTTCCGAAATGGTTACGCTTGGCACTGAAAGATCTTCTGTTGGTAGGTTCATCGACTTCCCTTTAGTACTCCTGATCAAGCCAGGGCTTTTCACCATAAACTCCTCAATAATACTCAATTGCATCGCTTGTTTTTGCTTGATAATGGCTTCATCTTTTTTCAAGACAAACTTTGCTTTTTTAACAATGGCTGGCACAACTGCTACTATTTCTTCTGCTGGAGCAACAAGTTCTTCTACTGCTATCTCCTTTTGTACTACTGGCTCAACTGGTACAATTTGGGAAAGAAAACTCGAATCAAATGTCAAATCACTGGCCATTGCAACCCGATTTACAAATTTGTCGGTAATAATACGACGCAATCCATCACGGTCAATAGAATGTGCGGCAGCCAATCCAATTTTCTTTTGAGCAAGTTCCCCTTTTTCAAAGCGATTACTTCCTTTGGCAATCAAGGTAGTCAGAATTTGGCAATAAGGGTTTTCTGAGGCAAGTTGTTCTAAAACCAAATAATTATCTTTAGACATTTCGCTCGGATTCATCACAATATAGGCAAACTCTTTTGCTACCATTCTCCTGCTGTTTTATTGAAGATGTCTAAAATAATTTGATCTAAAATAACGGGTATCAATTCTTTTTCAACAGAAGAAAGTGTCTGATTTTGAGCAAAATCTTTATAGAAAGAAAACTCTTGTTCAAAGTTTTTCGATTCATCTTTTGAGTTAGACAACTTCACTTCAATTTTAATTGTCAAACGGTTCAAGCCCCCTTTATCGTCAGAGGTTGGTGCTTGAGGTGTAACCTCGTAACCCGTTATCGACCCTTCAATTAACAAATCAGGGTTTGAGTTTGCAATTTTCAAGGAGGTATTTCGTTGAAAATATTCTTTCAATTTTTCATTAAAAGTCAAACTTAAATTAACTGGTCCACCTGCAGCTTGCGTAGGAAAGTTCAGAATCTGAATCGTTTTTAAATTAGGGTCTAAACTGGCTCCTTTGAAGGAATAACAACCTTGGCACACTAGCCCTAATAGCGGAAACATCAAAACGAGAAGTCCTTGCTTCGTTGAAAAAAATCCCTTTAGATATGGGGTGCTATTCTTCTTCAATGTCATATTGTTTAATTTTTCGATACAGCGTACGTTCAGAAATTCCCAAATCTTGAGCCGCATATTTTCGTTTATTCTTATTCTTACGAAGTGCCTTGATGATCATGTCTCTTTCCTGCTTTTCGAGCGATAAAGAAACCTCCTCAGACTCATGCGTAATATCATAGACATTATGCGACTGTTTTCCTTCTTCTTCATCCAAATTGATAATCGAGAAATCCGTTTCTCGTTGAACTGGGGGCTGAATGAAATTAGGCGAACTCTCGAACGTGGTAGGAGAAGGCGGTAACATTCGAGCAGGATTCACTTCGGGAGCCTGATAAGATTGTCCAAAATGACCATTCATTTCTGAATCTAAGTTTTGAAAAAGTGTTTCATGTCCCTTTAACACATCCCCAAGCGTACCTCCTGTTTGATGAATCTCCAAAAACATCTTTTTCAACTCGGTCATATCCCGTTTCATATCGAAGAGAATTTTATATAATAATTCTCGTTCGCTAAAACTCTCTTGTTCGCTTGCACTGCGTCGAATAACTCCTTCGCCCATTTGTTGCCCCATATTCATTTGAATATAATGCAACAAACGACTGGCATCAATGATTCTTGTTTCGGTTTCTAAAATTGAAATCTGCTCCGCCAAGTTTTTAAGTTGACGAATATTTCCAGGAAAACGTTGTCTCAATAACAACTCCTGAGCATCGGACGTAAGCGTAATGGATTTTACTCGATAACGCTCTGCAAAATCAGACGTAAACTTTCTAAATAAGAGTTCAATATCTAAACCACGGTCTCGCAAAGGAGGCACAAAAATCGGAACCGTATTTAAACGATAGTATAAATCTTCTCGAAATTTGCCCCGTTCAACCGCCTGAATTAAGTTCACATTCGTAGCTGCCACCACCCGAACATTCGTTTTCTGTACCTTTGACGAACCTACACGGATAAACTCACCGTTCTCCAATACACGTAGTAAACGAGCTTGCGTTCCGAGTGGCATTTCGCCAATTTCATCCAAAAAAATAGTTCCGCCGTCGGTTACTTCAAAATAGCCTTTTCTAGCCTCTAAGGCTCCCGTAAACGAGCCTTTTTCGTGTCCAAATAATTCCGAGTCAATTGTTCCTTCTGGAATTGCCCCGCAGTTTACGGCAATAAACTGTCCATGTTTCCGAACGGATAAATTATGGATAATTTTAGAAAATGATTCTTTACCAGAACCACTTTCTCCTGTTATCAGCACAGTCATATCCGTTGGAGCAACTTGAACAGCCACTTCAATTGCATGATTTAGGGAAGGAGCATTTCCGATAATCCCAAATCTGGCTTTAATAGGTTGTAATTCTGATGGTATCATAGCTTAATTAACCGCTTTTCCAAGAAGTGTTCCAGAGGTACATTCTGTGACAAGTACTTGTACGTACTCCCCTTTTTTATAGTTTTCTTTAGGGAAAATAACCATTTTATTTTGGTCATTACGTCCACACAAGAAATCATCTGAACGTTTCGAGAAACCTTCTACCAACACTTTATAAACCTGTCCTACGGCCATCTGATTACGTTCGAGCGACAATCGTCTTTGAACCGCAATGACTTCATTCAAACGGCGAGCTTTAACCTCTTCTGGAATATCATCTACCAATTTCTTTGCGGCTGGTGTTCCAGGTCTTTCCGAATAAGCGAACATATACCCATAGTCATACTTCACATATTCCATCAATGACAGCGTATCTTGATGTTCTTCCTCTGTTTCAGTACAGAAACCTGTAATTAAATCCTGAGAAATGGCACATTCTTCTCCCAAAATCGTACGAATCGCATCAATACGATTGATATACCATTCACGGTCATAGGTACGGTTCATCAATTTCAAGATACGGCTATTTCCACTCTGAGCTGGCAAGTGAATATAGTTACAGATATTTTCGTACTTAGCCATGGTGTACAACACTTCGTCGGTAATATCTTTGGGATGCGATGTTGCAAAACGCACTCTCAAATCACTGTTTACCAAGGCTACTCGTTCTAATAACTGAGCAAAGTTTACCTTTTCAGTAGTATCTTCAGACTCCCACTTATAAGAGTCCACATTTTGTCCAAGAAGGGTTACTTCTCTAAAACCATCGTCAAACAAATCTTGACATTCTTTCAAGATAGAATATACATCTCTCGAACGCTCACGCCCACGAGTGTAAGGCACTACGCAGAAAGAACACATATTATCACAACCACGCATGATACTCACAAAAGCCGTTACTCCATTGGAATGTAAACGAACGGGTTTAATATCTGCATACGTTTCATCTCTTGATAAAAATACGTTAATCGCTTTTTGACCTTCGTCCACTTCATTGAAGAGATTCGGTAAATCACGATAAGCATCTGGCCCTGCCACTACGTCCACGATTTTTTCTTCTTCCAAAAATTTCGTTTTCAAACGTTCGGCCATACAGCCCAAAACACCCACAACCATTTGTGGATTTTTCTTCTTCAAATGCGTAAACTGCGTAAGACGATGTCTTACTTTTTGTTCTGCATTTTCACGAATCGCACAGGTATTCAATAAAATAACATCTGCATCTGCTGCTGTAGAAGTAGTAGCGTAGCCATTTTCTTGTAAGATGGAAGTCACGATTTCGCTATCCGAAAAATTCATTTGACAGCCGTAGCTTTCAATATATAATTTTTTCTTTCCCTCTTTACCCTGTTCGTCCAATGAAATACGAGCAACTTCCAAGGTTTGCTTATCTTCGTCCGTAAGTATTTCTAAACTTTTCATTTATTTTTAAGTAGATAATAATCTATGATAACCATTCGATACTCCTCCTGTAACCGTTTATCCCGTTGTTTGGACAATCCCGAACGGAGTCGTACGTATAATTTTGTTTCTTTTTGAATAGACCTGCAAGTTACACAATTTTAAGATAAATTCTGACAGAATGGCAGACTTTTAGCTTTTTTAACAATCACATTTAAGATACAATCATACCATCCTGCATGACCAATTTACGGTCTGCCATGTTCGCTAATTCTTCATTGTGCGTAACGATAACAAAGGTTTGAGCAAATTTATCCCTCAAGTCAAAAAATAATTGATGTAACTCTTGGGCATTTTTAGAATCGAGATTACCCGACGGTTCATCGGCAAAGATAATCGCAGGAGAATTCATCAATGCTCTGGCAACGGCAGTACGTTGCTGCTCCCCACCCGACATTTTAGAAGGCAAATGATGGATACGATCTTGCAAGCCCAAGAGCGTTAATAACTCCTCTCCTCTTGCCCGTACCTCTTTCTCCGACTTTCCCTGAATATAAGAAGGCATACACACATTTTCGAGTGCTGTAAATTCCCCTAACAGGTTATGAAATTGAAAAATGAAACCAATTTTTTGATTCCTAAAATTGGCTAAAGACCTAGCATTCAAAGAAGTAATATCCTCTCCATCAATCAATACCCGTCCGGCATCAGGAGCATCCAATGTTCCGATAATTTGCAACAACGTACTTTTGCCAGCCCCAGAAGCCCCCACAACGGAAACGATTTCCCCTTTTTTTATTTGTAAATCAATCCCCTTTAATACCTGTAAACTACCGTAGGTTTTGGTTATATTTTCAGCAATGAGCATACGAGTCTTTATTTATTTTTAAGACAAAACAACAACAAAAATGAGATAAAAAAAAGTAACAAGAACACATATATAACGAAACAAACGAGCATTATGACATCTTTAAAAGAAGCCATTGAAAAATTTCTATAAATATTTAGCAAATAAAAAACCTAAGTTTAGAAGTTTGTAAGTAATTTAGCGGACGTTTAAGAGAAAAGACATTTTTCTCATTAGTGTGAATCTTTTACATAACTGTACAATTACAAATGAATATTCACGAGTATCAAGCTAAAGACATTCTCAAAAGCTACGGAGTCCGTATTCAAGAGGGCATCGTTGTGGATACACCCGCATTAGCAGTGGAAGCTGCCCGTGAGCTGACAGCAAAAACTGGCTCTCAATGGCACGTTATCAAAGCACAAATCCATGCAGGTGGTCGTGGTAAAGGAGGCGGGGTAAAACTTGCCAAAAATTTAGAAGAAGTTCGTGAAAAAGCGGAACAAATCTTGGGAATGCAGTTAATTACTCACCAAACTGGCCCAGAAGGAAAGAAAGTAAGTAAAGTTTTAATTGCAGAGGACGTGTATTACCCAGGCCCATCTGAAATTAAAGAATATTACCTTTCTATCTTACTTGATCGTGGTGCTGGTTGCAATGTAATCATGGCATCTACAGAAGGTGGTATGGACATTGAAGAAGTAGCTGAACATTCTCCTGAAAAAATCTTCAAAGAATGGATTGACCCAAGAGTTGGTTTACAACAATTCCAAGCTCGTAAAGTGGCTTTCGCTTTAGGCTTGTCAGGTGATGCTTTCAAAGAAATGGTTAAGTTCATCAATGCTCTTTACAAAGCTTATGTTGAAACGGATTCATCAATGTTTGAAATCAACCCAGTGTTGAAAACATCTGATAACAAAATTTTAGCAGTTGATGCTAAAGTTGACTTAGACGATAACGCTCTTTACCGTCATGCAGACTTCATTCCATTACGTGACGTAACGGAAGAAGATCCATTAGAAGTAGAAGCATCTGCAAATGACCTTAACTACGTTAAATTAGATGGTAACGTTGGTTGTATGGTTAACGGTGCTGGTCTTGCTATGGCTACGATGGACATTATCAAACTTTCTGGTGGTGATCCTGCTAACTTCCTTGACGTAGGGGGAGGAGCTAATGCGAAAACAGTAGAAGCTGGTTTCCGTATTATCTTAAAAGATCCAAACGTAAAAGCTATCTTGATTAACATCTTTGGTGGTATTGTTCGTTGTGACCGTGTTGCTACAGGTGTTGTTGAAGCTTACAAAGCTATCGGCGAAATTCCTGTTCCAATCATCGTTCGTTTACAAGGAACTAACGCAGCAGAAGGAGCTAAAATCATTGACGAGTCAGGATTGAAAGTGTACTCTGCGGTTCTTTTGAAAGAAGCTGCTGAAAAAGTAGAACAAGTATTGAACGGAACAATCTAATTGTATCGAATAAGTACTAAATAGAAAGCCGAGTTATCGAAAGATAGCTCGGCTTTTATTTTTCCTAAGTAAAAATACCTTTTGTGCGTTTAAACACGATAATACCTTACAATACTCTCCCCTTTTATGCTTTCTTTTACTATCTAATTCAATAGAAGGTGCTATTACCTCTTCATTAAACAAACACTCACCCATGAAACGTAGAACATTTCTTCAACAAACAACAGCACTTGCTACCTTAGCCTCCGCAAGTAGTAAAGCAAGTAATCTGACAACAAAAACGAAAAGCCCAATCGTTATCTCAACTTGGAAAAACGAGAAAGCGAACACCGCCGCTTGGGAATCTCTCCAAAAAACAGGACGTGCATTGGATGCCGTAGAAGCTGGAGCCAGAATACCAGAAGCTGACCCTAACGATACTTCTGTAGGCTATGGTGGTTTTCC
>JBMLRK010000288.1:0-3104 GCA_049241065.1 Spirosomataceae bacterium
GGAAAGAAGTCAGGCTTTTTTTGTATTAGCAGCTTTATAGGGTTTGAAAGAACTAAACCTGTCAGATTTTTAAAATCTGACAGGTTTTTCCCTACGTCTTCTGCTTCTTTTTCTTAGCCGCAGGAAACAAAACATTATTTAAAATCAGTCGATACCCTGCTGAATTGGGATGTAAGTTTAAGTCGGTTGGCTCTTCGTTTACAAAGTGCTGATAATCTTCGGGATCATGTCCACCATAGAATGTCCAGAAGCCTTTTAGAAACGTTCCGTGGATATAACGAGCTTCATTGAGTGAACGATTTTCACCAAGAACGGTTACTTCTGGTTTAATTAAATTCTTTTTAAAAGAAGTCGTCTGACCCATAAAACCATGAATTGTAGTTTCATGATTTTGAGTTAGCATGGTCGGAATTGGATCCCATTTTGCCGAAAATTGAAATAAATTAAAATAGTCGTTCGCTTCTGTCACTGGGCGATTATTCATTTCGTAGGCCTCAATCGTCGAAAATTCGATTGTATGTGGATTATAGACTAAGCCAAAATTTTGGAAAGCGAAGGTATTGCCAAAATTTAATTTATTATCTGCTTGTGTGTCTGCACCATCGCCGTCGTACAAAGAAGGAACAATGTCTAAGCCTTCGGATGCTAACGCAATATCATACGTATCAGTTGCCGTACACATCGCAAACATATAGCCACCCCCTGCCACAAATTCTCGAATCTTTTTGGCAACGCTTAATTTTAATTGAGAAGCCTTCGTAAATCCGTATTTAGTAGCTATTTTCTTATCTTCTAATAACCGAGCCTGATACCAAGGTTGTGATGCCTGATTCCAGAATTTACCCATTTGACCCGTAAAATCCTCGTGGTGTAAATGAAGCCAATCGTATTCTGGTAATTTGGCGTTCATTACATCTTCGTCATAGATCAAGTCGTAAGGGATTTCGGCATACGTCATCGCAAGGGTTACGGCATCGTCCCAAGGTTGAGCTGTTTTAGGAGAATAAACGGCAACTTTAGGCGGTTTCTGTAATTTTACCACATCCATATTAACCTCTGGGCTACTCAATTCCGTACGAATTTGACTAGCTTGTCCATCTGAAATAACCTCATAACTAACTCCACGAATTACTAATTCATTCTCAAAACGTTGATTTTGGACAAACATAAAAGCTCCGCCACGATAATTTAAAAGCCATTCGACTTCGGTATCATACGATTTCAGAACCCAGTAGGCAATTCCGTAAGCCTTTAGATGGTTCTTTTGCGTTTCATCCATCGGAATTAAAATCTGCGAGGCGAAAGTTCGTACAGAAAAGACTAAAAATATGATAAGCGGAAAGAGTAGGCGTTTCATTGGTTTGAATGTTAACCGTTTTCTAAACTAAATTTGTTGTAATATCTTATTCAACGAATATACAACAAAATTAGTGCAAATTTGATGCTAATGTGCCAGTCAGCATAAATTAGCGAGACAATTGTACAAAACAGAAAGCCGATGAATTTACTAGAAAATATACGAGAAAGTTTACGTTCAATTAGAGGCAATCGTTTAAGAACGGTACTAACGTCTATGATTATTGCCATCGGTATTAGTGCTTTAGTCGGAATTTTGACGGCAATAGATGGTATTCAAAATTCAGTAAATCAATCTTTCGCAGGGCTAGGATATAACTCATTTGATATTCGAAATCGAGATGTAATGAAGCGGAGAAAACAAGGTGAAAAAGAAAAAACTTACCCATCCATTAATTATCATCAATCCAAAAAATACAAAGAAGTTTTCGGAAAACAGGCAACCGTCGGCATGAAAACAAACGTTACTTTTAGTGGAGAAGTAAAATACGCTTCTAAAAAAACCAACCCCAATTCACGAGTAATTGGAACTGATGAAAACTATATGAAAATGAAATCCTATAAAATCGCCCAAGGACGTGATTTTTCAGGAAATGATTTCAGCTTGGCAACAAATGTCTGTATTTTGGGCGTTGATTTAGTAAGTACCTTATTTGATGAACGAGTTAATCCATTAGGACAAGAAATTTCGATTTATGGAGGAAAATATAAAGTAGTAGGTTTGCTTGAAAAGAAAGGTAGTATGATGGGAGGAGGTGACGACCGAGTGGTTTTTGTTCCACTAGAAACAGCACGGAAAATGAAGGAAGGAAGCTCGCTTTCTTTTGATATTGTAACCTCTTCCGATGATATTAAAGATATAGAGACGATAATGGGTGAGGCTAGGGGCGTTATGCGGGCCATTAGACAAGATAAGTTGGGTTTCCCAGACTCATTTACCATCGACCGCTCTGATGCTGTGGCAAAACAAGCGGAAGGGATAACCGATATTTTACGAATGGGAGGGTTTGGTATTGGATTTATAACACTGTTGGGAGCAGCGATTGCGTTAATGAATATTATGTTAGTTTCCGTTACAGAACGAACCCGAGAAATTGGAATTCGTAAATCGTTGGGAGCAACGCCGCAATTAATTCGTTTACAGTTTTTAATCGAAGCGGTTGTTATCTGCATTTTAGGAGGATTGGGAGGTTTATTATTTGCCATTCCTCTAGGAAACCTCATTGCCAACGGCATTATGGGAGCTTCAAACTTTGTAATTCCATGGTTTTGGATGTTTTTAGGAATAAGCGTCTGCGTAATTGTAGGACTTTTTTCTGGAATTTATCCTGCTTACAAAGCTTCAAAACTAGACCCAATTGAAGCATTACGTTATGAATAAAAAAAGTTTAAAAATTAATAGTGATAGAATCTTCTTATAATCAGAATATTATGGCGATGTTATGAAAAAGTTTCATTTTTTTGAATCGAAGGACTTGCAAATACGAAAAAATGACTCTACCTTTGCATCACGTTAAACAAACGAACAACGTTTAGTTTAAAAGCCCAGATGGCGGAATTGGTAGACGCGCTGGTCTCAAACACCTGTGCCTTTGGCGTGCCGGTTCGACTCCGGCTCTGGGTACAATTCTTTTGAAAAACCCCTCATACAAGCCGTATGAGGGGTTTTTTCATTTAGACATTTTCAACATACCCCTCAAATAGCTGCAAAAACACCTAATTTCTCAAGTTCATTTAGACATTTTTGA
>JBMLRK010000289.1:0-1035 GCA_049241065.1 Spirosomataceae bacterium
ACGACCAAATAACAGCCATGATGCAAACGGTAGTCGATAAATTTGGATTTGACAAAGTGGATAAAGCGATTGAAAGTTTATTGAAGTAAATCGCTTTGGGATTAAAACTCGGTCGTCTTGATAAGTAAGTTTCGTAAAGACGACTGAGTTCATAATCGTTCAGGAATTAAAATCCCAGTTTACACAATCGGTCGTCTCTACGAGACTTTGGCAAATCTACTTCAATAGATTGCTCTTATAATCATAGAACAGATTGCTGTCTTTAAAATTGCTCTTTTTATAGCTTTGTAAAAAGGACTTCGAGACAAAATTACTGTTTATTTCGGTCAATGGAATGATGTATAATTCTTCTGGATCACTGGCATCGCCTCCTACTCCAATTACGACAAAGACGCTTTTATCGGTATCGTTCGCATAATTTCTGTAATTTGATAATTGTTGATTCGTACACCATTCAATGCCATTTTTGTAATAATCACTGCGAAATTTACACTCTACGGCAAAATTTACGTCTAGGTCTTTGTAAGCAAATTTATAACTCAAATCTGGATGTTTGTTGCTCTCGGCATAGTGTCCGTTTACGTATTTATCGCCTGCCCATTCTAAAAGCGTAAAGTATTTTTTGGAAAATTTCTGCACGATGTATTTCTCAAAATTATCGCCTTTTTCTTTATCACTCACAGCCGTTGGTTCAACTTCTTCTTTGACGGTTTCGACCGTACTTTGCAAGGCTTGACTTGGGGCATTGACACTCTTTTGTGTTTCTTCTGGTACAAGCACTACGGTATCAACCTTGCTAGGTTCTTGCACCTGTATGATTTGCGTAACTGCGGGTGTATCTTGGTTTTTAGAGATAATGACTACTCCTGCAATGGTCGAACTTATACCTAGTACGACTAAAGTAATACCTAAAATCATGGTTTGTTGTTTGTTTTTCATATTTGTAACCACATAGACACAGTAGAATACATAGTAAATTTTAGTAATCATTTTAGCTCCTATTTCCGTTCCCCCCTCTGGGGGCTAGGGGGCTTC
>JBMLRK010000290.1:0-8990 GCA_049241065.1 Spirosomataceae bacterium
CCTTGATTCGTCAATACGATTTTACCAAACTGTTGTCCCGTTGCCATATAGTCAAAAGCCGCTTGAGCATCGTTTAATGACGGAAACACTTTATCTACAATCGGCTTAATATCATGCTGTTCTACATAAGCCAACATCTCTTTAAATTCTGCTTGCGACCCCATGGTTGTACCAAGAATAGACAAGTTTTTCCAGAAAATATGAGCAGGAATAATATCGCCAATTGCTCCGTCTGTTCCACCCCAGAAAACAATTCGTCCCCCTGATTTTGCCACAGAAATCAATTTAGGAAAGCCTTTTCCAGAAGCACTGTCTAAAATGACATCAAAGCCTCCGATAGCCTTTGCTTTTTCTGCCCAGTCCTCCTCTTTATAATTAAAACCTCCGCTTGCTCCTAAGGCAATGGCTTTCTCAATTTTCTCCTGACTACTCGATGTTACATATACCTCTGCCCCTGCGGTTTTGGCAAAAGCCAATGCCAACAAAGCCGTTCCTGCACCAATTCCCGTTACCAATACTTTTTCACCAGCCTTTACTTTTGCTCTTGAAAAAACAGCCCGAAACGTCGTTAAACCCGCCAAAGGCAAGGCAGCCGCTTCTTCGGCAGTCAGATTGGTAGGTTTAGGATAGACGTATTGTTGGTCGATACAAACATATTCGGCAAAAGTTCCATTGTCTGGATTACCTAAAATCTTAAAATCTGCACCCATCGTTTCTGGGTTATCTCCCCATCCCAAACCAGGGTTAATAATGACTTCTTTCCCAATCCAATCGGCTGTTACAGCAGAACCTACTGATTCGACTATCCCGAAGCCATCCGAACCTAAAATTAAATCGGTTTTACGACCTGCGTATTTTCCTTGCTGAATCCAAACATCACGGTGATTTAAAGAAGAGAAAGCCAAACGAATCAAGACTTCGTTTTCGTTGGGTGTGGGAGTAGGCACGTCGATTACCGTCAATGCCTCATTTACTTTTGCTAAGTATGTTGTTTTCATCTGATTGTTTGTGATAATTTTCTTTGTAAAAATACGTACAGAATCGTTACCAAACAGAAAAAGCTTCCCCGAAGAGAAGCTTTTTCTGCTGAAAATAGGACAGTAGTACTTAACAAGTAAAAGTATTCCCCTGCTAATATTTCTGCACTAAAATGATGGGCTTAACCTGTTGATTTTGAGTGCCACCTGATAACAGCTATACTATTAACGAATAACCTCACTTATCCTAACTAAAAAGACATATCATCGGCACTAGGGCCATACGAGCCTGGGATTGGAATATCCAGTAGGCGTAAATAAACACCTAATTGAGCTCGGTGATGAACGGTCTGGCTATACGCATGACGAATTGTTTCATATTTCGTCATTACACTAAAGATTTGTTCCCCTTGACGTAACGTCCACATTTCGGTCAAAAGCGACTCCTCTGCTTTTTCTAAATGACTTTTTCCGTCTGCAAGGCTCGTTTCAAACAATACTAACAAAGCTGCTGTCGTTTCAATCACGGGAGGATTGTACGGAGCAGTTTCAAAATCAAGTCCATCCGTCGTTATTGCCAGTGTCACCCAAGAAGGTAATTCGGCAATATGCGTAGCTAAAGCCCTGATATTCATACTTTTGGAATGAGGTCTCCAATCGTATTTATCATCAGGAATAATACGTAACATCTTACGGGTCGTTTGAGCTTCTTGTTCAAGCTCTTTTAGTAAAGCAGTTATCTGAGACATCGGTTTGGGGTTGGTTTATGTTTACCATACAAAGTAAACTCCTCCCAATGACAACCCTATGTCAGTAGCGATTTCAGTTAAGCAATAAACACGGTCTGTAACACATCAGGATACGTATCCCAATATTTACGCCAGCACCACTGTCTAAAGCGATCTAATTGATGAATCGTCATTTGATCAATTGCTTTGCGAAGCTCTTTCTCAAATAAGGTCGGGGAAAAACTAACTTTCGTCAAAATCATTTGATAGTACTCTCGTACACGAATGCGTTTTTTTTTCATGGCAATGAATAATAAGAAGGTAATTAAATTTAGTTGAAATAAGTTAACACGACTTGCAAATAATTGGGGTAAGTTTCATAGAAAACGTTTTAGCCTGCTATCTTAGTGTGCTTGGGTTTGTTACTTATCGACTAATTAACCCAAAATAGCTACGAATGTTTAGTGTTTAGCGTCGAGATTAATAGAATTAAAATTTAACCATTCCAATAATTAGTTATACAAATTTAACATAAAAAGATTTGAAAAAACAAATAATTATTTAGTTAATTAACTGATTTTCATTATAATAAAACCTAAATTACGTCATCAGTACATTATAAAAGATAAAGGATGAAAAAGCGTTATATCCCATTATTCCATTTTGTAAAAACCATATTTTATATGGTAATAGCAGAATTTCATCTCTTTTATCATACAGGATAAGGCATCACAAGAAAACTAAGCGTTTACTCTTATGTTTGACGAATATTTTTATTTTTCAGTAACAAAAAATACTTAATTTTTAGGTATTCGCCTGCTATAGTGTAGGCAAAGAGAACAATAATCGAGATTCAATAGTATATTTGTTCTATTATATCCCCATGAATATCTTTCAAAAACATATCACCCACTACGTTTTATGCGTACTCCTGATAATAGTTGTTACCAAGATGTGCCCCCTAAACGTTTTAGAAAATATAACGAATACAATTTTTAATAGTACAAATAACACAGTCGTTATTCCACATCACCAACACCCAAAGCATGTCGAGTCCAATACCTTAACAGATGTAGAAATCGAAAATGATGATGAAACTCCTGATTATGAATTAACACTCCACTTCCATCAACTAGCAGTCAACCAACTTAGTATTTCCTTGTTCACCTTACGGTCGAACACTTTTCACACGCACTTAATTCCCAAAGTATATCTAACACTGTTTACTCCTCCTCCAGAAGTTTAAATTACCCATTTTCATTCCGTCTTTTCTTATCTTATCACAAGAGATAGGCTAGTATTGTATTGCTTTATTTTTCCATTTAAAAACTGTTTTCATTCGCCATGAAATACCTAACACCACTATTCCTTGGAATTTGCATGTTATTCTTTTCTTGTTCTTCCAAAGAAGTACAACAAGAAAGTATCGAGACCTTTGAGGTCACATCACCTATTGTCATAGACACGTCTTTACAAACCGACTACGTTGCTGAAATTAAGGCTGTTCAGAATGTTGAAATCAGAGCCAGAGTAAAGGGTTATTTAGAGAAAAACTTCGTTGATGAAGGTAAATCCGTCAAAAAGGGACAACTTTTATTCACCATTTATAATCCTGAGTTAAACGAAGAAGTTGCCAAAGGGAAAGCCATTGTTCGCAGTATGGCAACGGAGTTAAAAGCTACTGAACTAGCACTTGCCAATGTAAAAAAGCTCGTTGAAAAGAACATCGTTTCTAAAGCAGAACTAGCCCTTGCCGAAAACAAAGTAGAACTAGCCACCGCTAAAGTAGAAGAAGCTAAAGCCAACGAAGCATTCGCTAAAATTCAGTTGACTTATACTCAAATCAAGGCACCTTTTAGTGGTATTATCAACCGACTTCCTATCAAGGCAGGAAGTTTACTGGAAGATGGTACGCTGTTAACAACCATTTCGCAGAACGAAGACGTTTTTGCTTACTTTGATGTATCTGAAAAAGAGTACCTTGATTATGCAGACAATTTGAAACGCACTACCACAACCGCAAATAATGTCACGCTACTACTTGCAAACGGAGAAGAACACCCTGTAAAAGGACGTATCGAAACTAGTGATGGAGAAATTGACCCCAACACGGGAAACATTGCCTTTCGTGCACGCTTCAACAACCCAGACAAACTCCTAAAACATGGAGCAAGTGGTAAAGTTCGCTTACTAAAACGTTATAAAAAAGCCTTATTGATTCCTCAAAAAGCAACCTTTGAAATCCAAGACCGTATCTACGTTTTTGTAATTGATAAGATGAATAAGGTAAAATCAAGAGCGATTGTTACCACCAAAAGGTTGCCTCACTTTTATCTTGTCGATGCAGGATTAAGTACACAAGATCAGGTCATTTACGAAGGAATTCAGAACCTCCGAGATGGTATGACGATTAAGCCTTCTTTCGTAAAAATGAAGACTATTATGTACAAACTTTCTAAAGAAGACTAACCCACTACACACAATAATATGGTAACGAATTTCATAAAAAGACCCGTGCTGTCTTTGGTAATTTCCCTGTTTTTTATCATTCTGGGGGTATTAGCCATGACTAGCCTACCCGTAACGCAGTATCCAGACATTGCTCCTCCTGCGGTTTCGGTTACGACCAAATATACTGGTGCCAATGCAGAAGTATGTGCCAAAGCCGTAGTAACTCCCCTCGAACGTGCTATCAACGGTGTTCCGGGAATGAGCTACATGACCTCTGTTTCTGGAAACGACGGAACGAGTATCATTCAAGTTTATTTTGAAGTGGGTACAGACCCTGATGTAGCAGCAGTAAACGTTCAAAATAGAGTAACAACGGTTTTGGATGAATTACCCGAAGAGGTAATTAAAGCAGGGGTTTCGACCGAAAAAGAGGTCAATAGTATGTTGATGTACATTAACTTAATCAGCGATGACCCCACTTTAGACGAAAAATTCATTTATAACTTCGCTGATATTAACGTTTTAGCAGAACTAAAACGAATTGATGGCGTAGGTTTTGTGGATATTATGGGTTCACGAGAATATGCGATGCGTGTCTGGTTGAAACCAACTCAAATGGATGCTTACGGTATTTCGGCAGAGGACATTATCAATGCTCTAAAAGCTCAAAACGTAGAAGCTGCCCCAGGTAAAATTGGGGAAAGTTCGGGACGACAAGCTCAATCGCTACAATATGTCCTACGCTATACGGGTAAAATGACTCAAAAAGAGCAGTACGAAAATGTGGTGATTAAAGTGACGGATACAGGTGAAATGCTTCGCTTGAAAGATGTTGCTGACCTAGAATTTGGTTCGTTAGACTACGATGTTTTATCGAAAGAAAACGGAAAGCCGTCTGCTGCCATTGTACTCAAGCAACGCCCAGGGTCAAATGCTAGTAAAGTGATTGAAACCATCAAAAAGCGATTGGATTACCTTAAAGAAACGTCTTTCCCACCAGGGATGACCTACACGATTAGCTATGATGTTTCTCGCTTTTTGGATGCGTCTATTCACGAAGTAATCAAGACACTTCTTGAAGCCTTTTTATTGGTAGCTCTTGTGGTATTTATTTTCTTACAAGATTTTCGTTCTACGGTTATTCCTGTGTTGGCAGTACCTGTTTCCTTAGTGGGTACGTTTGCTTTTATGCAATTATTTGGGTTCTCGATTAACTTGTTAACCCTTTTTGCACTCGTATTAGCCATTGGTATTGTAGTAGATAACGCCATTGTCGTCGTCGAGGCGGTTCATGCCAAAATGCAAGAAAAGCATTTGTCAGCCAAAGATGCCACCATTGAAGCCATGGGCGAAATCAGTGGAGCTATCGTAGCGATTACTTTGGTGATGTCGGCGGTATTTATTCCTGTAGCCTTTTTAGATGGCCCTGTGGGTGTTTTTTACCGTCAGTTTTCTGTAACGATGGCGATTGCGATTGTGATTTCGGGGGTTAATGCTCTTACCCTTACGCCTGCCTTATGTGCCTTGATGCTCAAAAATACGCACGGACAAGGAGGAAATAATCTGCTCGACCGTTTCTTTAAGCATTTCAATGCACGTTACGACCAATTGTCTGACCGTTATCAATTTCTATTAAGCAAAATCGTAAACCGTAGGCTATTGACCACCTTGATACTCGTTGGATTTTGTATTGCTACTTGGGGAGTAAACCAGTTTTTACCGACCAGTTTTATTCCGACGGAAGACCAAGGAACGATTTATGCCAATGTAACCACACCCGCAGGAGCGACCCTAGAACGTACTGAAGCCATTATGAATCAGATTGATGGCATTGTTCAGAAGATTCCAGAAGTGGCTTCGGTATCGAGTCTTTCGGGGTATAGTATGATGACCGATGGTGTTGGGGCTTCTTTCGCCATGAGTACCATCAACTTGAAACCGTGGGAAGAACGTAAGGCAACGGCCAACGACATCATTGCGTTATTGACCGAAAAAACAAAAAATATTCAGGGAGCAGAAATCCAGTTTTTCCCTCCTCCTGCTGTTCCTGGGTTCGGTAATGCCAGTGGTTTTGAATTACGTTTATTGGACAAAACAGGTTCTGGGAAATTACAAAATACGGCAGATGTAGCTGAGAAATTCATGGAAGCCATCAAAAAGCGTCCTGAAATCAAAGATGTGTTTTCGAGTTTCAACCCCAATTTCCCTCAATATTTAATTCATATTGACCAAGATGTGGCGGCAAAAAAAGGAATTTCGGTGGACAATGCGATGAGTAATTTGCAGTCGCTAATCGGTAGTTTCTATGCGACTAATTTTATTGTTTTTGGACAAATGTATAAAGTAATGATTCAGGCTGACCCCAAATTTAGGGCTCAACCCGAAGACATTATGAAGCTGAGAATCAAGAATAAAAATGGCGAAATGGTTCCTTATTCGATTTTTAGTCGTATCGAACGAGTATATGGCCCCGAACAACTTACTCGCTACAATATGTACGTTTCGGCGATGCTTAATGGAGAAGCGGCCGCAGGATATAGTTCTGGCGATGCCATCAAAGCAGTAGAAGAAGTTGCCAAAGAATCACTTCCAAGAGGATACGCTTTTGAATGGTCAGGAATGACAAGAGAAGAAGTACTTTCGGGTAATCAAGTAATCTATGTATTCATGATTTGCTTACTGTTTGTATATCTACTCTTAGCAGCTCAATACGAAAGCTTTTTGTTACCATTACCCGTTATCTTTTCCTTACCAGTCGGTATTTTTGGCTCGTTGTTCTTCTTGGTTTTATTTGGGTTAGAAAACAACATCTATGCACAAGTTGCCATGGTCATGTTGATTGGTCTATTGGGTAAGAACGCCATCTTGATTGTTGAATTTGCGGTACTCGAACATGCCAATGGCAAGAGTATTTTACAAGCATCTATTGAGGGAGCAGTCGCTCGTTTCAGACCTATCTTGATGACTTCCTTTGCTTTTGTGGCAGGTTTAATTCCCTTAATGTTTGCCTCTGGAGCAGGTGCAATCGGGAATAAAACCATTGGAACAGCCGCAGCAGGCGGAATGTTGTTCGGAACGATTTTCGGTATCATCGTCATCCCTGGGCTGTATTTTATGTTTGCCAAAGAAAAGAAAAAAGTAATTATTAATCCAGAAACCCATGAACATAGCATATAAATATTGCCTTGCTTTTGCCTTGTTATTAGCTATAAATGGCTGTAAGTTCACGCAATACATTTCAAAACATAAACCAATAGCTAATCCGCCAGAAACGTACACGTCACAACCTTCAGAACACTTGGATGAATTACCTTCATACCAAGTATTCTTTAAGGACTCCACCTTAACTGGCTTAGTAGGGACGGCACTTAAAAATAATTTTGATTTACAAATGAGCCTTCAGCATATCAAATTTGCGAAGGCGAATATCAAAATGTCCTCTGCTCTGGGCTTACCGAATGTATTGGCAGGAGCAAGTATGGGGGCTAAGAAGTTTGGAAACTATACGATTGATGGGGTAGGGAATTATGACACTCGCTTTTCTACAAATCTCAATGACAAGCAAATGATTCCAGAAACTGTCATTCCTGATTATGTAGTAGGCGTATCGGCTTCTTGGGAATTGGATGTTTGGAAGAAACTGAGCAATCAAAAACAAATGGCTCTCCATAAATTACTGGCAAGTCAGTATGGAAAAAACTTCAATGAAACCTTATTGGTTTGTGAAGTTGCTGACCTATATTTTGAGTTGTTGATTTTAGATAATGAACTTCTCTTTATTGACGAGAATATTCAGTTACAGCAATACTCGCTCGACATTGTAAGTACGTTGAAACAAGCAGGAGAAGCCAATGAATTGGGAGTAGAATTATTAAATGCTCAGTTACTGAATTCAAAAGCCTTAAAGTTTGAGGTGAAACAACAGATTTTTAGCAATGAAAGTAGAATCAATTTTCTATTAGGACGTTATCCGCAGGCAATTCCTCGCCCTAGTATTTCTTGGGAGAACGTAATTCCACCGAACTTTGCGACAGGTGTTCCTTCGACACTTATCAAAAATAGACCTGATATTCTACAAGCGGAACAAGAGTTATTAGCTTGTAACGCAGATCTGGCGAGTGCCAAAGCAGCTTTTTATCCAACGTTTACGATTTCGAGTGGCTTAGGCTTACAAGCATTTAAAGCACTCTTACTGTTTGACGTAGGTTCGTTTACCTATAACTTGGCTGGTGGGCTAGTCGCTCCCGTGTTCAATAGAAGACAGTTAAAAGGAAATCTCATGGCAAGCAATGCAACCCAACAAATGGCGTATTTCAATTACCAAAAGAGCATTGTTAACGGGTTTACGGAGGTCTATAACTGTCTGAATATGCTTGAGAATATGAATCAGACTTATACCTTGAAAGTAGAGGAAGTGAATACCCTAAAAAAATCAATTGTTATTTCGGCCGAACTATTTAAATCGGGAAGAGCAACGTACTTGGAAGTAGTAACCGCACAGAAAAATGCCTTGCAGTCGCAAATAGAGCTGATTAATATTAAGAAAAAACAATTTAACGCCGTTATCAACTTGTATAAATCAATTGGTGGCGGATGGGCTAAGTTTTAAGTAAAATACCACGGGGCGGCACAGAGAATCACAGAGAAACACAAAGAATAAAATCTATGTGGAACTTCGTGATTCTCTGGGTTACTCAGTGGTATAGCATTTTATACTGCAGCGGTACAGATGTAATCGAAGAGAATGAAGTATATTCTCCAAAACAGTACTCATACCATTACATCGCCGCCTTAATTTCTCTCAAAATACGGTCACCTCCTAAAGCGATGATTT
>JBMLRK010000291.1:0-5828 GCA_049241065.1 Spirosomataceae bacterium
ATCAACAATATAACCAATAAAAAAGAGGCTGCCAATTACTTTTTGGACAGCCTCTATGCGACACAATATATAAACAAATAGGGGCAGACACATAGGTCTGCCCCTACGATATACGATACGATGGGTATTATATTTTTCGTTTTAATTCAAAATGTTTACCCAAATACAAACGACGTACTTGTTCGTCATCTGCTAATTCTTGTGGTGTACCTGCCTTTAAGATTTTCCCTTCAAATAATAAATACGCACGGTCGGTGATTGATAAGGTTTCGTCCACGTTATGATCTGTAATCAAAATACCAATATTACGGTATTTCAACTTTGCGACAATCCCTTGAATTTCCTCTACCGCAATAGGGTCAACCCCAGCAAAAGGCTCATCTAACAGAATAAACTTAGGATCAACAGCCAAAGCACGGGCAATCTCAGTACGACGACGCTCTCCACCAGATAAGACCTGTCCCATGTTTTTACGCACATGAGTCAACGAAAACTCTTCTAATAACTCTTCCGTTTTTTCTTTCTGCTCTTTTTTAGACATACTCGTCATCTCCAACACCGCCAAGATATTCTCTTCTACCGAAAGCGATCTAAACACCGAAGCCTCTTGAGCTAAATAACCAACACCCAATCTAGCCCGTTTATACATCGGCAAATCCGTAATGTCCTTATCATCAAGATACACCTTTCCCGAATTAGGTTTCACTAAACCAGTGGCCATGTAAAAAGAAGTGGTTTTCCCAGCACCATTCGGCCCCAGCAAACCCACGATTTCCCCTTGGGCAACCTGATAGCTAACATTATCGTTTACAGTACGTTGACCGTATTTTTTCACTAAATTCTCTGTTCTTAGTATCATAATCTAATGGTGTTCAACTAACTTAAATCACCAGAGTTTAAGATTGATTTATTTACAGGTTTACTTAACCCGCTAAAACTTTATATCCTTCAACATCAACTGCAAAGACTTTTTGCCTTGCCATTCGTTAATATCAATCGTGTAACAAATCGAGCATTCGGGATGTTGACATAATTGCTCGTAAAAATCTTCGACCATGCCAAAACCTACACAGGTAAATACAGGCGATTTTTCTCCCGTAGCATATTCTTGAAAAACATTGATTTTCAAATGCTTTTCTTTCATCTTGATAGGGCTTCCTTGTAAACGCACTTTTTTACTTACGAAAACAGGAGTCATATTTTGTGGGCCAAAAGGAGCCATTTGAACCATAATTCGATGAAACTTTTCGGTTACATCTTTTAAGGACAGTTCCAAATCTACCTCAATCATCGGAGAAAGTTGTTCGGGCAGAATCGTTGCGGAAACTACCTCTTCAAATTTACGTCTAAAATTTTCTATTTGATTGATTTCTAGCGTTAAACCTGCTGCAAAAGTATGACCTCCAAACTGAATTAAATGCTCCGAACAGGCATCAATCGCATCGTAAACATCAAACCCTGGGACAGACCTAGCCGAACCCGCCGCATGACCATGCGATTCGGTCAAAATAATCGTTGGACGATGAAAGCGTTCAATACATCTACTGGCTACAATACCTATAACGCCCTTATGCCATTTTTCGTTGAACAACACCGTACTTTTAGCATTTATTAACATTGGGTCGGCATTGATTACCTCCAAAGCCTCCTCGGTAATGGTACTGTCTAAGCCTTTTCGTTCGGTATTATGTTTGGCAATAATGTTTGCAAAATCAAAGGCTTCGTCTTCATTTTCAGAAAGCAACAAATTAACGGCATCGTAAGCGTGCTTGATTCTTCCTGCGGCATTAATCCGTGGCCCTAAGCCGAAAACTACCCGAGTAATATCCATTTTTCCCTCAATAGCAGCCGACTTCATTAATGCTTTCAAGCCAGTACGGGGATTATTAGTCAGTTGAAGTAAGCCATAATAGGCCAAAATGCGGTTTTCGCCCACAATCGGAACAATGTCACAAGAGATACTCGTAACTACTAAATCCAGATAAGGTAACAGTAAGTCTTCTGAAATTCCCTGACGCTGGCACAGGGCTTGTAGCAATTTAAAGCCTACTCCACAGCCTGTAAGTTCCTTAAAAGGATAAGGGCAATCAGAACGCTTGGGATCTAAAACCGCCACAGCAGGAGGCAAATCTCCTTCATCGGGACGGTGGTGGTCACAAACGATAAAGTCAACGCCATGCTCTTTTGCCCACTGAATTTTATCTTTTGATTTAATTCCACAGTCTAAACTCACAATGAGTCCAAAGCCATTATTGGCTGCATATTCTACCCCTTGTTGCGAAACGCCATACCCCTCGTTATAACGGTCAGGAATATAGAACTCCAACGGGCAATCCTCCGCATTGTGGTAAATATGTTTTTTCAAGAAACCATAAAAAGTAGCCACGGAGGTCGTTCCATCTACGTCATAATCGCCATAAACCAAGATTTTTTCTTGTTTGTCCAAGGCATCCATCAAACGATTTACCGCTTTTTCCATATCCGCCATCAAGAATGGGTTATGTAAATGAGCTAAATCAGGACGAAAAAAAGCTTTCGCTTCGTCAAATGAGGCGATACCTCGTTGGGCTAAAAGCGTGGCTAGTTCGGGAACAAGATTAATACTACCGACTAATTCATCAACGGTAGCGGGATTAGGCTGTGGTTTATATATCCAGCGTTTTTCAATCATGGGTTATGCTTTTGTTAGACTCTCTACTACAAAGGTAAACTTTGGGTGGGTGTATATGCAAGAAGTCAATAAAAAGCATCTTCAAAGTGCATGATTTCAGTCTTATTGGCTCTAAAAATAACGGAAACAATATCAAAGCGAATTTGTCCATGCCAGTCGTTTCGATAGACATAATTATCGGCAGCTTTTTTTATCAAGAAGATTTTTTTCTTGTCAACTGCAATTTCAGGCATTCCGAATTTTAAATTCGTTAGTGATTTTACTTCTACAAAAACGATAAAAATGTCTTTCTTCACAATCAAGTCAATTTCGGCCTTTCCATAACGGTAATTTCTCGCCAAAATTTGAAAGCCTTTTTCGATTAAAAATTCTGCGGCTAGGGCTTCGCCACGTTCGCCAAGTTCTAGGTGTTGTGCCATGATGTTATTAAAGGTAGTAAACGAATAGCGTGTATAAATTTGTTCAAGATACAATGTTGGAAATAATAAATTACACCAAGAAACCAATATTGATAAAAAAACCTTTTATTAGTAGCTCGTTGAACAAGCTTACTGTCTGGCAAATCGCAGCAGATGTGAGGAGATAGAGAAAGCTTAGTACGATATTTTTCATTAGAGAAAATGAAATACGAGGAATATAACCGAAATTTGTAAGAACTATTTTTGCATCCATAGACAATGGCACAACATAAACAAGTCAGTTTTCAAGACTTAGGAATTATTGATTATCAAGAAGCGTGGGATTATCAGGAAAAACTTCATGCTGAAATTATAGCGATTAAACTCAACAATAAAGGATTAAGTCCAGAAGAAGCTGCTCCAACACCCAATTTTTTATTATTTTGTGAGCATCCCAACGTTTATACTTTAGGAAAAAGTGGGAAACCCGAACACTTATTATTGGATGAAGAAGGACTAAAGCAAAACGATGCTCAATATTTCAAAATCAATCGGGGAGGAGATATTACCTATCATGGCAAAGGGCAATTGGTAGGGTATCCAATTTTGGACTTAGACAATTTCTTTACGGATATTCACAAGTATATGCGTTTCTTGGAAGAAGCGGTAATTCGTACCTGTGCCGACTATGGCGTTTCAGCAGGACGAATCAATGGACTTACTGGCGTTTGGGTTGACTTTGAAAAACAACTATTCCCCCGTAAAATTTGTGCGATGGGCGTAAAAGCAAGCCGTTGGGTAACCATGCACGGCTTTGCCTTAAATGTCAATACAGACTTACGTTATTTTGGCAATATTGTCCCTTGTGGAATTGATGATAAAGCTGTTACCTCTTTGGAAAAAGAGACAGGAAAAACACTTGATATGAAAGAAGTTTCTGAAAAAATGAAACAGCATTTAGCTGAATTATTTGAAATGGAACTAATAGCTTAACGATAAAGAGAGATTATTAACTGTATGAAAAAAGATATTATTATTCCTGTGGTAGAAGGAATCAAAGTAGCCGTTATTAAAACAGATGAGGCATTAAATCAATGGGATGTTTTTTTGATTAACCGCCTTGAAACAGATATTGACACTATTTTTGTTACTTCTCGTGGTTACGGAGTAGATGTGAACGGTAACGAAATCAAAACGGCACAATTACGCTACTCAATCAAAGAAATTCCTGCGGGGGGAATGGCAAAAATAGAACCTATTTCGCCCGATATTTTCCATATCAACAACGAATATTGGGTAAGTTATTACATCGGTTTGGAATTGTATGATAAAAGATTTGTCTTCGTTCCAGAAAGCATCCGAGAGGAAAATCTAATTACTATTATGCCTACTAATTTAAAGGGCATTCTACACGAATAACATTATATATCTTATGGAATTTCATAAACTGATAAAAAACTTGCTATTTATCGACATCGAAACGGTGTCGGGTGAAGCAGATTTAAGCAATCTTTCAGAACGAATGCAAAAACTCTGGCTACATAAAGCAAGTTTTTTACCAAATCCTAATCTATTAAGCGACAATGAGTTTTATTTTGACCGTGCAGGCATTTATGCTGAATTTGGCAAAATCATCGTAATTGGCATGAGTTTCTTCCACTGGAATGAAAACGAAGAATTATGCCTAAAAGCAAAATCCATTGCTGGTAGTAACGAAGAAGAACTCTTACGAGAATTCAAGAGACTAATTGAAAAAAAGTACCGCCCTAGCGACCTGATTCTGTGTGCTCACAACGGGAAAGAATTCGATTACCCTTATCTATGCCGTCGAATGTTGATAAATGGCATTGAGATTCCTAAAGCCTTACAAGTAGCAGGCAAAAAACCATGGGAGATTCCACATTTAGACACTCTTGAAATGTGGAAATTCGGCGATAAAAAACACTATACCTCCTTAGAATTACTTTCCGAAATCCTACATATTCCTACTAGCAAGAACGAGCTCAGTGGCGATATGGTCAACACTGCTTTCTATAAAGAGCAAGACCTTGACAAAATTGCTCGTTATTGTCGAGAGGATGTCGTTGTATTAGCTCAATTATACCTCCGCTACCAACACCTCGAATTGGTAAACGAAGATAATATCGAACGTATTTAAGCTTCATATTTTTTAGGGGCATACAAAAAACCAAAGGCTTCTGCACCTTCACGAGTATGCACCTTATGATGCACATAATGAGCTTTCATAATGCGTTTCATGTACTTATTCTTGGCAATATATTTTATTTTAACACGACGGTGTACGATAATATCGTGGAAAATAAAATAGAATGTTCCGTACAAAGCAATGCCTAACCCAATCCAAAACAAATACCAAAATTCAGCATAAACATCACCAACGATGATGGTTAGGGTAGAGCTAATACCAAAAACAACCGAGAATAAATCATTTTTCTCTAAAACATCCTTATGATGTACATGGTGGGATTCGTGCCAACGCCACATCCAACCGTGCATGATATACTTGTGTGTAAACCACGCAAAACCTTCCATAAAAAAGAAAGTCCCAAATAACAAAGAGAGTTTTAATAACATAAGTTGCCTATTAATAATAAAGGGAAATGCTTCGAGTAGATAGCCAAAGCCTATCAGCTAATTAACCCCCAAAGTTCGCAAATGTTTGGAGTAATTTTAAAATTCATACAAGAAATTATGGCAACGCAATTATTACGAACATATCATCCGAAATGATAGAGCCT
>JBMLRK010000292.1:0-8095 GCA_049241065.1 Spirosomataceae bacterium
GTTTTTCCCAGATAGCCGTAGGCGTTACAGTCGGATTATTCTGATTGCTAACCGTCAGCGGTTAATTTTATTTGTAATGCAAAACCACTCCTTCTCCTTGGCTGGTAACCCTCGGTGTCCCGTGGCTGAGTCTCCCGACCAGCCATCGTGCGACAGCAATTTTTGGCAATAATTTTACTTACCTGTTATTCCTAATAAGCGTTGCTTACGCCTGAAGTGGTGCGGTGAAGAAACCGACCACGGGCAAAAAAGCTAATTCGTCCCGATGAGACTCTGAAAATAAAGCTACTTGTTCCTCCCCGATCACCCTGACAGGGTCGTTGACCGCTGTCAGGGTGATTACCGAAAATTTTACCTCACACAGGCTACCACCTCTTTGATAAACCGATTTTCATCAAAGTTTTTACTTTTTGGCGTACAGCCCAAACGAACTACTACCAGTTCTTTGGATGGAATGATGGTGATGGATTGCCCCTCAAAACCATCTGCCCAAAAAGCGTCTTGTGGATACGTTTTATCGTGATGATTTATCCAAAAATGGGCTGCATAGTCCCCGTTTGAATACGGTGTTTCGGTGGCTGCATACTTAACCCAACCTTCGGGTAATAAGCGTTCATTTTTCCAGATACCATCTTGTAAATACAATTGCCCAAATTTTGCCCAATCTCTTGCGGTGGCATACATAAAAGACGAACCGATAAACGTTCCAGCAGCATCGGGTTCGAGGATAGCACTTTGCATCCCAAGTTTATGAAACAGTGCCTGATAGGGAAATGCCCAATAGGCAGTTGAGTTAGGGAATTGTCTGCGGATAATTTCTTGTAAAATATTACTCGTTCCACTCGAGTACGACCATTTTTCGTTGGGTTTAAAACCCGCTTTACTGCTAATCGCATAGTTTCCTGCCCCTTTTTCTTTAAATAACATCCGAGTTGCGTCAGAGGGTTTGCTATAATTTTCTTCAAAAGTTAAGCCACTACTCATGCGTAAAAGATGGTCTGTCGTGATGTTTTTTCGCTCGTCTTCTTGCCATTCTTTTACTGGAGCAGGGCGATGAATATCCAATTTTTTAGCTTTTACCAAGATACCAATTAAGGCACTGGTGACACTTTTTGTCATAGACCAACCTAACAAGGGCATCGTTTGATGAATCCCTTTGGCATACTGTTCACTGACAATTTTTCCCTTGTGAAGTATCACTACGGCACGGGTGCGGAGTAAATGCTCTGGGTCACGTTCATGAAAAATGCTATCGACCAAACGAGTTAATTTAGGTTGATTTATCTGTGGGTCTGCTACTAATTGAGCAGTATCCGCAAGGGGGGAAGGATTAGCAAAACCCTGTTGTTGTTGAAGTTCTTCGATAGACGTACCGTTGATGAGTGTACAACCAAAGCCTTTTCTGAAAATAGCCTTTGCTGTCGCCAATCCATAAATAGAAGCCGACACCATTTGAGCACTGGAATCTATGGCTACGTCCACGTAAGGCACTTGATAGAGGTCTTCGGTTTTAATGCTCGCCAAAGGTCTTTTAGAAATAAAGGTACAAGAACAAACCGTTTTGGCTGCATACGAAGAGGCAATATTGGCATAGTCTAAACCATAATTGATAGCATAGATAAAGCCACTGATTACCAGTGCAATAATTCCTATTCTAATCTTGTGTTTCATTGGATTTTTGTTTTAATAGCAATGACAAGATAGCGAAATAGCACGAAAAAAAACGTGCAAACAGCAGAGATTTTATTTCTGATGTTTGCACGCTTATGGGTTATAAAATATCTTCTTTCAATGATTTACAAACGCCAATCCCAAACGACAATATCCCAATCTTCGCCCGTTAATTCATCAAAGAATCGAGAAACAGATTGGTAGCCTACTCGTTGGTGAGCTTTCATCGAACGAGGGTTTTTTGAAGAAATATCTGTAATCACCATTTCGTAGTCTTTTTCTAAACATTCTCTAAAGTGGTTATACATTTCATCAACCAAGCCCATTCCTCTGTAGCCTTCACCCACACACAATTGTCCAACCACGGAATAAGGGTAATCGCTTAACTTTTTTCCTTTATAGTTGATGGTTCCTATCGCTGCAAATAATCCTTCCAAAGCAGGTACTTCATAACGAGAATCAGGTAACATCACAATGGCATATCCCACTACTTTATCTCCATCCTTTGCAATAACACTAGGGGCAAGGTTGTGCATTCCTTTTAGAATATCGAAGGTATGTTCGACCGTAACGAAGCCTTGGGTGGCTAATGTTTCGGCAGTAATGTTTTTACGCAAATTTTGTTGTTGAAGTGCTAAGATACCTTCTAGTTCGGCATCGTTACTTACTTGAGTGATGGTAAGGTTCATTGTTGACGATTTTTAGTTTTTATTATTTCTCTAAGACAAAGATCATTCGAGTAGAATGTTCAGAGTCGAAAGGGTTCAAGTGATAATCCCCAAAAAAGTGTTTCAGTTTCAAACCAGCCGCATCAAAATAATGATGAAACGCTTCATAAGAAATCGCTTCTACTTTTTCCTGAAAATGATAGGCTTGCCCTTTATCTTCAAAAGCAATGTCTTTTATGATGTAACCGTTGACTAATTCTTTACGAATTTCAAAATGAATACCTTCAATTTCTTTGACTACGAATGCCTCCAAGTGCTTAATGACATAAGCGGTATTAAAAAAATCAAGGACGAAAATGCCTCCTTTTTTTAAGTTTCGAGCTGCCGCTTGGAATGCCTTCACATTCTCTGTTTCATTTTCAAAATAGCCAAAACTAGTGAACAAGTTTAAGATAAAATCAAAATGACGTTCTTCAAAAACCTCCCGCATATCGTGTACGTAGAAGTGCAAATTAGGTTGTTCAAATTGCTTGGCGTGAGCGATACTTTGAGGAGATAAGTCTAGTCCAGCCACATTAAAACCTAATTGATTCAAGAAAATCGCATGTCTCCCTTTTCCACAAGCCAAATCCATTACTCGGTGTTCTGGCTTAAAATGTAAAAATTTGGAAAGAGCTGTCATAAATGCCTGAGCTTCTTCTTCGTCACGGTTCTTGTAAAGAATATGATAATAAGGCGAGTCGAACCAAGTACTAAACCATTCTTTTTCCATGTTACAGACGCAAGGTATTATGATTTTCAAGGAAATCTTGGTAAGCCAACGCAATGCCATCAGCTAGTTCGATGGTATGTTGCCAACCTGCGGCATGAAGTTTAGAAACATCCATCAATTTGCGAGGCGTTCCGTCTGGCTTGCTCGTATCCCAAATTAATTCTCCTTCAAAACCAACTACCTCTTTTACCGTTTCGGCAAGTTCTTTGATGGTTACGTCCGTTCCTGTTCCTACGTTTACTAATTCTGGTTCACTGTAGTTTTCCATCAGGTACAAACAAGCGGCAGCAAGGTCATCAGCGTGTAAAAATTCACGCATAGGCGAACCCGTTCCCCAAAGCGTTACAGCAGGTGTTCCATTGGTTTTTGCCTCATGGAATTTACGAATCATCGCTGGCAAAACGTGTGAATTCTGCAAATCATAATTATCGTTTGGCCCGTATAAATTGGTTGGCATGGCTGAAATAAAATCGCAACCATACTGAGCTCGATAAGCCTCACACATTTTGATACCTGCAATTTTAGCAATTGCATAAGGTTCGTTGGTAGGCTCTAAAAAGCCACTTAACAGGTATTCTTCTTTAAGCGGTTGTGGAGCTAATTTTGGATAAATACAAGATGAACCCAAGAACATTAGTTTCTTCACACCTGCACTATAAGCACTGTGGATAACATTGTTCTGAATCGCTAAATTCTCGTATAAGAAGTCGGCACGATACGTGTTATTGGCTACAATACCACCTACTTTTGCTGCTGCTAAAAAAACGTAATCGGGTTTTTCAGTAGCAAAAAAATCAGCCACCGCTTGTTGATTGCGTAAGTCAAGTTCTTTAGAAGTACGAACCACAAAATTGGTGTATCCTTCTTGTTGTAATTTGCGGTGAATGGCCGAACCAACCATGCCACGATGACCAGCAATATAAATTTTAGCGTCTTTTTCCATTTCTTGTGAGCGAATTCCTATATTTTTACTTTATATCTGTCGTTTGTTCAATTTTATGAGCAAATTTGTTTTCGCTAAATGCGAGTTGCGGCAATCATTTTATCAATTAAAAATAAAACAAGGGCTTATTCGTTTACAAAAGTAATAGTAAGCCTTTGAATATGTGTCAAAAATGAAAAGTTTATCCATAATAATTACCTTCTTATTTGTACTTTTTGGAGAATTGGCTTTTGCTCAAAACGATGAGTTTAAGACCAAAGCCAAGCCACAAACTGATACTTCGGCGAAATCGAAGGGTATTTTGGGGGGCTTAATTCAGACCGATATTTTAGATAATATCAAAAATGCCAAGAAAACAATCAAGGATGTTAAAGAAGACATTAAAAATAATAAAGCTGAAGTAAAGCGAATTAAAGATGAATTAACAGGTTTTGGCTCTGATTTATCGAACGATTTGGGATTAAAAACAACTCGTACGAAAACCAAAAAGGTCAAGAAAAAAGTGCCTAAATATGAGTATGAAGGCATTAAGTTTGAACGTCGTATTGGAGAATATGGAACAGGTGTACGGTTGACTATTGAAGAAATCAACGTCCTCCGTGACCCCGATGAAGCCGAGCCGAGTATCTATGCCAAAGAAGTTTGGTGGTATGACCCTAAGATGCACCGAATTACCAATACGCCAAGAAAAGATAAAAACTATGGCGAAATTTGTCATGGCCCTTACGCAAAATATGTAAATGATGAATTGGTGGAAGAAGGCTTTTTTAAAGTAGGAGTAAAAGACGGACGTTGGGAAACTTACAACCAAGAGTTTATTTTATTGACGAAAGAACGCTATAAAAACGGCTTCCCTGCCGATTCACGTTTGAACTATTACGATAAGGCTGAAACCAAAATTAAAGAAGTAATCCCTGTGTCTTATGGAAAGGTGACAGGCGATTATCGCTCTTTTTATGAGGGAGGACAACTAAAAGAAGAAGGACGTTTTGATGATAGCGTAAAGGTTGGACGTTGGAAAGAATATCACCAATTTGGAGCAATGGGACGTTTGAAAAAAGAAACGCAACATGCCAAAGACAAGTTTGAAAAATACGAACCAGTGCTTTTACAAGAGCGAGACAATAAAGGAAAACTTATTTACGAAGCTCCAAAACAAGTGAAGAAAAGTAAGGAAGAGGAGGAGTAAAGGAGTTTAGGAGTGGAGAGTTTAGGAGTTAATGAGTGTCTTTGGCTACAATCGTTTTTCAATCCCCAATTAACTAAGTACCACGACATATTTAACCACATAGATACATAGAAAATATAGTTGTATAAAAAAATGATAATCAATTACTTATAATCACTATACTTCTATACGATTCTTAAAATAAATGTGTCTGATTACTTAATTGTTCAATCTTCAAAAACTGGAATGAGCCGATTAATTAACGTATTCGGCTCAAATATAGCAAAAATATGAGCCGATTAGCTGGATTAATCGGCTCATGGTATAAAAAAAGCCTGGTTGAATTTACTGAAAAGTAGAATGCTATTGTTAGACACAAAATAAATTAGTAATCCAATTCATTAACTTTTTACATGTTTCCTCATCGGTTGTCAGATAACGTTTTGTTATTCCCTGTCCGAGGGGAGAACCAGGGTCTTCTTGAAGTGATAGCCAAGAATGAATACGAGCCTTTGATTTATGCGTTAAAGAATATTTATTTAGTCTATTTCGTTCAATATCATTCAAGGTATTATCCACAATAGCTAGAAGTTGGTCATCTTTAGGAACGAGAAATGAGATGAAGTCCTCAAGCATTCCATTTAAGTTATTGTTTGGCATAATCCATACCCCAACTCTACGAATCCCATCGCTATCAGAAATAATTAGTCCATTTTCAGGTAATGTTTTAGGTACTACAAAACCTATATCTTGTAATATACTTTTGACAGAATCCCAACGAGCTTGTAGGTCGGTATCTGCATCAACGATGATGCCCAATATTGATTTAGATGCTTTAAATTGAACAGGGATTTGTGCTTCTAACTTCTCTACACTTTCACAGTCTTTGATACTAAAACATTCTGGTATGTTAAATTGATTACAAAGTGAGGAAATTACATGTAGGTCATTTTTCCCTTCCACTAAAAGTAACGATGTTGGGTGGTCGTGTTTTTTTGACATTATCTTATTTCAATATCGTTATCCGTAGCAATTTTTAGTTCCTTGGCATCAAATTCAACTTGTTTGATTTTTCCATTAATATTTTCAAGTCGTATTAGTTTTCCTTCAAGAGGATTGTCTGAGTCATTCAAAATAGTTTCAAATCCAACGATACAGTCTTCGCTATGGGTAGTTACAAAAACTTGCACATTTAGTTTTTGTGATAACTTAAAGATAATTTCCCACAATTTTTCTTGTACAGAATAATGTAAACCATTTTCAAATTCATCAATTAATAAAAAGCCATTATCCGCATTGACTAATGCCAGAATAATAGTCAGAATCCGATTGATTCCATCACCCATACTTTTAAGAGGAATTGGAGTGTCAACGTTGGATAACTTTATGATGGTTGTTCGTTCTCTTGAAGAAGAGGAGGATTCTTTAAATGCAATCCTTTCTGTCAATGGCTCAATGATTCGTAATGCCTCAATTACATGACTTTCTTTTTCTGTGAGGGTAATATTATCCCAAAGCCTTCCATTGATATTTCTATCAATATTAAAGGTTCTAATTAATTGTAAGGTACTTTTATTTTCAGATGGTTGTAAACTAGACCGTCCCGGTAGCGACTCAATAGGTAAGATAACAGAACGAGAGCCTGTGTTAATTTCAAAGCCTACTTTATGTTCATATATATCTACCGCAACTTCGGATAAATCACTGTCGGCAACAATACTTTTTCTATTTAGACGTACGCCTTGGGCATTTCGTTGTACTTCATCGGAATATAAAACAAGACGAAGAGTAACAGATTGGTCATTAGTCTTTTGAATTTCTAATAGTGATGTTTCTTGCGTACCAATTACAATAGCGGAATCTAAATTAAATTTTATTGTCCTATTGGTAAACAAGGAACGTAGCATTTCAAGGTTGTTGCTTATGTCATATTCATTTGTGTCCCTTTTTCTGCTACTCTCTCCTCGCTCTTCAAATATTTGTGAAATAAAAGAAAAATCACCTTTCGTCGCATAGATTCCTATTGCTTCTAATAAGGTTGTCTTACCTGTATTGTTTTTTCCTATGATAAGATTTACTCTTCCTAAAGAACCAATACTAAGGTTTTCTAATGTTCTATAGTTTCTTATGTATATCGAATCAAGCATTTTTTTATATTTAAAAGTCTGTCTGTAAAAGTACTTAAATTAGATAATAATTAGCATGAAGCCATCTTATTACTCATAATATTTTACCTACACTTTCTTCGCTGGATTACCGAATACGGTTTCTCTTGCTTTAACGGCTTCAATGACTACTGAACCTGCTCCAACTCTAGCTCCTTTGCCGATTTTAACACCTCCTACAATGGTTACGCCTGTACCGATAAAAGCATTGTCTTCAATAACTGCTCCTGCTCCAATAGTACTTCCTGCCCCGATTTGGACATAGTCGCCAATGGTTGCATTGGAGTCAATTACCACTCGGCTGTGTAAAATGTTATGGTTTCCTACGGTTGCATTGGGGTTGATAATAGAACCTGCTGCAAATAGATTGCCATGACCAATAGCAGCGGTATCAGCAATAATTGAACTGTCGTGAAGGGCGTTGACAGGTTGAACTTTGCGGTCTTCGTTGAGCATTTCTACTAAGTTTTTACGCACTTTTTGCTCGTCCATTGCTACAAAAGCCTCACATTTTTTACCTAATAAAGTTGTGAAGGTTTCATCGTCTGTTGCTCCTAATACAGGAATATCGTCGATTTGTGTATCGTGTAAGGCTTTATTGTCGTCCAAGAAACCATAAACAATGACGTTATTTCTCTTGAAAATATCTAATGCCACAGCTCCAATGCTGTTAGCTCCTAAAATAATTACTGGGTTTTCCATATTTGT
>JBMLRK010000293.1:0-2851 GCA_049241065.1 Spirosomataceae bacterium
TTGAAATCTGTCAGGTTTGTAGCTGCTGCTCAGAAATTTTAATCCCTGATTACTAGCTCGATCGTCCCGCTGGGACTGGGATAATCAATTCAAAAATCCCGTAGGGATTACAATATTTTTAGAAAACTGTGTTGGCTGCGATTATCAAAAACCTGACAGATTTTTGAAATCTGTCAGGTTTGTAGCTGCTGCTCAGAAATTTTAATCCCTGATTACTATCTCGGTCGTCCCGCTGGGACTGGGATAATCAATTCAGAAATCCCGTAGGGATTAGACATAGGTAGTTTAATTCCCAAGTGTTTTCAGTACCACAGGCCCCATTAATCCCGAAGGCATTGGCGACCATTTCGTAGCATCTAATGCTTTATATTTTACGCTTACGATATTGGCATCGTAGAATTTCTTCCATTCTGGATGTTGCTTGTCGTACAAACGCATATAATTGGCTGATAGGTTTTTAACCTCAATCTCAAGGCTATTTTTACCAATTTTTAAAACATTTTTCGGAATCGTTAATTTAAAAGGCAAACACCAAGCTGTTCCGATGACTTTACCGTTGATTTTTACGACGGCACTTTCGTTGACATTCCCTAAGTCGATGCTAAGATTTTGAGAAGCTAACTCTTTACTAAGGTCAATTTCTTTGCTATAACGCACCGTACCCCAGAAGAAGTCCGTTGAGTCTGCCCAAGTTGTCCAAGAACTTAATTGGTCAATGGTTTTAGATAACTGAATACGTGGTTTTCCTGCAAGAAAATCTACTTTCCATGCTCCTGAAAGGGTTAAACTAGCTTTAGCACTGTTGTTGACGATTGCCGTGGTAGCAGTTTTTCCTTCTTCCAAGAAACAAGATTCTCCTGAGGCTAAGCTCAAATACACAAGCGTTTTACCATTTTCGTGTTTCGTTGGTACTGTTTTATACGTATTATTTAAAACATCATAGAAACGAGGGTTTACCATATTGGTACTCAAGGTAATCCAACCCGTTGCGAATTGATTGTCTAAATTGCTGATAAAATAAATGGCTTTTCCTGCCTGTTTTTTACGAATAAAACGAAGCCCTTTGTCTGTCCAAGATTCTTGCGGAACGCCCAAAGAAGGTAATACCGTAAAGAGGTCTTTTCCCGAAATAGACTGCTGAGAAAGCAAGGCCATTTGTGTTTGGAACTTTGCTTTACGAGCTTCAAACTCGTTGAATCCCGTGAAGTTGCTAGGTTTTTCACCAGCAAAAATAATTTTTGCCCCTTGCTTACTTAATGCTAAAAGTGTTTCTAGTGTTTGTTCAGGTAAGTAATTGCACGAAGGAATAACAATTGTTTTGTAGTTCGACTTTCCAGCTTTGATTTGTCCGTTCGTTACTTTCAAGCGCTGTAATTGAAGGTCAGATACGTAGTCGAAGCTATACCCTTTTTCAAGCAATTGTTTACAGGTTTGTCCATAAGCCTTTTGTGAAATCCATGAGCCAATGCTATGAATATCAAGCTGATAAATAGCATCTACTGATTTTTTTGAAGTAGCCCACAGGTCGTTGATAGGGAAATAAACTAATACATCGTTGTCTGGTTGGCTATTCTGTAAACGGCTCTGGCAGCGTTGAATGTAGCCTGTCAGTTGAGGCATTTCATTCCAAAAATGCGACGATGGGCCAAAGTTCGTAGAGGCGTAGAATAACCAGCCTGGGAAAGTTTCTTCTTTCGGAGAGTAAGCAATTCCATGAAAGAAGATATGGTTGATACCTGCCGTAAATAACTCATCTACCTGAGGTTTCACTTGCGAAAGAGACACTTTAAAGTGGTTGGCTAACCACGTACAAGTTTCTGAACTTACCAATGTTTTTCCCGTAAGATTAGATGCCGAAGAAGCAAATTTCATTGCCAAAGGGCTAGGAATACCAAAACGCTCGATTTCATATTCATCGTCAATACGCAAATTAGGGATATTGAAACGGCTAGAACCAAACGATTCTGTTTCTGGCACGTCAGCCGTAGCATACAAATCAAGTAAATTGCCTGGTGAGCCATGAGCTTGATAACGAGTAATATAGTTCTTTTTCGCACTCCAATTTGTCCACTTCGTAGCGTAGTTTTCCAATACTAAATCGGCAATGGTTTGGTGATAATCCATTTTAATCAAGGTATTCCGTTCGTTTTTTATGGTATCTAAAAACTCCGAAACGTGGTCTTGAATATCGTATCCTCTTCTTTTTTTGAATTCTTCTGGGAAATTGTTTGTCCAGTTTGCTCCATATACTTCGTAAGAATCGTTGTACATGGCACGAGGGTGAGCCGTTGTTTTAGCAAAAGCCGTATCAAAACGCTGTAAATACTGAGGCATCGCATCTGCTCCAAAAGGGTCAAGTACTAAACCTGCTCCCCCTGGTGATGGACGTTTTACCTGTTGCTTCGTTAAGGTAGTGACTAGTTTATTTCCTTCTAATTTCCATTTTTTAGCGGCTGTTTCTTGTGTAACATTAGGGCCACCAAAAGGCCAACCTGTTCCCGTCGTCAAATCGACCCCAATATGTAGGCGTTTCCCTTCCTGAGTGGTATGTTCCAGAAAACGTAACCATTGATCATTTAAGAAAGGGGTAAATTGTTTTTCATAGCCTTTTACACCGTAAATTGGAATGATATGCACACCGCCAATACCTGCTTTGGCAAATAGTTCGAGTTGATTGGTAATGCTTTCTTTGGTAACAGCATTGCCCATCCACCACCAAAACGTCCATGGTTTGGCTGTATCATACGTTTTTTGTTGTCCAAAGCTTGAAATTGCTACACAACAAATAGCAATAAGCATACATAGTTTTTTCATAAAATGGATGTTTGTTTTGTGAAAAGGGAGGGAGGCA
>JBMLRK010000294.1:0-1320 GCA_049241065.1 Spirosomataceae bacterium
AATAACCTTATAGTCAGACTATTTAACTAAAACCTTATAGGTTTAGCTAAATAAATCCTTGTACTTTTCATGCCGTTGGTCATCTCCCAACAACCAACGGCAAAATTGCTAACTAATCCCTTTTACCAAGGCTTTCAGAACGTCGTCGGTTACGTCGCCAAAGAGCGAAATGCCTGCTGCTCCATTTTTGAGGGCAAGTCGAATGCCTTGGGTAATTTCGTCGTGGTTGTCAAAATCGGGTAAGTAGAGACCAGCGTACAAAGGGAATTTTCCGTGTAGTGCTTTTACGCCTTCTTCGACGGCATCGCCAATCCAGCTTACATCTTCTTTGTAAAATTTGTGGTAAATCATGGGACAAACCAGGTTTAAGTTCCAGTTTACCCAGTCCTGACGCACAATTCTTTTGGCTACTTCGGGTGTCGGGAAAACCGCTGCACTGATAGGTTTTTTGAAACTTTTGGCGGTTTCGGCTAAGTGATTGACCAAACGAGTAACATTGTCGTAACGGAATTTTCGCCACGATAAATTTTGGTCTGGGTTTTCTACTTTGGTAATGTCAATCCCTTTTTTCTCCTTAAACTTTTGCTGACATACTTCGCAATAGCAAAAATCATATTCGGGTAATTCTTGATTCTGCTTAATGCCATAGACTTGCCACAGGTTGACCGCTAAAATGACATCGCAATAACGGACATAGTCCAAATGAATGCCGTCCACGTAGGGTTTGCTGAGTTCGGTTTTAACAATATTTTCCAAATAATCACGGACTTCAGGACGAGAAGGACATAACCAACGGTAATAGCCTACGTAAGGAGGTTTATCGGCACAAGATTCTCCTTTTCGGTTAATGGCATACCATTCTGGATGAGCCTTCAATAGGCTTTCTTCCCCACGGTTAAGCGTCCAAATCCAACGGTGCGTGCTTAACCCTTGTTTTTTGGCAATGGTAAAATGCTTTTCGTCGTCGGCTTCAAAAAAGATACCTGTGATGCCGTGTGCTTTATATTTTTTGTAACGTGCGGTGAGCGTCTCTTCCGTCTCTTTGTGGTCAGGATTTATCCATACCCAGTTTTTCAGCGTGCTTGCCGATTTTTGGGGTAAAACAGGTTTTGCTTGAAGCAAGCTCGACGATTGACCCGCTGCAAAAGCGGTCAATCCCATTTGTTTTAGAAAGGTTCGTTTGTTCATGATTTGGGTAAACGGGTTTTAACCCGTTTCATTTATTGATTACGATTTTTTACGGATAAGCGGATTTTAATCCGTTAAAGGGTTAACGAGTTTTAAGTCGTCGCCTTACACACGGGTTAAAACCCGTGTACC
>JBMLRK010000295.1:0-1455 GCA_049241065.1 Spirosomataceae bacterium
CTCCTCTTCGTCTTCTAATTCGTCGTCGTCGTCTTCCGCTCCGTATAGGTCGTCCACTTCCTCCTCTTCGTCTTCGCCGTAGAATTCTAATTCGTCGTAATCGTCGTTAGAACTTTCTTCATACTCTTCGTATTCAATGCCTTCGAGTGGGTTGAAACTACTATACGCTTTTTCTGGATAGGTAACAAAGCTACTTTTATCATACCCCTTACCATTATCGACAACCGACTTTTTATCTTCTTTCCACGAAGCCTCAAAATCTGGGATTGGAGCAGTACGAGCAATCATCCAACTATCGCCCATGTTAAACTTCGAATTGATAACATAGTCGTAAGGCATATAACAATAGCCTTTATCGCCCCATTGCTCGCCCCATGAATTTCTGATGATAAACAATTTATCTACTTCTGAATAACCTACACAAAGCATCGCATGTAGCCCATGAGCCTGACGACCAGCTTCGTCTGGAGTTGGCATAGGAACAACCCCTTTATTTTGTGAACACGTATCAAAACCCTTAAATAACGAAATTCCAAAAATAATTGGATACCCATCAGCAAGGCATTTCTTCCAAGCATTTAAATCAGTAGGAATATAATACGATTTTTGAACTTTAAAATTACAAGCCTCCTCATAGCTCGGAGTATGAGGTTTATCATTTACCTTTTTCATCTCATAAGGCCAAACTTCCTCCGTACAAGCACCTAACTTATGTAAACTCTCGATAGCATATTGGATATGACTACCGCTGTCTTTAATGACATTACTTGCTCTTAAACGGGCATTGTAATAAACAAATAAACGGCTTACCTCAAACGCTCTATTTTTCAAGTGTTTTTTAGCAAGATATTCAAAGGCACCCGCAGTCGCATTAGCGGTACAACTACTTAAACGTTGTTGATTTTCAACCTTAGTCATAAATGGACGTAAATCAACTTTTGCGGGTAATTTGGTTTTTCTGCCTTTTTTTCTTCTTCTAAAAGATTTTGCAGCAGGATTAGGAGCCATGTATGAATAGCCCTTTACAGCACGGACTGAACCGTCCTTGTCTTTGAATTCTAAACTCATAAAGGTAAGCGGATTAAGGATTAATGATAAAATGGGTAATTTGTCAGAAAATACGATCAAGTTTACCAACGAAATTTTCAGAAAATTATTAATCTATTTTGCGATACCAAATGTAACTAGCACTTTGTAAATATTCAAATTTTACTTCAAATATTACAATTTCATTAAAACACTAGACAAACGAAAATAGTTATGCCTCTATGACAAAATTGAAGGAGCGTCATTATCTTCGACCTAGCGTATTATTGAAGATGTCAAGAAGCATTTCTACAAAATTTATCAGATAAGTAGTCGTCAGTTTAATGTTCAAAGATTTCGATAAACCATTATTTTCTAATAGCTTATGCTACATCTTGAGACAACTATTATCATAAACTATTTATCAAC